>NZ_JBQFSM010000004.1:0-343912 GCF_056538005.1 Ruegeria sp. BI11 | reverse complement strand
GACACTGCTTATGCTCTCCCATGATCCCCAAAGGATACTGTACAGGCATCTCCCACCCAGCAAAATCAACCATCTTTCCACCCAACTCAACGTGCAAAGCATAGAGGGGAGTACGTTTCGGTGTGGTGCTCATAATCAGGGCCTTTCGAATGCCTTATTCAAAGATCGCCGTATGGTCTGCAAAGGCAACCCTTTATCCAATCACCTCCAAGGTTCCCGGGACGCTAATACGAGTCAACAGGATTTGCCGTGATAGACGATTCAAAACGTATACAGCCGCATGCAACGCCCGTGAATCCTATAGGAAACAACTTTCCGTTAGACAACATTGGAAGCTTGATATTCCGCTATTGGCTGCAAGCTGATCGAACTCTTGCGGGCGGCCAGTTTTTACCCGTCCCCTGACAAACGCCTCTGGCCCCAGCTCGAAACCTGCCCTAAGACTTCGCCCAAGAGGAACCGCAATGTCACATATTACACTGGTGCGTCACGGCCAGGCCAACACCACTGCACGTGATGAAGAAAGCTATGACAAGCTCAGCGATCTGGGCCATCAGCAGGCCCGTTGGCTTGGGGCGCACCTGCAGGATACCCGCGCCCATTATCCAAGGGTCTATTGCGGCACCTTGCAGCGACATGTGGAAACCGCAGCCAGTATGGGCCTGCCTGATCCAATCCGGGACGCCCGCCTTAATGAGATCGAGTATTTCACCATCGCGCAGCTATACGAACAGCAACACGGGGTGAAAATCCCAACCGACAGAGAAGGCTTCGTTGAACACCTGCCCCGCACCTTCGCCGCCTGGGCCAGAGGTGAGATCACGGATACGCCCGAAACCTTTGCTGAGTTCGAAACCCGTGTCTCAGACGCACTGCGCGAGATTGGGACCGAGGGCGGGCCGGCCATCGTTGTAACCTCGGGCGGGTTGATTTCGATGGTGGTGCGACAAGCGATGGGGTTGGATGTCCCGGCGATGGCGCGCGTGGCGCTGGCCATCATGAACACGTCACTGCACCGACTGCACCCGATCGGCCCGCAGCTGAGCCCGGTTCTGTTTAACGCCGTGCCGCATTTGGAAGCGCCGGATCGGCAATTCGCGCAAACCCACCTGTAACCCCGGAGACCTGTATGATGCAGCTATACTATGCCCCCCGCACAATCTCGGTTGCTGTTGCCATCGCATTGGAAGAGGCCGGGCTGGAATACGAAGCGATCCAACTGGATTTCGCCGGCGGTGAACAGACAAAACCGGCTTATAAGCAAATCAACCCCAAGGGCCGCGTTCCGGCGCTGGTGGTTGATGGTGGCATCCTGACCGAAACTGGCGCTTTGTTAGAATACATCGCTGCCAGGGCGCCCGAAGCCGCATTGGTGCCTGCAGATCCTATCATGGCCGCCCGAATGCGTGAGGTGATGTATTACCTGGCCTCGACCATGCATGTAAACCACGCGCATAAGCTACGCGGTGCCCGCTGGGCTGACAAGAAATCCAGCTGGAAAGACATGACAGACAAGGTTGCGCAGACGATGACCGCGTCCTGCGACTATATCTCGTCCAACGGGTTGCGCGGGCCGTTTGTGTTAGGGGAGACGGTCTCGCTGGCAGACGCTTACCTGTATGTGGTTTGCAGTTGGTTGGAAGGTGACGGCGTCGACGTCTCGGCCTTTCCCAAAATTCTGACCTTCCGTGCAGCAATGGAGGCGCGCGCCTCAGTTCAAGCGGTGCGCGCCGCCGGAATGCTCTGACAAAAGGATAACGCATGACACATCTCTGGGTCCGGGCAGAACAGCGCCCGAATGAAGAACGGGTCGGGCTGAACCCCGAAGGGGCCGCCGATCTGATCGCTGCGGGCATCCGCGTGACGGTCGAGGACAGCCAGACCCGCGCCATTCCGATTGACGGCTACAAGGCCGCCGGGTGTGAGATCGCGGTCGAGAATTCCTGGCCCGACGCACCGCTGGATGCGATCATCTTCGGCCTGAAAGAGCTGCCCGAAGACGGTACACCTCTTCCCCACCGCCATATCATGTTTGGCCACGCCTATAAGGGCCAGCATTCCGGTCGTGCGTTGCTGCAGCGGTTCAAGGCTGGCGGCGGCACGCTGTACGATCTGGAATATCTGGTGGCCGAGGATGGCCGCCGGGTTGCGGCCTTTGGGTATTGGGCGGGCTATGCCGGTGCGGCGGTGACGCTCAAGACTTGGGCAGCGCAGCAACGGGGGCAGGAATGCCCGTCCGTCGGCGTCTATCCGGGCAAGGATGCGCTGAATGCGGAATTGCTAGCAGAGCTGGATGCCACCGGCACGCGCCCGCTCGCCATTGTCATCGGTGCACTGGGGCGCGTGGGTACAGGGGCTGCCGATATGTGCGAGGCGATGGGCGTGCAAGTGACCAAATGGGACATGGCCGAGACTGCCAGCGGCGGGCCGTTCCCAGAAATTCTGGATCACGACCTGTTCCTGAACTGCATCTTTGCGCGCCCCGGCACCCCGGCCTTTGTGCCGCGTGAGGCGCTGACCGCGCCGCGCAAGCTGACCGCTATTGGCGATGTGGCCTGCGACCCCGACAGCGATTACAACCCGGTGCCCGTCTATGACCGCGCCACCACCTGGGAACAGCCCGCCCTGCGCGTGGCCAGTGACCCGGTCATGGATGTAATGGCGATCGACAACCTGCCATCAATGCTGCCGGTCGAAAGCTCGCAAGACTATGCCGCACAACTGCTGCCTTCGCTGCTGACCCTCACCGATCTGGACAGCGGCGTCTGGGGCCGGGCGGCGGCGACCTATAACACTCATATCGAAGGACTCTGAGCGATGACGATTCATTGGTGTGGCACCGGCCTGTCGGCCATCCCCGGCCTGCGCCGCCTGATCGAAGGCGGGCACAAGGTCACCGTCTGGAACCGTACCGTCGAAAAGGCCAAGGCCGAGATCGGCGACCTGACCGACGACATCCGCGCCTTTGATATCGACGCGCTTGGCACGGTGCTGGAAAAGGGCGACGTGATCGTTTCGATGCTGCCGGGTGACTGGCACGTTCCGCTGGCCGAACTGGCCATCGCGAAAGAGGCCAATTTCGTCTCGTCCTCTTACATCGCGCCCGAGATGCGTGCGCTTGATGACAAGGCCCGCGAAGCCGGCGTGGCGCTGGTCAATGAGGTCGGGCTGGACCCGGGCATCGACCACCTAATGGCGCACGCGCTGGTCGATGACTATCGCGCCTCGGACGCGTTCGATGCGCAGAACCACCTGAGCTTCATTTCGTATTGCGGTGGTATCCCGAAAAACCCCAACTCGTTCCGCTATAAGTTCAGCTGGTCGCCACTGGGTGTGCTCAAGGCGCTGCGTTCGCCCTCCAGGTCGATCCGTGATTACGCCCCGCTGGACGTGGCCCGCCCGTGGGACGCGATCACCAGCTATATCGCGCCGCTGCCGACACCCGAAAGCTTTGAGGTCTACCCCAACCGCGACTCGATCCCCTTCATGGAGCAGTACCACTTTGAAAAGCACTGGCCGGTCAAGGAATTCGTCCGCGGCACCCTGCGCCTTAACGGCTGGGCCGATGCATGGTCAGACGTGTTTACCGAGATCGAAACGCTGTCGAGTCCCGAAGGTGACGCGCGTCTGAAAGAGATGTCCGATCAATTCTGGGCCGAAAACGCCTATGACGAGGGCGAACCCGACCGCGTGGTTCTTTGCGTCGGGCTGAAGGCGGAAAAAGACGGCATCCCTGTCTGGCACAAGACCTATGTGATGGATGCCTGGGGCGACGCACGCGGCACCGCCATGGCGCGACTGGTGTCGATCCCGGTGTCGCTGGCGGTCGAGGCGGTCCTGCACCGCGCCATCCCAGCCGGCGTCCACGCCGCGCCAAGTGATCCGAAACTGGTGCAGGACTGGATGGCCGAGATCGACACGCTGGCCCAGCATCTGCAGGTGGTGGATCAATTGAACTGAGCTGCTGGCACCGCTCCAATCATTTTTGGGGCGGTGTCTTCAATTCCGCGTTCGCCTAATCAACGTAAACCTGAGGTCGGAACAGGCGACCTGAAGGTTGAAAAAGCCATCCCGAAGCATCGGAATGACTTTTGAATTCTAACGCAGCACGAACTGTCAGATATAGCGCTCGATGACGTTTTCGACGTCGCTACGATTGATGCCCAGCTCGGCTAGTTCGGGATCGGACAAGCGGTTCAACTCCTGCGCGGCTCGTACGATGTTCGAACTGATCGCCTGCAACCGCATCGCTCGGTCGAACAACAATACCGAACTGGCGTTAATCGGCTTGTCACGGGTTGGTCTTGCGTCCAGCATTCTCTCCTCCTTGTGTTCTGCTGCCTCCGGTGCAGCGTGAAGATCAGTGCACTTTCTGCGCGTAGGGCTGTTTGTGATAAACGCTTTGATAGGCACGTTGCTTGATCTCGCTGCGCGGGATGCCGATGTCTTCCAACTGCCGGTCGCTGAGCTTTTCCAGTTCCCGGACAGATTGAGCAAAAATTCCACGGCGGAAATGTTCGACCCGTGCTTCGGCGTAATTCGAAAACAGACCGAAGAAGAGCCCCTTCTGCGGGGTAACAGTTTGTGCGTATCCCATGACTTTCTCCTTTAACTCTGAATTGCGTTTGTTGCTGAGACAGAGAAAAGTAGTCGGGATTAAAAGCGTCGGAGGGTTGGATTAATTTCGCTTAATCTTTTCGCGACCTGGCAATCGCTCGTGTCAAATAAGCCTGTAATTTCAATGTAAACGCGCTGTCAGGCGCAATAACCAGCGCGTGTTCAAACGCCTTTCAGCAGTGGCGAAAGGAGGTGCACAATTCAGAAAGCAACCAGAGGCTTACCCCCCCTGATTACAATCAAGAAACTCTCAGTTTTTTCAGGGCTTCTGTCGCACCCGGCCAAAGGTTCTACATCAAATCGTTTTCCACATCCTCGGCTGAAATCCCCAGCGCATCCAGACCGTTTTCAAGGTGATCTGAAAGGTGTGGCGTGCCGATCAGATAATCGGCGCAAGGGGTCGAGGCTTCGGATTTGGCAGTTGCAATGGCTTCGGCGAGATCCTCGGCGAAAAAGCTTTCGCGTCCGATCCACATGACAGCAACCAACTCGGCCTGCTCGTCTTCGCCCATACGATCGATAAACGCGCGCAGCTCGCCCTCGGCGCGGTTCAGTTCGCGCCCCATCATGGCGACCTGAGCGATTTTTCTTGCCGAGATTTCCAACATAACCCAACTCCTCGTGTTCGCGGTTTCATCCTAGCACAACCACTCTACGGGGTCTGAGTCTTTGATCTTACGCAAATTAAGCGGCGCTAAGGTTCGCGAATCCGGGAAACCGGGTGGTTGGGCACAGGGGCCGAGCGAAACGGGCGGAACCGGGCCTTTTTCACCCACAGTTTCAGCGCTTGCCACAGGATCAGGAAAAACGCGCGGCGGGCACCGAAAGGACGGCGTAACAGCGCCCACAGGATCGTGCGATCAGTCAACGGGCCCCGCCGACCGGTCAGCGTGGCGATCAGCCCACCGCCCGCGCGCCCGTAGTCGATCCAGACACCCACCCGATCCGGGCGATAGTCGAAGCGAAAGGTGTAGGACCCTTCGATCTTTTGAAACGGCGAGACATGCATCAACTTGTCCGCCACGATCCGGTCGGAGGGCTTGATCGGCGCAAAGTTAGGCGTGTGGCACAGGTAGCTGTGGCGCGTGCCAAAGGTGTTCGTAACCTCGGCCACCACCGCGTAAAGCTGATCATCTGCATCGAAGCAAAACCAGAAGCTGACTGGATTGAATACATGGCCGAATACGCGCGGCTGGGTCAGCAAGGAGATATGTTCGGGCTGCGTCACGCCCATCTGGTCGAACTGATCCCGTAACCATTCAGCACCGCGCCCCTGCCCCGGCTCCCCACCATGATCGCGGTCCCGCCAGTTGGTGATATTGGGCCTATTCAGTGAAAACAGCGCCGGTGTAACCGGTTGGCTTTCCGGGTCCAGTAGGATGTAGTCGACGGAATAGCGAAAAGCGTTTTGGACCGCGCCCTTGCGGCCGTGAAAGGTGTGGCCTGCAATATGGTCGACCCTGTTCACGCAGTTTTCTCCAATCGGCCTGTAAACCGTTCCAGCAGCATTCTTTTCCTCACTTGCTTGTATCAGGTATTACGAAAATTAGCGCGACCCGGATCAAAAACAGCAGATAAAGTGATCCGACTTGGGCCTAGCTGCGTAATGTGGTTATGTTTACCGAGATCGATACCGTGACCTTGGATGAACCGGTGGCCAACAGGCCCGCACTGAAACCTTGGCGCGCAAGCAAACGCATCAGGGGCAAGCCGGTGAACAAAGCGGATAGCAACTGCGACACCAGAACTGAGTGGGTAAGCCACGTCAGACGCATTCGCGACGCGCAGGATCAGGCAGCCTTTGCCGAGCTGTTCCAGCACTTCGCGCCACGCATCAAGGCGTTCCTGATCAAGTCAGGGTCCGATGCCGCACTGGCCGAGGAATGCGCTCAAGAAGTGATGGCAACCCTATGGCACAAGGCGCATCTGTTCGATCCCACCCGCGCGACTGTGGCCACCTGGGTGTTCACGATCGCAAGGAACAAGCGCATCGACGTCCTGCGCAAACAACGCCGACCCGAACCCGAGGACTTGGGATGGGGCCCCGAGGCGGAACCAGACCAAGACGATGTGGTCGCACTACAACAGGAAACCGCGCAGCTGCGCGACGCCATGGCGGCGTTACCCGAGGCGCAAAGACAGCTGATCGAAAAGGCCTATTTCGGCGATCTGAGCCATCGAGAAATTGCATCTCAGACCGGGTTGCCCTTGGGTACGATCAAATCACGGATACGGCTGGCGCTGGACCGCTTGCGCCACGCGATGAATTGAGATGACGACGATGAGTAACGATATCAAACATCACCTGACAGACGACCTGTTGATGGCCTATGCCGCGGGCAACCTGCCCGAAGCGTTCGACCTGATGGTCGCGACGCATCTGTCCTTGTGTGATCACTGCCGCGCCCGGGCTGAAAGCTTTGACGCTGTGGGTGGCTGTGTTCTTCAAGAGCAAGACAGCCCGGTCAGCATGAGCGATGGGTCTCTGGCCGCAACCATGGCTCTGATCGCTCAGGGTGTCCCGATCGCAAAACCCGCACGTCCGGGATGCTCGGTTCTGCCCGCACCTTTGCAGGATTACGTGGGCGGTGACGTGAATGACATCAAATGGCGCTCCATCGGGATGGGTGTGAAACAGGCGATCCTACCCACCACGAGCGAGGCCACCGCCCGCCTGCTCTTCATTCCGGCCGGTGCAGCCGTACCCGACCACAGCCATAACGGCATGGAGTTAACAATGGTACTGCAAGGCGCGTTCTCGGATGAGATCGACCATTTCGCGCGCGGCGATGTCGAGATCGCGGACGAAAGCCTGCACCACACGCCGACCGCCGATATCTCAGAGGATTGCATATGTCTGGCGGTCACCGACGCGCCGTTGAAGTTTACCAAGCTAATGCCGCGCCTGTTCCAGCCTTTCCTGCGCATCTGAAACACTGGGGCGTTTCATGCTACGCTGACCCTTCAATCGGTTCGGGAGAAATCTCATGCAACGTTTTCTGATTATGAGTGTATTGCTTACCGGTCTTGCCAGCGCAGCCTGGGCACAGCGCGTGGCGGACGTTAAGTTCGAACCCGGTAATTTCGGCACGATGGTAAGCGGGACGATCACCGGCAACGAGTATTTCGACTACACGCTGGGCGCGCAGGCGGGTCAGGAAATGTTCGCCGATCTCAAGGTCAGCGACACCAACGGCTATGGTGTGATCTATTTCAACATTCTGCCGCCGGGCAGCGATGGTGAGGCGATTTACAACGGCTCGGTCGATGGAAACACCGCCCGCATCGACCTGCCCGAGGACGGAGATTATACCATCCGCGTCTACTTGATGGGCAATGATCGGGATACCGATAAGACAGTCGGCTATAATCTGGACCTGTCGATTCAGTAAAACTCAGCCTTCGGATTTGCCCAATGGCACCACATTGGTGTGATCTTCCGGAGCCAGATCTTCGAAATCGAAGTTGTCCAGCCGCTGCGCCCGACGTCCTGCCTTTTCGGCACTGATTTTGATTTCCGAAATATCCTTGGCAGCCTGACCAAAATGACGGTCGAGGTTCGAAACACGATCCCCCAGACGCTCGACATCCTTGTGCAGCAGGCCCAATTCCTTGCGGATCGCCCCCGCCTGTTCGCGCATCCGCGCATCCTTCAGGATCGCACGCATCGTGTTGAGCGTCGCCATGCAGGTGGTGGGGGACACGATCCAGACGCGTTTGCTGAAACTCTCTTGCACCAGTTCGGGGAATTTGGCGTGTAGTTCGGCATAGACCGCCTCGGACGGCAGGAACATCAGCGCGCCGTCAGCGGTTTCGCCGTCCAGAATGTATTTCTCGGCAATATCGTTGATGTGCTTGCGCACCGTGCTGCGGAACATCTGCGCCGCCGCTTTCAGCTCAGCATCATTGGTCGAACCGATCAGCGCCTCATAAGCCTCCAAAGGGAATTTACTGTCGATCACAATTGGCCCCGGCGGGTTCGGCAGGTGGATCAGGCAATCCGCGCGCCGCCCATTCGACAGGGTCGCCTGCAATTGGAAACTATCCGAGGGCAGCGCCTTGGAGACGATGTCGTTCAGCTGAATTTCCCCAAACGCGCCGCGTGTCTGTTTGTTCGACAGGATATCCTGCAACGACAGCACATCGCCCGACAGCTTGGTGATATTGTCTTGTGCTTTATCGATGGCGGCCAGACGCTCCTGCAACTGCGTCAGCGAGGTCGCGGTCTGTTTCGACGAACCGTGCAGCGATTCCTTCATTCGCTCCTGCATCTCGGCCAATGCACGGGCTGACTTCATAGCATTGTCCGCCAACCGGTCATTCATCTGCTGCTGCACCGAGGAAAGGCGGGATTCAACCGTCTGGATCACCTGCACCTGTGCATTGGCCTGCGTGTCCGAGACATGCTGCAAGCCACCGCGTAGTTGCTCCTGCCCCTGCCCCAATTGCTGCACGTTCTGGCCCAGATGCGCCATCTGCCGCGCCAGCGGTTCGGCCATGCGGGCGGATCGGTTGGCCGCGCGCAACGACATGAACAGAAGCAGCAGGATCAACGCCACAACCCCGCCTGCGATCAGCACCACAGGGTCGTTCAAAGCCATTTCAGTACCAGAAACCTCGATCATATCGCCTCGGATGTTCTTGTTTTATTCTTTTTAACCCGACCAAGCGCCGGGATCAACTACGCCCGAACAGACGTTCTATGTCGCTCAGCTTTAGTTCCACATAGGTCGGACGCCCGTGGTTGCACTGGCCGGAATGAGGCGTCGCCTCCATCTCGCGCAGCAGGGCGTTCATTTCCTCGGCCCGCATCCGTCGGCCCGACCGAACCGAGCCATGGCATGCCACCCGGCTGAGGATCGCCTCGATCCGCGCCTGCACCGTCTGGCTTTCGCCCTGGTCTGCCAGTTCATCGAGGATATCCAGAATCATCGCGTGCGCATCGACCTCACCCAGAATGGCCGGGGTTTCGCGCACAGCGATGGCCCCGCCGCCAAAAGGTTCCAACGTCAGCCCAAGGCACGACAGGTCATCCGCGACGGCCATGAGACGCGCGCAGTCGCCTTCGGAAAGTTCCACAATTTCCGGGATCAGCAGTGCCTGCGCAGCGACGCCGTTCTCGGTCATCTGGGCTTTCAGCTTTTCATAGACCAGACGTTCATGCGCGGCATGCTGGTCGACGATCACCATGCCGTCTGCGGTTTGGGCGATGATGTAATTCTCGTGCACCTGCCCGCGTGCCGCACCCAAGGGCAGATCCTGTACTGGGAGTTCTTCCACCGCAACCGGAGCCGCCATTGGGGGAGGTTCAACAACACTGCCGCTATAGTCGCGCGACAGTTCCGCAAATCCCGGTGCTTGCGCGCGATAGGCCGCGTGCCGTGCCGCAGGCGAGGGCCGATCCATCTGATACACCCGTGCCGGTGTAAGCTGCGCCGGTTCAGGTCGCATCGCGCCCAGCGTTGCATTCGCCACGGTCGAGGACGCCCGATGTCCTGCCTCGGCCAGCGCGTGCCGCAAGGCCGAGACAATCAGCCCACGCGCCACGCCGGGATCGCGAAACCGGACCTCGGATTTGGCAGGGTGGACGTTCACATCTACCAGCGTAGGGTCGCAGTCGATGAACAGCGCTGCCGCCGGATGACGGTCGCGGCTGAGGAAATCGAAATAAGCTGCCCGCAGCGCACCGGTCAGCATCTTGTCTCGCACGGGTCGGCCGTTAATGAACAGATACTGCGCCACCGCAGCACCGCGCGAATAGGTCGGCAGGGCGGCATAGCCATAAAGACGAATGCCCTCGCGCGTGGCGTCGATCTGCAGCGCATTCTCGGCAAACTCGCGCCCGATCACACGGGCCAAACGGGCGTGCAGCGCGTCGAACAAATCGCCATTTTCACGGTCGGCGCGGAAGGTTACACGGCCCTCGCCCCCGCCTGAGACATCGCGCAGGATAAAGGTGATGGCGGGTTCGGCCATAGCCAGC
This sequence comes from Ruegeria sp. BI11, assembly GCF_056538005.1. Taxonomy (NCBI): domain Bacteria; kingdom Pseudomonadati; phylum Pseudomonadota; class Alphaproteobacteria; order Rhodobacterales; family Roseobacteraceae; genus Ruegeria; species Ruegeria sp. BI11. The sequence continues at coordinate 333,312 of NZ_JBQFSM010000004.1, read as the reverse complement.
CGTTTGACCGTATCGGTGATTGCCTGCGCCTCGGCCCGGTCGGTGCGCATGAATTTCAATCGCGCGGGTGTTGCAAAGAACAGATCACGCAATTCCACCACCGTGCCCGCGCGCAGGGCGGCGGGCTTCACCGCCTCCATCTTACCACCCCAAACATGGACCTGTGCTGCCTCGGACTCTGGCACCCGGCTGGTGATGGTTAGCCGCCCGACAGCACCTAGCGACGGCAGCGCCTCTCCCCTAAAACCGAAGGTGTGAATGTTCAGCAAATCCGAGCCGTCGATCTTAGACGTCGCGTGACGAGACAGGGCCAGCGGCAGATCACCTGCCGAAATCCCGCACCCATCGTCAGTGACGCGAATCAACGTCTTGCCGCCATCAGCGATGTCGATGGCAATCCGGGTCGATCCGGCGTCTATGGCATTTTCCACCAGTTCCTTGACCGCCGAGGCCGGACGTTCCACCACCTCACCCGCAGCAATGCGGTTGATCGCGGCATCATCAAGTTGCCGGATTACGGGACGGTTTTCGCTGATATTGGGGTTTGCCTGCACCATACCACCAGACCTAGCATAGGCACGCACGATTCTGCCACTGGTTTGGTAGCTCTATTTTTTGAGGGAGGGGGCGTTCGAACAATCGTGCCGCGCCGATGTCAACAGACGACAATACTGGTCACGATTGTCCGAACGATCCAAGTGAGTGGTGGTCATTCAGAAATTTATTGCGGGGGAACTAGCACGAAACGTGACATGACAGTCATTAACTCTGCCATTACTGGGCGTCTGGGCGAATTTCAGCCGACGCCTCGCATTAGCCAGCGGCGGGAAAACGCCGTGTCAAGTCGCTTGGGGCGCTCCGGCACGAGTGCGGCATGGACCCCACAATGCAGCGCCCGCCAGGATCGAGCCCGACATGGTGGCAATCATACCAGCCGCGCTGACCGCATCCGCACTGCCCAGCCAAAGCGGCCCGTATCCCGCCAGCACATAGCCCGAGATTGCGGATACGCTGGCGAAAAATACGCTCCAGGTGATCTGAGTTTCCAGTCGGTTAGTCATCATCCGCGCCGCCGCAGGGGGGCAGATGAACATGGCGATCACGATGATCGACCCTACTGCATCAAACGCTGCCACAGCAGAGATTGCTGCTACGATCACCAAGGCCATTCCCAACGCACCGGTGCGAATACCGATAGTTCGGGCGAAGCCTTCGTCAAAGGTTGAGATTTTCAGTGGGCGCCAGAGTAGCCAGATGAACAGGATCACGCCCACTAGCGTCAGCGCGATCCGTGGCAGTTCCGGCGGCAGCCCGGCCAAAGCCGTCAGATCCAGCAATGACGACCAGCCCACGGCATCCAGCCAGATCAGGCTTTCCAGATTGCCATACAGCGCATGTTCCACATCCAGATGCACTGTCGAGGTGTCGGTCTGCTCCAGCAGCAGAACACCGCCTGCGAACATGGTGGTGAACACCACACCCATCGCGGCGCCCGGTTCGATCTGACCTAGTCGTCGGATCGCCTCAATCATCACTACGGCCACAATCGCCGCGCCAGCCGCGCCCAACATCATGGGCCAGGTCGAGATCGCTCCGGTCAGTAGAAAGGCCACCACGATGCCGGGCAGCACCACGTGACTGATTGCGTCCCCGATCAGGGCCTGTTTGCGCAGCACCAGAAAATTTCCAGGCAGAGCACAGGCAATGGCGGCGAAGATCCCGATCAGCAGTGGCGTCAAGGACAGGGGGACAAACTCTTCACCGCTCATGGTCGGATCTCCTGTGGGCCGCCGATCAGACGGTCGATTTCCGCGATCTGATCGCGGGTCAGCACCGTTTCAATATCGCGCAGCCCATCGTAAAGCGCCGCCGTCGCTTCGTGCGCCTGATCCGCACGCACGACTTCCCACCGTTTTTCGTCGCGCAATGCCTTGGCTGCACGGGCCTTACCAGCTTCGGTGGCAACGCCATCGGCGCGGGCCAGTCCGGCGCGTTTCAGCAAGCGCAGAGTCAGAGGTTCATAGATTTTCTGGCCTTGTGCCAGCGCCAGCAAACCCTGCCTGATATGCACTCGGCGCTGAAACTTCAGATGTTGCAGCACCGACGCCAGAACACCCCGGACCGGTGCAAACAGAAGAGAAAGCGCGAAAAAACCAAAGCTGACCAGCACAATGATCGGACCGGTAGGCAGGTTCGGGGCCGAGGCCGATAGAGCCGCGCCTAGATACCCGGCCAATCCACCCGCCACACCAGCGAGCAAGACCACCCGATCCGAACGGTCGGTCCAGAACCGCGCAGTCACGGGCGGGATGATCAGCAATGCCACGATCAGGATCAGCCCGACGATCTTCAACCCGACAACGGTGACAGCCATCACCAATCCCATCATCGCCAGGTCAATCCGATGCACCGGTAGCCCGCGCGCCGCCGCATATTCCGGATCAAACGCCACCATGGTCATCGGACGGCGGATGATCATCACCAGAACAAGCGTTGCGGCGCCGCCCACCGCAATGATCAGAGCATCCGCCCACAGCATTCCGGCCGTCGAGCCCAGCAAAAACCCTTCGAGTCCTGCCTGACGTCCGACGCCCATTGTCTGGATCACGGTCAGCAGAACAATTCCAAATCCGAAGAACACCGACAAAACCGCGCCGATCGCTGCATCTTCGGCCAACCGCGTGCGCCGGGTCAGCCAGTTCATGCAAAGCAGACCAATCCAGGCCGAGATCGCTGATCCCGCCAACAGACCAATCAGGTTGCGCCCATCGCCTCCAAAAGCGACCAACACCATGAAGGCCAAACACACGCCCGGCAGGGTCGCATGGCTGATCGCATCGCTGACCAGTGCGCGTTTGCGCAGAAACAGGAAGGTGCCGGTCACCCCGGCGGACACACCCAACAAGGTCGCACCAATGGCGACCAGCGTGGCGTTATAGCCAAGCTGCAGGCTCAGAGCATCCCAAAGCATGATTACCCCAGCGCGCGTGAGATCTGGTCGATCTGGGCGGTGGCCAGACGGCCCCCGTAGGCCGATTGCAGAGTTTCGGCGGTAAAGGCCTCAGCCACAGTTCCCTCGGCCACCTTGCGGGTGTTGATCAGGAAGACATGGTCGAAATAGTCGGTAACAGTGGCCAGATCGTGATGCACGACAACGACGGTTTTACCTGCCTCTTTCAACGATTTCAGCACCGCGATGATGGCCTTTTCCGTGGCCGCATCAACCCCAGCAAAGGGTTCGTCCAGCAAGTAAAGATCAGCTTCTTGCGCCAATGCGCGGGCAAGGAATACCCGCTGCTGCTGGCCGCCGGAAAGCTGACCGATCTGACGATCCGCGAAATCGCGCATACCGACGCGGTTCAGGCAATCCATCGCGCGAGACATGTGCCGCGCACGGATACGGCCCAGCAGACCCAGTTGCCGCGACAAGCCCATCAGCACCACGTCAATCACGCGGGTTGGGAAATCCCAGTCCACACTGGCGCGCTGCGGGACATAGGCGATGCGGGCGCGTTGCTTCTCTAGTGGTTTGCCATAAACAGTGACCTGCCCGGAGAGAGCCGACACGATCCCCAATGCGGCCTTGAGAAGGGTCGATTTCCCTGCGCCGTTGGGTCCGATGATCGCCGTCATTGCACCGGGTTGCACGGTCATATCCACCGAAAACACCGCAGGTTTCTGACCGTAGGAAACGGTCAATCCGCGAATGGCCAGAGGGCTGTCATCCAAGCTGTGCTGGGAAATCGAAACACCCTGATCAGCAGCCAGTTCCAGCATCATTCAAAACCCCGCCGACAGTTTGCCATTCATGCCGCGATCAGGCACTTCTGCGCCCAGCGCTCCGGCGATGACGGTGATATTGTGATCCAGCATACCGACATAGGTACCTTCATAGGTGCCGGGTTCGCCCATGGCGTCGGAATACAACTCTCCGCCCACACCCACTTCGTGACCCTTGGCTGCGGCACCTTCGATGAGCGCGCGCATTGACCGGTCCGAGACCGAGCTTTCAACGAACACCGCCGTCAGCTGCTGATCGACCAGCGTATCCACTAATTCTCCGATCCGGTTTAGCCCGGCCTCGGATTGGGTCGAGATGCCCTGGATGCCCATCACCTCATACCCGTATGCCGCGCCGAAATAGCCAAAGGCGTCATGTGCGGTGACCAATACGCGGTTGTTTTCGGGTACAGCCGCCAGCGCCTGATCGGCATAGGCGGTCAGCGCATCAAGCTCGGCCAGATGGGCCTGCGCATTGGCGGCAAAGACATCAGCGGCCGCGGGGCGCGCGGCTGTCAGGGCCTCTTGCACCTCAACCACCACATCGCGCCACAGGGTGGGGCTCATCCACACATGCGGGTCATATTTGTCGGCATAATCGTCATGCGCGCGCAGCTTGGATTTGTCGACTCCCTCAGCCACGGCCACCACGGTGCGTTTGCGGCCCAGATCGTGGAAGAAATCTTCCATCTGCGCCTCCAGATACAGGCCATGCCACAGGATCAGGTCCGCACGGGTCATTGCCACGATATCGCTACGAGTCTGGCGATAGGCATGTGGGTCGACACCGGGACCCATCAGGCCCTTCACCTCGACCTGGTCCCCGCCGACCTGACGCGCCGCGTCTGCGATCATACCAGTGGTTGCGACCACTTTCAGAGGGGCTTCGGCCCAAGCCGCTAGTGGCAAAGCAGCGGCGAATGCCAGTGCTGCAAGAAAGCTGCGACGAATCATGTCAGATCCCGTTTTGGTTCCCTGTTGAGGATAAATATGCGAACCATTCGCAACTAAGTCAATGCTATTGCGAATTACTCGCAAGAAAACGCTTATTTTGTCCATTTGGTCAAAAATTTTACCAATCACCCCCTGCAACGCCTTCCCTTTACACGCCGCCCGTGCGATTTTGGCGCAAACCTCCCAAAGGACGTGACTATGGATACGCAGAGCTCAGAAAGCCCCGTGCGCACCGCGCATCTGCCGCAAGTAACCGAACCCAGAAACCCCGGTATGGATATTGATCTGGATTGGGTGCGCGCCGTGCAGGTCAATACCTCGGCCATCGAACGCCGCGCCGCGACCTTGCCCGGCCGGCGGTCGGTCAAGAAAGAGTATCAGGCCGCATGGTTGTTGAAGGCAATCACAATGATCGACCTGACCACGCTGTCCGGCGATGACACGGTGGGTCGTGTGCGCCGTCTGTGCGCCAAGGCGCGCCAGCCGGTGTCGCCCGGGATATTGCAGGCGCTGGACATGCCGCCGATCACCACCGGGGCGGTCTGCGTATATCACGATATGATCGAAACAGCGGTTGAGGCGCTGAAGGGCACCGGCATCCCCGTCGCCGCAGTCTCGACCGGTTTCCCCGCAGGCCTGTCGCCTTTCCACCTGCGCGTTGCCGAAATCGAGGAAAGCGTGAAGGCCGGGGCCGAGGAAATCGACATCGTGATCTCGCGCCGCCATGTGCTGTCGGGCGACTGGCAGGCGTTGTATGATGAGATGAAAGCCTTCCGCGTGGCCTGCGGCGATGCCCATGTCAAAGCCATTCTGGCAACCGGAGAGCTGGGCAGCCTGCGAAACGTCGCCCGTGCCTCGCTGGTGTGCATGATGGCGGGCGCTGATTTCATCAAAACCTCGACCGGGAAGGAAAGCGTCAACGCCACTCTGCCCGTGTCATTGGTGATGATCCGCGCGATCCGCGACTACTTTGACCGCACCGGGTATCGCGTCGGCTATAAGCCTGCGGGCGGGATTTCTAAAGCCAAGGACGCGCTGGTTTACCTGTCGCTGATCAAGGATGAGTTGGGCGACCGCTGGCTGCAGCCGGACCTGTACCGCTTTGGCGCTTCGTCCCTGCTGGGCGATATCGAACGGCAGTTGGAACACTATGTCACCGGGGCCTACTCGGCTGGCTACCGTCACTCCATGGGCTGAGGACAAGAACAATGACAGTCAAAGAAATTTTCGAAACCATGGACTATGGCCCCGCCCCCGAAAGCGCCGCCGAGGCACTGGCTTGGCTGGTCGATCAGGGCGATAAGTTCGGTCACTATATCGACGGTACCTTTACCAAACCGGGCAAAGGGTTCGAAAGCCGCAACCCCGCGACCGAAGAGGTGCTAGCCAAGCTGACACAAGCCAAACAAGCCGATGTAGACGCAGCCGTTGCCGCCGCCCGCAAAGCTCAACCGAAATGGGAAAAGCTGGGCGGTGCGGGTCGTGCGCGATACCTCTATGCCATTGCGCGGCTTTTGCAGAAACACGCGCGCCTGTTTGCCGTGCTGGAAAGCCTCGACAACGGCAAACCGATCCGGGAATCGCGTGACATTGATATCCCGCTGGCACAGCGGCATTTCTATTACCACGCGGGCATGGCGCAGCTGATGGAAAGCGAATTGCCCGATGCCCAGGCGCTGGGTGTGTGCGGCCAGATCATTCCGTGGAACTTCCCACTGTTGATGCTGGCTTGGAAAATCGCACCGGCGCTGGCGATGGGCAACACCGTGGTTCTGAAACCAGCCGAGTACACCTCGCTGACTGCGTTGCTGTTTGCTGATATCTGCACCCAAGCTGGACTGCCCAAGGGCGTGGTCAACATCATCACCGGCGACGGCACGGTGGGTGAGATGATCGTGAACTCGGACGTGGACAAGATCGCCTTTACCGGCTCGACCGTTGTAGGCCGCCGCATCCGCGAGGCAACCGCCGGGTCTGGTAAAGAGCTGACTCTGGAGCTGGGCGGCAAGTCCGCTTACGTCGTCTTTGATGATGCAGATATCGATTCGGCCATCGAAGGTCTGGTTGATGCGATCTGGTTCAACCAAGGTCAAGTCTGCTGCGCGGGCTCGCGCCTGCTGGTGCAGGAAGGTATCGCGGACCGTTTCCACGAGAAACTGCGCGCGCGGATGGACAAACTGCGCATCGGCGATCCGCTGGACAAATGCATCGACGTAGGTGCGGTGGTGGACCCGGTTCAGTTGCAGACCATCAAGGGGCTGGTTGAGAGCAACACGGTTGGCCATGTGCATCAAGCCGCCTTTGAACTGCCCGCGAACGGGTGCTATTACCCGCCGACGCTGATCTCGGGCCTCGAAACGTCCGATCCGCTGATGCAGGAAGAAATCTTTGGCCCGGTGCTGGTTTCCTCGACCTTCCGCACTCCGGAAGAGGCGGTGGAACTGGCCAACAACACCCGCTACGGGCTGGCCGCGACGGTCTGGACCGAGAATGTGAACCTTGCACTGGATATCGCGCCCAAACTGGTCGCGGGTGTGGTCTGGGTGAACTCCACCAACCTGTTCGATGCGGCCGCCGGTTTCGGCGGCGTGCGCGAAAGCGGCTTTGGCCGCGAAGGGGGTTGGGAAGGTTTGGCGGCCTATACCAAGCCCAAGGGCAAGGCTAAGCCTCTGACCAAGGTTGAGGCGACCCTGGGTGAAGGTGCTCCGGTCGATCCCATTGACCGGACCGCCAAGATGTATGTTGGTGGCAAGCAGGCAAGGCCTGATAGTGGCTATTCCAAACCTGTCTGGGGCAAATCCGGCTTGCTGGGCCATGTGGGCCTGGCCAACCGCAAAGATGTCCGCAACGCGGTTGAGGCTGCAGCGGGTGCCAAGGGCTGGTCCAAGACAACCGGCCATCTGCGGGCGCAAATCCTATATTACATCGGTGAGAACCTTTCGGCCCGCGCGGATGAATTCGCGGCTCGTATCGACGCCATGACTGGTAGGAAAGGCGGTGCAAAAGAGGTCGAGACTTCGATCCAGCGCCTGTTCACTGCTGCTGCCTGGGCGGATAAGTACGACGGTCAGGTGCATGGCGTTCCGATCCGGGGCGTGGCCATTGCAATGAAGGAATCCGTTGGTGTTATCGGCGCGCTGTGCGCTGACGAAGCACCATTGCTGGGTCTGGTCTCGGTGATGGCCCCGGCGATCGCGATGGGTAACCGGACAGTTATGGTCGCCTCAGAGCCCTATCCATTGGCAGCAACCGACTTCTACCAGATCCTCGAAACCTCCGACGTCCCTGCTGGCGTGGTCAACATCCTGACCGGCAGCCATGTGGAACTGGCGAAGCCGCTGGCCTCACATCTGAACGTCGATGCTGTCTGGTCATTCTCATCCACCGATCTGTCCCAAGAGATCGAGGTTGTATCGGCCGGAAACCTGAAACGCACCTGGGTGAATAACGCCACGGCATTTGATTGGGGCGTGGACCATTCCCGCCGCTTCCTGCAGGCTGCGACCGAAGTGAAAAACATCTGGGTGCCCTACGGCGAGTAGGGCTCCCGCTCTAGGGAGGCCTACATGGATTTTTCAGGACAGACCGTCATCGTCATTGGCGGCACCAGCGGCATCAACCGTGGCATTGCCGAGGCCTTTGCTGCCTCGGGGGCCAAACTGGCCGTCGCGAGCCGATCACAGGACAAGGTCGATGACACGCTTGCCGCATTGAAAGAGGCAGGCGCTGCCGAGGTGATCGGCGCGGCCTTTGATGTGCGTGATGCGCAAGCCGTGGCGGACGGGCTGAAACAGTTCCACGACGCTTTGGGCGATTTCGACGTTCTGGTCTCAGGCGCGGCGGGGAATTTCCCGGCGCTCACCTCCGAGATGTCAGTCAACGCATTCAAGACAGTCGTGGACATCGACCTGATGGGCACGGTCCATGTGATGAAAGGAGCTTACCCCTATCTAAAACGTCCCGGCGCCAGCATCATCAACATCTCAGCCCCGCAGGCGTTTCTGCCATACGAAGGGCAGGCGCATGTCTGCGCGGCCAAAGCGGGTGTCGATCAAATCACTCGTACCTTGTCGATGGAGTGGGGGGTCGAGGGTATCCGCGTGAACTCAGTCGTGCCAGGCTTTATCGAAGGCACCGAAGGCGCGCGGCGTCTGGCCCCGACGGAAAACGCCCATGAAGAGCTGCGCCGTGATGTGCCGCTGGGGCGTTGGGGGAACACACAGGACGTGGCCAATGCCTGCCTGTTCCTCAGCTCGGATATGGCCAGCTATATCAGCGGTACGGTTCTGTCCGTGGACGGCGCGTTGTATCAGCGCGGATCAGGCAAGTTCGGGCAGATGATGGGACAGATGCTGCGTAGCGCAGCAGGGAAAAAGGGCTGAGTATTACTCAGCCCTTATTGATCAGTTTGTAGTTTCCAAACCTTCTGGTTTGCCGACAACCGTGAAATGCAGCCCCTCGGGGTCCAGCAATTCACTGGCCACACGGTTCACCTCGTCCAACGTCACCGCGTTCACCTTGTCGTTGCGGGTGGCGATATAGTCGATGGGCAGGTTCTCCATCTGCATCCCAACCATGATCCCGGCAATCGGACCATTGCCATCAAACCGCAGCGGGTAGGCACCGGTCAGATAGGTCTTGGCGTCGTCCAGCTCTTTCTGGGTCACGCCTTCAGTCGCTGCACGAGCCCATTCGTCGCGGATCACTTCCACCGCTTCTGCAATGCGGTCATTGGCCGAGGACACCGAGCCCAGGTAGACCGAGGCGAGGTCCTTGGGCACCAGATAGGTCGCGACACCATAGGTCAGACCCCGCTTTTCGCGTACCTCCTGCATCAGACGGCTTTCAAACCCGCCGCCACCCAGAATGTGGTTCAGGACAAAGGCGGCAAAGAAATCCGGATCGTCCCGGTCGATCCCCGCTTGCCCGAACAGGGCCACGGATTGCGGCGTGTCGAATTCGACCACACTGACACCGCCCGCGATGTCCACATCGGCACGGCCCGGAATCGCTTTCCCGGCTTCCGGCAGGTCCGCGAGCAGCTTGTCCAGCAGCGCGCCCAGCTCTTCGGGGGTGATGTCGCCCACCGCACCAACGTAGAGGCGGTCCTTGGCGAACACATTGTCATAGGCGGTGACCACGTCATCCCGTGTCAGGGCGGACACGCTTTCGATCGTGCCCTTCCCCTCAGTGCCGTAGGGATGATCACCATAAGCCATCTGCGCAAAGTTGCGCCCGGCAATGTCATTGGGGTCGGTCTGGTCCGAACGCAGGCCGGACAGAACTTGGGCCTTCACCCGCTCCACGGCGTCCTCATCAAATCGGGGTTCGTGGATCGTGGTGCGCAGCAGGTCGATGACCTCATCCCGGTTTTCGGTTAGAAACTGTGCGGAAATCGACACCGAGTCATCCGAGGCATTGTACCGGAACGAGGCCGCCAACGACTCCAACTCGCGCGCGTAGGTGCGGGCGTCCATGTCGCCTGCGCCTTCTTCGATCAGACCGCTCATCAGATAGATGGCCCCCCGTTTGCCGGGTTCATCCAGAGAGGTGCCGCCGCGAAAGCGCAGTTCCAGCGCGGTGAAGGGGATTGAATGATCTTCGACCAGCCATGCGGTTATACCACCGGGTGAGGTGACCTCTTCGATCTCAATCTCAGCCCAGGCGGGCAGCGCGATGACAACGGCGATCAGGGTTGCAAAAATCCGTTTCATTGCGTCACCTCATCGTCGCGCATCAGCCATCCGGTGACCGACGACTCGGGCTGCAGAACCTCACGGGCGGCGGCGATGATCTCATCCCCGGTCACGGCCTGCAGGATATCGGGCCAGGCCTGCACATCCTCGACCGTCAGGCCGCTGCTCAGGGCGCGGCCATAGCGGTTGCCGATCCCATCCACATTGTCACGTGCATAGGTCTGGGCTGCACGCAGCTGCATCTTGATCCGGTCCAGGTCTTCTTCGTTCACACCCTCGGCGATGAAATCGGCCACAGCCTGATCCATTGCATCCTCGGCCTCTTGCAGCGACACGCCCTGCGCCGGAACGACCAGCAGGTCAAAGGTCGTGTCGTCCAGCGAAACACCCCGATAGAAGGCGCCGGTATAGACGACCTTTTGCTGTTCGAATTGAAGTTTTTCGTTCAGGTAGGACGTGGTGCTGCCCCCCAACAGTTCGGCCAACAGGAACAGAGCAGCAGCTTTTTCCTGCGCACCCGCATCCCGTTCGGGTGCCAGATAGCTGCGCTGCACATAAGGCTGCGAAACACGCGCGTCCTTGAAAGTCAGACGACGTTCAGCCGACTGCGGCGGTTCTTGCGAGCGCACCCGTTCGGGTAGGTCCGGATTAGCCGGGATGACGCCGTAATACTCTTCGGCCAGTGTCTTGACCTCATCCGGTTCCACATCGCCGGTCACCACAAGAATGGCGTTATTGGGCGCATAGTGGGTCTGATAGAAGGACAGCGCGTCCTCCATATCCAGCGTCTCCATTTCGTGACGCCAGCCGATGATCGGTACGCCGTAACGATGGTTCAGATACTGCGCCGCGCTCATCTGCTCGCCAAACAGGGCGCGGGGGCTGTTTTCAGTGCGCTGGTTACGCTCCTCAAGGATCACATCCCGTTCGGTCAGAATATCCTCTTCGGACAGACGGATATTGCGCATCCGGTCCGCCTCCATCCGCATCATCAACTCCAGCCGGTCGGCGGCGACACGTTGGAAATAGGCGGTGTAATCGTATGAGGTGAACGCGTTATCATTGCCGCCATTCGCCGCAACGGTGGCGGAAAACTCACCGGGTGCCAACGTATCGGTTCCCTTGAACAACAGGTGTTCCAGAAAATGCGCCACGCCGGACGAGCCCACAGGCTCGTCCGCCGATCCGGCGCGGTACCAGACCATGTGCTGCACGACCGGGGCGCGGTGATCTTCGATCACGACGACATCCATGCCGTTATCCAGCGTGAAAGTGGTAACCGCCTCATGCCCTTCCTTGGCAAGCAAAGGGGTGGCGGCGAACAGGGCGGCAGACAATGCCAGGGCCCGAACCATGGGGCGTCCTCCGTTTCGTTTGATGGTGTTCAAACTACGGTTGTAGTGCGCAGGTTCAAGGCCGATGACGGAAAGTTAAGATTTATTCATCAGCCGGAGGAGCCGAGGGTGTCTCGATCCCGGCCCGACGCGCCGCTTCGTTCTGCCGATTAGAATCAAGCGCTTCGCGGCGGTAAACCTGTTCATAGCGGTCAATCTTGAACAAACGCAGACGAGTCAAACGGCCCTGTTTTCTGCGGAATTCGGCATCCTCAGTATCGACGACCTGACGCGTGTTGGACGGCACGCCATAGCGGCTGGACGCCGTCACCAGCGCGCCATCTGACGCAGGAATTGCCGCGTTCGGATTCAGCGCCGCTTCGCTGCCGCCCAATGCCACCACGGCATCCGCCTTGGGGTTCGGGTCGGTCAGGTTGCCTCCCCCCGGCGTGGGCGCGGGCAAGAACTGGTAATCCTTGGGCTGGGTCAGCGGTTTGACCGGCATGACCGAGAACTCATCCGGGCCGTCCCCTGGCGCCTCAAGATGACGCAAACCGATATCCGAGCACCCGGCAACCGCAAAGGCCAATGTCACAGCAAGTATGGAACGCGGCAACCGCATCAGAGTCTCCAGCCAGTTTCAGGCGCTTTTATCGCATATCACCCGGCACGTCACGAGGGCTTTTTGCCATCAAACAACACAAGTCCGAAAGCGCCAGCAAAAATGAACACGTCGGCCAGGTTGAACACAAACGGATTGTTGATGCCGCAGCAGGACATGTTCAGAAAGTCCAGAACATAGCCGTACAGCACCCGGTCCACCACATTTCCAAGCGCACCACCGATCAGCAACCCGCCGCAGAACAGCGTCAGCTTTGACGGGGTCGCGCGCATCAGCCAAATCAGCACACCGACCGACACAGCCAGCGAGATGCCAATAAGCACCCACCGGGCGGTGTCGCTGTCGCCCTGAAACAGGCCGAAATTGATGCCCCGATTCTCACCGTATTTGAACACCAGCAGTGGCGGCAGCACGTCGATATTGCCCTCGGCTACGCGCATCACGTGAACGACCAGATACTTGCTGATCTGGTCGATCGCAAACGCGGCCAGCGCGGCCCAGAGCAGAAGACGAGAGCGCATCAGTGGCGGAAGTGGCGCATGCCGGTGAAGACCATGGCCAGACCGGCCTCGTCCGCCGCTGCGATCACCTCATCATCGCGCATCGAGCCGCCGGGCTGGATGACGCAAGTGGCACCGGCTTCGGCAGCCTCCATCAACCCGTCGGGGAATGGGAAGAATGCGTCCGAAGCCACGGCAGATCCGATGGTCAGCGGCTGCGGCAAGCCCAGCGCGTCAGCCATACGTTCGGCTTTCTTCGCGGCAATCATAGCCGAGTCCAGGCGGCTCATCTGCCCCGCACCGACACCCACGGTCGCGCCATCCTTGACATAGACGATGGCGTTGGACTTAACGTGCTTGGCCACTTTCCACGCAAACAACAGGTCGCGCATCTGCTCCTCGGTCGGGGCCTTTTTGGTCACGACTTTCAGGTCATCCATGCCGACGAATCCGTTGTCCTTGTCCTGCACCAGCAAGCCACCGGCCACCTGACGCACGGTTTTGCCACCGGCGGTCACATCGGGCAGGGCTTCGGTCGTCAGCAGGCGCAGGTTCTTCTTGGCAGCAAAGATCGCTTTGGCCTCCTCCGAGGCACCGGGGGCAATCACAACCTCGGTGAAAATCCCGGTGATTTCCTGCGCGGTTTCGGCATCCAACGGCTGGTTCAGCGCCACGATACCGCCAAAGGCTGAGGTGCGATCGCAGTCGAAAGCAGCCTTGTAGGCCTCAAGCAGCGTCGCTCCCTTCGCCACACCACAAGGGTTGGCGTGCTTGATGATAGCACAGGCCGCGCCCTGTGCCGGATCGAACTCTGCCACCAACTCAAACGCGGCGTCGGTGTCGTTGATGTTGTTGTAGCTCAGTTCCTTGCCTTGGTGCTGAACGGCAGTTGCCACACCCGGACGGTTGGTTCCGTCAGCGTAGAAAGCCGCTTGTTGATGGCCGTTCTCGCCATAGCGCAAGGTCTGTTTCAACTCGCCGGCAAAAGCGCGGCGCTTTGGGGCCTCAAGCTGCAACGCGTCGGCCATCCAATTCGAAACTGCGGTGTCGTAGGCCGCGGTCCGGGCATAAGCCTTTTGCGCCAACCACTGACGGAAACCATAAGAAGTTTTGCCGTAGTTTTCTTCCAGTTGATCCAAAAGCGAGGAATAGTCCTCGACATCCACAACCACGTTTACGAAGGCGTGGTTCTTCGAGGCTGCGCGGATCATCGCCGGGCCACCGATATCAATGTTCTCGATGCACTCGTCATAGTCGGCACCTTTGGCCACCGTCGCCTCGAACGGATAGAGGTTCACAACCAGCAAGTCGATCGCACCGATGCCATGTTCATTCATCGCAGCCACGTGGCTGTCATTGTCGCGCAGGGCCAGCAGGCCACCATGCACCATCGGGTGCAGCGTCTTGACCCGGCCATCCATCATCTCGGGGAAGCCGGTGATCTCACTAACATCCTTAACCTCTAGCCCCGCATCCCGCAGCGCCTTTGCGGTGCCGCCGGTCGACAGCAGCTCAACCCCGCGCTCGGCCAGTGCCTTTCCCAGCTCGATCAATCCGGTCTTGTCGGAAACGGAAAGCAACGCGCGGCGCACGGGGTGAAGATCAGTCATGGGTCCAAAGGTCCTTTTGGCGTCAGTCAAACTCGGGCTCGTCCCGGTGCAGATCGCGCACGGCATAGGCTGTATCCTGAGCCTTACTCAGCGTCCACCGGGTGCGGGTCGCATACTCCATTGCGCGCCCAGATAGAACGATCTGTTTTGTCGCGCGGGGCTTTAATCTGCCCCTTTCGAGGTAAACGCTTGGTTCAACAGATAATTTTCCCACGCCATCATGGCGGAAAACCCAGATCTCACCACTTTTGAGCGCCATTGATACCGCCGCGCCGCCCAAATCAATGGCCGCATCCACATCGGGATGCAGGTGAAAGCGGATGTCGAACCCCACCCCATTCAACCCCGAGGCGTCCAGCGCCCGGTCAAACTGCCGCTTGGCCTTGTCGGTGGCGGTCAGCAAAATATCCTCGCCAGTCAGCTCGCGCCCGTCAAAACGCAGCTCGAAGGTGCGGGCATGGGTCAGGCCGAACACTTTGGAGTAACCGTCATGGCCAACCATAAAACGGGTGCCTTCGAATGCCTCTTCGAAATCAATCGGTACCTCTTGCGGCGCATCGACCAAAGCTTCTCTTTCACCGCCATTCCCCGCTGGTGCCAGACGCGCGCTGGAATAGCCATCCAGACACAGGGTCGAATGCGAAGGTGTCGCGCGCCCGGCCCGCCGCCATTCCGTGCCGAAACTTTCACCCGAGCCGCAGTTCACGATCAGCGGCCGACGCCCCGAGGTCAGTTCGAACGCCAAGGTCGAGGCATGAGCGTTGTAGGACGCGGTTCCTTTGGGCGGCACATTGGCATCGACGATCACGCTGGTTCGGGCCGCATAGAGCCGCGCAAACCCCATGGCCAGCCCGGTCGCGTGCTGCGGGCGGACCCCGCTTTGGGCCAGCGCCTGATCCAAGCGCCCTTCGACCCCACGCCCGCCGCCATGAAAGCGGGCCAGCGCGCCGTCGGAATGGCGCAGGCTGCGCAGGGTCGGTGCCATGCGTTTGATCGCATCGGCTTGCGCGCCTGGGGTGCCCCGCCCCTGATCGCTCAGCGCAGCCGAGGTCCAGGACAGCAGGGTAAACACCTCAAGCAGTTCCTCAGGATTGCGGGTGGAGATGCCGCCCTGCGCGTCGATCTGTCTCTCGCATTCTCTTGCCAAAGCGCGCAGGGCTGGGTCGGCCATCTTCTCAAGCCCCTTCAGCGCCAGCCCTGCCTGAACCAGACCGGCCAGAGCCTCAAACCGGGGTAGGCCCGGCGTGGCAGCGGACCAGCGTTTGGACAGAAACCAAGTTTGTTGTGCCAGCGCTCGAAAGAACACAGTGGTCTGCTTGTCGTCCATACCACGCAACAGAAAAACGGCATGATTAATCCAACGCATCACCCGTCGGCCGGTCAGATCGGGCGCCCAACCCGGCCCCTGCCCGCGGCCATGCGCGTCGATCCAACCCCACACCCAACGCTGCGCCTTTTCCCTTGCGCGCATATCTCCGACGGCGGCCAGATCATCCAGCCAGGCAAAGCCGTGACGTTCATTGTCAAATCCGTTGCTAGGCGCCGTCACGTCCCACAGGCCGGTATCCTGTGCCTCGACCAGATACCCGGCAAACAGCAGATTTCCGGCAACCAACTGCCGACCCCGGGCAAACGATCCTACAGTGCGCGGTTCAGGCTCGGAGACGAAGCCGGCAACGGCCTTGCGCCGCTGGCTGAGCCGCGCATACAGACGGTTCTGAAACCGCGTCCACCGGTTTGTCATGGTATCTGAATTCGACATGACGCTCGTTACTCTGCCTCTCGCGCTCTGCTGGCGCCTGAGACCCAACGATAGACCGGTGCGCTCGTCAAGTCATCGAAAAGCGTGACGTCAGTCGGATTTGTTAAGGCAGGCGATATAGAACCCGTCCATGCCACCGCGATCTGCCCAATAATCGGGCCGCAACCGCAGGCCGCCTTCTTCGGTGACCCAGTCTTGATCCACCCCGGGAACGTTCAGCGCGTCGCGGTCGATGCTCATGTCGGGGTACTGTTCCAGCGCTTCTTCTATCTGTACTTCGCCTTCGTCGGGCAACAAAGAACAGGTGCAATAGACCAGCCGCCCGCCGGGCTTCAGCAGGGACCAGGCATGAGCCAGCATCTGCGCCTGAAGCTCGATCAACCCGCCAAATTCCGAACCGTCCTTGGCAAAGGGCAGGTCCGGGTGGCGGCGGATGGTGCCCGTAGCCGAGCAAGGCGCGTCCAACAGGATCGCGTCATATTGGCCCTGATACTCTAGCGCGTCACCAGCGACGACCTGCGCACTTAGGCCAGTGCGTTTGAGGTTTTCACGCAAGCGCTCCAGCCGCGATTCCGAAATATCCAGAGCTGTCACGTTTGCCCCAGCAGCCGCCAGTTGCAGCGTCTTACCACCCGGCGCAGCACAGAGGTCTAGCACAGATTCCCCGGCCTTTGGCGCCAGTACGCGCGCCGGCACAGCCGCCGCAGCGTCCTGCACCCACCAGTCGCCTCGATCAAACCCCGGCAAAACCGAAACTTGCCCCGCATCCTGCACACGCGTCGACCCGGTCGGCAACGCCTCACCCGGCCCCGATGCGCCCGGTTTCAGCGAAAGATCCAGCGGTGCGCCTGCGAAATGCGCCTGTTCCATACCTGTAACGGCCTCAGGCCCCCAAGCCATTACCAGCGGCTCGCGCAGCCATTCCGGCAGGCGCGGCACCCGCATCTTGGGCCATGCGTCCGGCCCTTCGGCAGCGACCTTGCGCAGTACTGCATTCACCAACCCCTTGAGCCGACCATGCTTGCGCGACCGCCCCACAATCTCGACCATCGAGTTGACCACGCCATGCGCCGCCTCTCCCTGGCACAGCTCAACCGCGCCAAGGCGCAGGGCGTTGTGGACGGTCAGCGCAGGCGTACGGTTCAGGTGATTGTCCAGCAGACGGTCCGCCCGTTCCAGCCCGCGCAGTGTTTGCAGGGCCAGGCGTTGCGCCCGTGCGCGATCCTCGGGGGCCAACCGATCCAGCGCCCCTGCGGCCAGACATTCGGACAACAGACGCCCCTCGCCCAGGATCTGATCCAGCAGATAGATCGCGCTGCGTCGCGCCGCCGTTGCGTTGTCGGACATGGAACCGCCTTTGATTTAACACCCGCCCGCATTGCCAAGGGCGGACGCGGGCGTATATCAAGCCCGTGCACGGAAAGGAACCCGATGTCATGCCCGACACCACGAATGACGACCGCAAAGACCTGCCGCCTGCCGCCCAACGCGCCCTGGCCGAAGCAGAAGAGCGCCGCAAGAAGGCTGAGGCCGAAGCTAAGAAGTTGCCCAAGGAACTGGGCGGGCGCGACGGCCCCGACCCGGCCCGCTATGGCGATTGGGAGAAAAAGGGCATCGCGATCGACTTCTGATCAATCAAGAACGCAACGCTTTCAAAAAGTCACCGATGAGGGCGCGCTGTTTTCGGGACTTTGCCCGTTCTTCTGGCCAGGTTAGCCAATACCCGTCTCTAGTCTGCAACTCTGGCAAACCCAGCATGCGCACCCGACCTGCCTGAAGATCTTGCGTCGCCAGTGGGACGGACCCCAAAACCACACCCAGACCCTGCCGCGCAGCCGAGATCGCGTGTTCCATCGAATCAAAGCTGATCTTTGAGGGTGGCAGATCGTCTTGCCCCGCTTTGCGCGCCCATTCTCTCCACCCCGGTCGCTCACCGCGCAAGTCTATCAGAGCTGCCCCCCAGCTGACCTCGGGGGCCGCCATGGGTACCAGAACCTCATGTGCGATCAATGCCGCATCGCGCCCAGGCCACACGCCCCTGCCGTACCGGATTTGCAGCCATGTCCGCTCTTCATCCAACGACGAACGCCGTGCGACGGAATCCGTCATCACACGCACTGTGGGCTGCAATTCCTGAAATGCTGCAAGGCTGGGCAAGACCAATGCGTGAATGTTCGAAGACAGCCCGGCCACTCGCAACTCTCGCGGGGTCTTTCCAAACAGATCCTCGGTATTCCGCTCCAGCGCCTGTAAACTGTCCTGCACCAGCGGCAGATAGCTTTCGCCCTCAACCGTCAAAGATACACCGCGTGCCTCGCGCACAAAAAGAGACCGCCCCAGCCAGGATTCAAGATTACCGATCCGCTGACTGACCGCCGCCTGTGTCAGACCGAACTCGCGCGCTGCGGCTGAAAATCCGCCCAACCGACCTGCGGCCTCGAACACACGCAGCCAATCCAATGGTGGCAGGCCGATCTTTTTCTTAGTCATAAGATTTTCAAAGCCTAAGACGAAATAAGGATTAATTGTAGTAATGCCATAAGAGGCGTATTTGCTCAACCAAAGCCCGCGCCGAACAGGAGACCCCCCATGCTGCGCTCTGCCACCCACGATGCCTCGGTTGTGACCGTTGAGTTTGACACTGGATCCAAGGCCCGTTTCCACGCCATTTGGCTGCGCGACAACGCGCTGGATCCAGAAACGCGCGCACCTGGTAACGGGCAACGCCTGATCACCATCGGCGACATCCCCGCCGATCTTGCGATCAGCATCGCCGAAGTCATCAACGGCGATCTGAGCGTCACTTTCCAACCCGAAAGCAAGACCGTGACCTTCCCCGCCGCCTGGCTGGCCGACCACGTTTATGATTGCGACCGGTCCGAGGAAACAGGTCGCATCGCCCCTGGCATCACCACTTGGGAACGGGGCATTGATGCGCCTAGCGCCGATTGGAAAGAGGTCCACACCAACCCCGCCGCCAAGTGCGATTGGCTGAGCGCAGTGACCGAGTTCGGCTTTGCCAAGCTGACCGGCGGTCCGACCGAGCCGGAATCGCTGCTGAAAGTGGCAGATCTGTTCGGCTATGTCCGCGAAACCAACTATGGCCCCTACTTCGAGGTCCGGACCGAGGTGAACCCGACCAACCTTGCCTTTACTGGCCTTGGGTTGCAGGCCCACACCGACAACCCTTATCGCGATCCGGTCCCGACCCTGCAAATCCTCTATTGTTTGGAAAACAGCGCCGAGGGCGGCGACTCGATCGTCGTTGACGGCTTCCGTGCAGCCGAAAAACTGCGCGACCAGAATCCCGAAGGCTTTGCCCTGCTGGCCGGTTACCCGGCACGGTTCGAATACAAGGGCTCGGACGCGGTTTGGTTGCGCTCCCGTCGTCCGATGATCGAACTGTCACCAGATGGTGAGCTGATCGGCATCCGCTTTAACAACCGGTCTTCCGCGCCATTCGTTGACGTGCCGTTCGACCAGATGGAGGCCTATTACACCGCCTATCGCCAGCTGGGTGAGATCATCGACGATCCGGCCATGGGCGTGACCTTCAAGCTGGAACCGGGCGAAAGCTTTATCGTCGACAACACCCGCGTTTTGCATGCGCGGTTGGGCTATTCCGGTGCCGGGTCACGCTGGTTGCAGGGGTGCTATGCCGACAAGGACGGGTTGCTGTCGACGCTGGCGGCGATGGAGATGGCGCAGCCGGAGGCGGCGGAATGAAACCCGATTTCTCGACCCTGAACCGCGACAATATCGTGGCCTTCATCGGCGATATCTTCGAGCGTCGCGGTGGTGAGGAATATCTGGGCGAACCCGTCACCATGGCCGAACACATGCTGCAAGGCGCTACCATCGCCGAACAGAATGGCCAGTCCGAGGAAATCATCGTCGGCGCGTTGCTGCACGATATCGGCCATTTCACCTCCGAATTCGGCACCTATCACCCCGACGATACCGAGGACCGCCACCACGAAGATGCGGGCGCCGCGATTCTGGAGCAGTTCTTCCCTTCGGTCATCACAGATTGCTGCCGTTATCACGTGGCAGCCAAGCGGTATCTCTGCGCCACCAAGCCGGAATATTTCAGCCGCCTGTCCACCGCTTCGGTCCATACGCTGGAACTGCAGGGCGGCCCGATGAACGCCGAGGAAGTCGCGGAATTCGAGGCGAACCCGAACCTTAAGGAGATCATTCAGGTGCGTTACTTGGATGAGGCAGGCAAGCGCGCGGATATGGAAACGCCCGATTTCACCCATTTCGCGCCGATGGTGCAGCGTATGGTCGACAAGCATCTGGGGGCGGCATGAGCGCCCCCGAATATATCTTTGAGGCCAGTTCAAAGCCTTCCTTGCCCTGGCACGAGGTGCCCCTGATCCGGGCCACGGACGCATCGGTCAAAGGTTACGGCTGTCTGGTCGATGATCCGGATAGCTGCGAGATTGAGATTACCCGCTGGCCCCAGCAAGGCTGGCGTCCCATCGACGAAGGCACCGGCGACGAAGGCGGCTGGGTCGAGGGCACGTTCAAATGCGACTGGCACGGCGACGTGCTTTATGGTGAGAACGAGGCGGTCAAAGGCCACTATGTCCTTGGATGGTCCGCCGATCCGCAACAGGCACAAACCGAGCGACAAACCGCGCCCCGCAATCAGGTGCTGCTATGGCATATGAACTATCACCCGGATGGCGGACAGATGTTCTGGCCACTGGATAACAAGCCCTTCATCGTTCCCGCTGCGCTGCCCGGCGACAACCTGACTCCCGAGAAAGTGGTGGCATTTTGGTGTGACGGCTCGCAGGGTCTCTATATCCATCCCGGTATCTGGCATGAGGGGATTTTCCCAGTCGAAGACAATCAGCGTTTTCTGGACCGACAAGGCCGGGTCCATGCAAGGGTCAGCGCGGATATCGGCAAAGAATTCGGCGTCTACCTTTCCTGCCCGCTGCGCGCGGACAAGATCAAAGATTTCTGAACCAGCGCGCCACAGACCGAGTGGCGCGTTTTCAGAAACCCTTAACCCTCATCCGAAACATCTGTGATACGCTCGTGCCACGTCCAACAGGCACGGGAGATTTCAGATGGGATGGAACAGACGTAAAGTTGTCCAGCTGGGAACCGCAGCGACGGTCGGAACCTTGTTGCCACGTGTGGCATCAGCGGCGGCAGACCAGAATGAAGCGTTCGAAAAGGAATTCAGTAAAACGCTCGATAATCTGAGAAAGTCATTCTCGGGGCTTGGGTTCAACGAAGCTGCTCCGCTTTCTATCGCATCCGGGCGCGACGACTATAACGGTGGGCTGCGACACGATTTCGATCAGTCCGCGCTGCCATCGGACGGCTTTGTCATTCAACCGCTGGCGCGGGTTGCCGATGTGGATGAAAAATCGCGCGTGGATGTATTGCCGCTGTTTCATGAAGTCGGCTGTCATCCTTCGGATGCCGACGGTCAGGCCACGACGCGTCTGATGTTGCGCATTTTGACCGAAAGGTTTGACCTTGATCCCGCTCGCATTGCCTTTGTCAGCGTGCCGCAGTCCGAGGATATGCGCACGGTGTTAGACGAGATGGCTCTGCCTTTTGCCGAAAAAGTGCTGCTGCGCGATGAGGCCGAGGCCCTGGCAGCCCGCGATGCTTCGGGTTATTTCTTTCCGGACCCCTTTGGCGATGACTACATCGTGACGATGGGCGTCTATTACCGCGTTGGTGATACGGATGAACCTGCCCCCACAGCCTATCCCCCATCGGCCAACTGGACCGAGATCGGTGAGATCGTGATTGGAGGCGAGGCCGCACCCTTTGGCATTTCCATCGGGGCCGAGCGCCTTACTTATGCCCGAACCGGACAGTATCCGACTTGGGACCAACGGCAGAGAGCGCTGTTTGCAATGGCGAAACAAGAGGGCACCAACCCTCCCGGTCTGACAGCATTTCGCTAAACGGGCTTACAACCCCAGCACATCCACCATGTCATACTGACCGGGGGCCTTGCCCTGCCCCCACAGCGCCGCCTTCAGCGCGCCACGGGCAAAGATGGCGCGGTCGGTGGCCAAATGGCGCAGGACGATGCGCTCGCCGGGCGCGGCGAACAAAACGTCATGTTCACCCACGATGTCACCGCCGCGAATGGCATGAAACCCAATGTCGCCGCGTTTCCGGGCGCCAGTAATGCCATCGCGGCCCCGGTCGGACACGTCGGCCAGATTGACCCCTCGACCTTCGGCAGCCGCCTCACCCAGCATCAGCGCGGTGCCCGAGGGCGCATCGACCTTGTGGTGATGGTGCCCTTCGATGACTTCGATGTCGAAATCCTCATCCAGCGCGGCGGCAACTTTCTTGGTCAGTTGTACCAGCAGGTTGACGCCAAGGCTCATGTTCCCGGCCCGCACAATAACGGCATGGCGCGAGGCTGGCTCCAGCGCCGCGATCTGCTCTTCCGTCATGCCGGTGGTACCGATCACGTGCACGCAGCGCGCCTGCGCGGCTAACGCGGCAAATTCCAAAGTCGCCTCCGGCGCGGTGAAGTCGATGACGGCCTGCGCCTGCGCAAACGCCTCCAGCGGATCGTCGGTCACGGTGACGCCCAGCGCCTGACCACCCATCGCCTCTCCCACATCCTGACCGATCCAATCATGGCCCTTACGCTCGACCACACCCACCAGACGCGCTTGATCGCTGTCGGTGACAGTCTTGATCAGCATCTGCCCCATACGGCCCGAAGCTCCTGTGATAACGATCCCCGGAATATGGGTCATTGCGCTGGTCCTTTTTGTTTAAGTCGGCTCAAAGCCTCCTACCCCGTTCGCGCCCGCTTGGCAAAGCCCTGCTTTGGGCTTAGATCGGGGATATGGCAAAGAACAAATTCCACGATGGCCCCGGCCCGTCCCAACGACAGCTGCGTGTCGGCGAACTGATCCGTCGCACCCTGTCCGAGGTTCTGGCGCGCGGAGATGTCCACGACCCCGACCTGAACCGCATGTCTATCACCGTAGGTGAAGTGCGCACCTCGCCTGATCTGAAGATTGCCACCGCCTATGTGCTGCCCTTGGGCGGAAAGGGGCAGGAGGACGTGATCGAACTGCTCGCCCGCAACAAGGGCGAGTTGCGGCGCATGGTCGGCAAGAAGCTGAACTTGAAATTCTCGCCCGATCTGCGGTTCCGTCTGGATGATACGTTTGACCGTTTGGACGACACCCGCCGCATGTTCAGCCAGGACGCGGTGCGCCGCGATCTGGACGAGTGATCCGCACGCTGGTCACGCTGAGCGCGGTCCTTTGGGCCGCGCAAGCCTCGGCGGTCACCTGTGAAAAACTAACCCACGAGGATAAGCGGTACACCGTTTGCGAGGTGGACGCCGCCAGCGAAGACTTGCGCCTGTTTCTCAACGATGAAAACGGCGAGTTGCTGGGGCATTTCTCATCGGTGAACGAGGCGCTTGAACCCGGTGGCAAGCGTCTGGCCTTTGCAATGAACGCAGGGATGTATCACGACGACCGCTCGCCCGTTGGACACTATATCGAAGAGGGTGAAGAGGTCATGCGCGTGATCCCGAACCCTGGCCCCGGCAATTTCGGCCTGCTGCCCAATGGTGTGTTCTGCATCCGGGACGGCCGCGCCGATGTCATCGAGACTTTGGCCTTCGTCGACCAAGCCCCCGACTGCCGCTTTGCCACCCAATCTGGCCCGATGTTGGTGATCGACGGAGAGTTGCACCCACGCTTCCTGCCCGATTCGACCTCGCTTTATGTGCGCAACGGAGTAGGCACCAGCGCCGACGGTACGCGTGTGGTTTTCGCGATCTCGGACGACTACGTGACCTTCCACGAGTTCGGCAGCCTGTTCCGCAATGTGCTGAAAACACCGAATGCGCTGTTCTTCGACGGCAATATCTCTCGCATGTATGACCGGGCCAGCAACCGCTCTGACGTCGGCTTTTCGCTGGGGCCAATCGTGGGCGTGGTTGAAGACACGCCCTGAAATTGACAGCGCCTTGGCGATCCGCTAACTCGCGCGCCTCAGCAAGATTCAAGGTGCATGATGGGACGCAAACGCAAGGGTCGCGACATTTCCGGTTGGCTGGTGGTGGACAAGCCTGCGGGCATGACCTCGACCGCAGTGGTCAACAAGGTGCGATGGGCGATGGACGCCAAGAAGGCGGGTCATGCGGGCACGCTAGACCCAGAGGCAACCGGAGTTCTGGCCGTCGCTTTGGGTGAAGCGACCAAGACCGTTCCCTACATCACCGACGCTTTGAAAGCTTACACCTTCACCGTGCGTCTGGGGCAGGCCACCAACACCGACGATGCCGAGGGCGAAGTGATTGCCGAATGCGATGCGCGCCCTTCAGATGACGATATCAAACAGGCGCTGAGCCCGTTTCTGGGCGACATCATGCAGGTGCCGCCCAAATTCTCGGCTGTGAAGATCGACGGCCAGCGCGCCTATAAGCTGGCCCGCGATGGTGAGGATGTAGAACTGTCCGCCCGGCCCCTGTGGGTCGAGGAACTGATTCTGATCGACCGCCCCGACGCAGACCACGTCGTGCTGGAAATGACCTGCGGCAAGGGCGGCTATGTTCGCTCGATCGCCCGCGATCTGGGCGAGGCACTGGGCTGCCACGGCCACGTCCGGGAGCTGCGCCGCATCTGGTCCGGCCCGTTCGAAGCCGAGGACGGTTTGAGCATCGAACAGATCGACGAAATGGCCAAGACAACCGCGTTGGATGACTACCTGCACCCGCTGGAAACCGGCCTGTCGGACCTGCCCGAGCTGAAATGCACCCCCGAAGGCGCCACCCGTCTGCGCAATGGCAATCCGGGCATGGTGCTGGCCTCGGACGTGGAATATGGCGACGAGGCCTGGGCCTCACTTCACGGCAAGGCCGTGGCCGTGGGGGTCTATAAATCCGGCAAATTGCACCCCAGCCGGGTGTTCGTCGCCTGAGCCACGTGTTAGGCGAAGGGCATGATCACCCGAACGCACACCAAGGGCGACGCGCCCTCGACCGCCATTTATTCCGATTGCGAGCACTATCGCTACAGCCTGACCCGCATCTGGGACCCGGCCGGGCGCAAGGCGCTGTTCGTGATGCTGAATCCCTCGACCGCGACCGAGGTGCAGAACGACCCCACCGTCGAACGCTGTGAACGCCGCGCGCGCGCGCTGGGATTCGGAGCGTTTCAGGTGACCAACATCTTTGCCTGGCGCGACACCGACCCGCGTAAGATGCGCGCCGCCGCTGATCCTGTGGGTCCCAAGAATAACGCGGCGATTCTGGACGGCGTCGAATGGGCTGATCAGGTCATCGCCGCATGGGGCACCCATGGCGCGCATCTGGATCGTGGTCCGGCGGTTGAAACCCTACTGCGCGGCACCGGCCAGCCACTGTTTCATCTGGGGCTGACAAAGGGCGGGCACCCGAAACACCCGCTCTATATCGCCTATACCCAACAACCTGAACCTTGGTGATAAAAGGTTAACCACAAGATCAGCTTGGCTTTGACCAAGTGGTTGATCACATGAGACATTTACCCTCGGGGCATTGCGTTCACGGAGGGTTCCCATGTTTCTGATCGGATTGCTGAGCCTGGCCGCAGTTGGCGGCGCAGCCTATGCCATAAGTGACGCGTTCGTTCCCGAAGACGCACCCGAGGATGACGACAGTATTGACGATCAGCCCGATGCGGTTTCCGAGGGCAAGTTCCTTGAGATCGATGATATCGGCGAAGACGCATCCACACCTGATGAAGCCGCGGAAGATCCGGAGCCATCAACCGGAACTGTTCTGTCCGAATTCGAAGGCGATCTGGTCATTGCCGGAACCGAACAAGCAGACGTGCTGGCCGGTCAGGACGGCGATGACCAAATCAACGGATATGGTGCGGATGACACCATCGACGGTGGTGCCGGGGATGATGTACTGCATGGCGGCGGTGGGGCCGATATCGTGTCGGGGGGCGAAGGTAACGATATTCTGCACGGCGAAGATGGGGATGACCTGCTGGCCGGGGGGGAACACGATGACATGCTCTATGGTCATTTCGGCGCAGATCAACTGGAGGGCGGCGAAGGCGAAGATACCCTCTATGGTGGGCAGGACGATGACACCCTTGAAGGGGGCGAAGGCGATGATGCGCTACACGGCGGTTACGGCAATGATGTACTGGACGGTGGCGCGGGTGAGGACGTTCTGTTCGGCGGCGATGGCGACGACATCCTGACCGGCGAAGAAGAGCAAGACGAAGTCGATTTCCTGAACGGTGGCGCCGGGGATGATACGATCCTGGCAGACAGCGGCGACGTCGTTACCGGCGGTGACGGCGCGGATGAATTCATCCTCACACCCGAGGACGAGGATGAAGCGGTAACAGTGATGGATTTCCAACCCGGCCAGGACAAGCTGTTTGTGTCCTGGGACGGTCAGGAAGACCCTGACATCCAAATCGAAACCGATGCTGAAAACGAGAACCTGTCCCATGTTCTGATCGACGGGCAGAATGTGGCGCAGCTGCTGGGGGCCGAAGGGTTGACCGCTGACGACATCCAATTGATAGCAGAAGCCGATTTGGCGCAGCTGACCGCGCTGGGGTGAACCGACAGAATCCTTTTGCCATTCACCGCAAATACGCTTATACGCGCGCATCCGCATCGGAATCGGTGCGGTTTTCTCCATGGGCCTGTGCTGGACGACATCCCGGCCTGCGCCATCAACTCTAACCTTTAAAGGAGACCCCGATGTCGATTACTGCCGCTGAAAAAGCACGCGTCATGAAAGAATTCGCAACCAAGGACGGCGACACCGGTTCGCCTGAAGTCCAGGTTGCTATCCTGACCTCGCGCATCACCACCCTGACCGAGCACTTCAAGACCCACAAAAAAGACAACCACGGTCGTCGCGGTCTGCTGAAGATGGTTGCCCAGCGCCGTAAGCTGCTGGACTACCTGAAGGGCAAAGAAGAAGCACGCTATCAGGACCTGATCAAAAAGCTGGGCATCCGCCGTTAAGCTTTTACCGCGGCTTTGAGCCACGGTTTGTCCGAATTAAACGCTCGCCTTCCGGCGGGCGTTTTTTCGTTTCCAAAGGTCTGCAACGCCAACGAAATTCAATTTACCGAGTTCACTGATAGTTGCTGGCTTTCCGGTGTGATTGGAAGAAATGAGTGCCCAGTGATAACGATTTGCGTAATTTCACTTGGGACGACAGAACAGTCCCGGAAACCGCGTGCGCCAGAGGTGTCGCAACCGGTTACTCGGCCGGTATCGAAACCTTTGCCTCGCTTATGAAATACTCGCCTGTAACGCCCTGACGGGGCTCGCTGTAGACAGCCTCACTGTTTTTGATGTCAGCACTTTCGGCTCCGGCCCCAACGCTAAAAAACTCCTTCAAATAGCATGCGAGCGGCGTTTCTTCGGGGCCGAACTTTTGTCGCTTCTTACAACAGCTCGAACGGGATTTAACTGCGCTGACGCTTCACCCTGCCTGCTGGAATAAATCGAGTTGGTTGCGACTTGGCTGAGGGTTTCACATGCTGCCCTCGTATCGGTGTGCGAAGCTGCTGAAACCAAGCAGATTTTCGTCAATGTTGCGACTAATTCATCGTCAGAACACGCTTTTCCGATGCCGTAAAATGACCTAACAACCGCCTTGATTGAGCCCGCGTATGTGGATCTTGTTTCGTCGTGAAATTTGGAATTGCTTTAGAACTAAATGACAAACTTTAGCATCGCAAATGGTGACCCCGCTGATTTTACAGATACCTCCCCCGGCGGCGGTTTCGTTATCGATTTCGATACTCTGGATAATAGCTTCAGCCTTCAGATCAACGATGTCGAACTGTTTGTCGGCGGGCCTGCGGCGGCACCCAATGAGCTTCAGTTCCAAATACCCAGCACTGCTGGTCAAACGGTCCAGTTTGCCGATGGTGACAGGTATGAGATTGACACACCTGCCGTTTGGCAGCTTGGGAACACAAATGGCGAACCTGTTGTCCGACTGGAGGTAAATCCGGACGGAACCATCGCGCTGTTTGGTGTGAAGGTGAACAATGGGCCGCTGGAACCACTGGCGCTGTTCAATGGATTGACCGTAAACACCGATGCAATTGCTGCGGTTTGGAATGATAGCGGGCAAAATGAAATTGACATCAACCAGTCACAGACAGGCCCCACAAACGCAAGCGGTGAGTTTGTTGACGTGCTGTGCTTTGCGTCAGGAACCCTTATTGAAACGCTTCAGGGTCCGAGGCGGGTCGAGGACCTGCAAGTGTCAGATCAGGTTTTGACCTATGATCACGGTTATAAACCCATCCGATGGATCGGGTCACGCGCCCTCAGCAACGCAGAACTTGAAGCGCAGCCGAGACTAAGACCCATCTTGATCCGCGCCGGCGCTTTGGGAACAGGTTACCCTAAGCAGGACCTTGTCGTCTCGCCACAACATCGTGTTCTTGTGTCTTCAACGGTCGCTATGCGCATGTTTGATCGGAAGGATGTATTAATCCCGGCGCAAAAACTTCTTTCGCTGGACGGCATCGAGACATTGGAAGATTCACCAAACGGAATTGTCTATTTCCATATTCTGTTTGATGCGCATGAAATCATCTGGTCCAACGGCACGCCAACGGAAAGCCTTTTTACAGGCCCCGAAGCCCTGAAATCAGTCTCGGCAGAGGCCTGGCAAGAGATAATGGATTTGTTTCCAGCATGTTGCGATCCCCAGGTTGAGGCACCGCCGGCTCGTTATATCCCGAAAAAGGGCAAGCAGATGCGAAAGCTTGTCCAGCGACACCAGATCAACCAAAAACCTTTGTTCGGCGAATTCCCTGCTTCAAGTTCATCTACTTGATAGCAAGTCCGAGCATTCGGTGATTGGGCTCAGAGCCGACCTGTTGCACAATAAAAAAAACGCCCGCCATTCGGCGGGCGTTTCAATTGTGTCAGGGCTTACCTCACATCTTCGCTTTTTCTGATTTCAGCGCCAGCCACAGGCAGTAGCACATGATCAGAACCACCAGCGTGAATGGGATGCCGGTCGACACGGCCGCGCCTTGCAGGGCGGCGAGGCCACCTCCCAGCAGCAATGCGATGGCAACCAGACCTTCGAGCGTGCACCAGAACACGCGCTGGATGACCGGAGCGTCCATCTTGCCGCCTGCCGTGATCGTGTCGATCACCAGTGAACCCGAGTCCGACGAGGTAACAAAGAACACCACAATCAAAACCAGCGCGATGGGAGCCACGATACTGTAGAGCGGCAGCTCTTTCAGGAAGCCGAACAGCGCGCCTTCGGGGGCATAACTGTCGATCACCGTTGCGCGAACGCCTTCCGCTCCACCTGCGTTCAGCATGTCGATAGCGGCACCACCGAAGGTCGACATCCACAGGGCGCAGACTGCCGTTGGCGCCAGCAGAGCGCAGATGACGAATTCACGCACTGTGCGACCCTTGGAAATGCGGGCGATGAACATGCCCACGAAAGGCGACCATGCAATCCACCAAGCCCAGTAGAAGGTAGTCCAGCCGTGGAAGTAACTGGTATCTTCGCGCCCGAACGGGTTGGACAGCGCTGGCAGGTGCAGCACGTAATCCGTCATAACGTTGAAATACCGAGAGATGGCAGTGCCAACTCCAGTGACAACGATGACAAAAATGAACAGCCCTACGGCCATGATCATGTTGATCTCACTCAGCCGTTTGACGCCCGCGTCCATACCCATCAGGACCGAGCCCAGCGCGATCATGGTGATACCGATGATCAGCAGGACAACAACCGTCGGGCTGGATTCGATGCCGAACACCTCGTACAGCCCCGCCGCTACCTGCTGCGCGCCCAGACCTAGTGAGGTTGTCAGGCCAAACAAGGTAGCAAAGACGGCCAGCGTATCGATGAAATGGCCCCACCAGCCCCAGACACGTTCGCCCAGAATTGGGTAGAACGCAGACCGAAGTGTTAGCGGCAAGCCAAGGTTATAGCTGAAGATCGCAAGAGAAAGACCGACTGCGGCATACACCGCCCAACCTTCAAGGCCCCAATGGTGGATAGTACCTACGACGCCAGCATACTCATTGCCCGGCACCGCGATATCAATGCCCAGCGGCACGGCGTTACCGTCTTCGGCAAAGTTGTAATAGACCGGCTCCATCACGCCAAAGAACAGCAGGCCGATGCCGATACCGGCGGCGAACATCATCGCGATCCAGCCAGCATAGGAATAGTCGGGCTTGGCGTCCTTGCCGCCGATCCGGACCTTGCCCACAGGCAAGATGATTAGCACCAGACAGAACAAGGTGATCGCGTCCACGGACAGAACCAGGAACCAGTCGAACGTACTGGTCAACCAGGGCCGAAGCCAGCCAAAGAATGCGGCGGCGGCCTCTTGATTGGCCAATGCGATCAGAACGAACGCAAAGATCAGGATACTTGAGATCAAAAAGACCGGGTTGTGGATATCCAGACCGAAGGGCCGGACGTTATCCTGGCCCAACTCATATTCGGTCTCGAAATCATAGATCCGTGGATCCGGATCCAGCATTTTCTTGGTTTGAGACATTCGACTTTCCCTCAGTTTGCTGCGTGCAAACGCCAAGGTCTTCGGTCGACTGACGGATATGAGTGTGTAACCCCCTTGGCGCGCTTCCGTCTTTTCAACCGCGGGTTCAGTGGTAACATCCTATACCGGCATCGAAATTTCACAAAACCCATTCATCACTCAGAATGTTAGCGCTTGATAATGGAGGCGGAACTGCGGCATTCGAAGTCTCTGCAAACTACAGCGCCTATCAAAACAAAGAGTAACTTTCTTGACCGCCGCCTATCGTGCCAGCGTCGCTGTGGCTTTTATTTCGAATAACCCGCCCCATGTGCATCGATGCGCCTCTTTCAAAAGAGTTCTCAAGGGGTTAATCATTCCTCAAAAATCTAGATTTAGGCATTCCAACCAGTCGCCCCCGAATTACTCCATCCAATATTTAGCCAAATTGAGAACTTTTATGCGTGTCCTGCTCTATTTAGCGATGATGCTACTAACAGCCTGCACCGCTGATTTGCTTTCCCCCGCAGCACTATCGTCCAAAGTCGCTCAGGCTTCGACTTCAAAATTGTGCGCTGCCTATTTTCAACCCCGCACTACGTCCCGTGGTAAACTCATGATTGAAGCGGAACTGGCGGGACGCAGGGTGAACCAATGTGTTCTGGGCAACTACGGTCAACACAGCCTGTCGACCTTAGGAGAGACTGTATATACTAGGCCTACTTCAACCGATTTGATGACAGGTCTGGATAGCTACGATTGTAGTGACTTTCCAAACGGTGCAGCAGCCCAGAAGTTTTTTCTAGCCTCTGGGGGGCCAATCACTGACCCTCATAACCTTGATGGCGATGGCGACGGCCTAGTCTGCGAGCGGGGCGCGCAGATCCGAAAGGTGTCTACTTATCGTCGACCTGCGCCAGCTGTCAGGCGATCCTATTCCAAGTGTTATACAGGCCCGCGCGGCGGAACCTATACGATCACAGCAGGCGGCAACAAGAACTACGGCGGCCGCTAAGCCGCGCGTTTCCCACAGCCTTATCCCTTCCCTTTGGGCGCGATCTCATGTATGCGCGCGATATCTGAGACGTTGTGCCCTGACCTCGGCACTCAGACGAAAGTTTAAAATGGGGTCGGCGGCAATGGGGCCGCCATGCAAACGGGAGACCCGGAGGGCCGGGAGTGCTCCCATCTAGGATACGCATATGTTTGATGTAACGAAGAAATCAATGCAGTGGGGCGAAGAGACGCTGACACTGGAAACCGGCAAGGTTGCCCGTCAGGCCGACGGCAGCGTGATTGCCACGCTGGGCGAAACCAGCGTCATGGCAAACGTGACCTTTGCACGGGCGCAAAAACCCGGTCAGGACTTTTTCCCGCTGACCGTTCACTACCAAGAAAAATACTATGCCGCCGGTAAGGTTCCGGGTGGCTTCTTCAAGCGCGAGGCGCGCCCAACCGAGAAAGAGACGCTGACCGCGCGTCTGATCGACCGTCCGATCCGCCCGCTGTTCGTTGACGGCTTCAAGAACGAAGTTCTGGTGATGTGCACCGTGCTGTCCCACGATCTGGTCAACGACCCCGACATCGTTGCGATGATCGCTGCGTCGGCCGCGCTGACGATTTCCGGCGCACCGTTCCGTGGCCCGATCGCCGGTGCCCGTGTTGGTTTCGAGGATGGTGAATACGTTCTGAACCCAACGGTCGATGACATGCAGGACCTGCGCCTGAACCCTGAGCAGCGTTTGGATCTGGTTGTCGCCGGCACCAAAGACGCCGTGATGATGGTGGAATCCGAGGCTTACGAGCTGTCAGAGGCAGAAATGCTGGGCGCCGTGAACTTTGCGCATGAGCAGATTCAGCCGGTTATCGACCTGATCATCTCGCTGGCCGAAGAAGCCGCGAAAGAGCCGTTCGACTTCCAGGCACCGGATTACTCCGAGCTGTCCGCTGCCGTTAAGGCCGCCGGTGAAGAGCAGATGCGCGCCGCCTTCGCAATCACCGACAAGCAAGAGCGTACCGCTGCTGTTGCTGCCGCGCGCGAGGCGATCAAGGAAGCGTTGACCGAAGAGCAGCTGGAAGACGGCAACCTCGGTTCTGCGATGAAAAAGCTGGAAGCAGGCATTCTGCGCGGCGACGTCGTCAAGGGCGGCAAGCGGATCGACGGTCGTTCGACCACCGATATCCGTTCGATCGTTGCAGAAACCTCGATGCTGCCGCGGACCCATGGTTCGGCCCTGTTCACCCGTGGTGAAACGCAGGCGCTGGCCGTGACCACGCTGGGCACAGGCGACGATGAGCAGTTCATCGACGCGCTGCACGGCAACTTCAAATCGAATTTCCTGCTGCACTACAACTTCCCCCCCTATTCGGTTGGTGAAGTTGGCCGCGTTGGTGGCCCCGGCCGTCGTGAGATCGGCCACGGCAAGCTGGCATGGCGCGCCCTGCAGGCGGTTCTGCCTGCGGCGACCGACTTCCCCTACACGATCCGTATCGTGTCGGAGATCACCGAATCCAACGGCTCGTCCTCGATGGCGTCGGTTTGCGGCGGTTCCCTGTCGATGATGGATGCAGGCGTTCCGCTGAAAGCACCGGTTGCCGGTGTGGCCATGGGGCTGATCCTGGAAGATGACGGCGAATACGCCATCCTGTCGGACATTCTGGGTGACGAAGACCACCTGGGCGACATGGACTTCAAAGTGGCTGGTACTGAAAACGGTATCACCTCGCTGCAGATGGACATCAAGGTTGCGGGCATCACACCCGAGATCATGGAGAAAGCCCTAGCGCAAGCCAAGGACGGCCGGATGCACATCCTGGGTGAGATGGGCAAAGCCCTGTCCGAGACCAACGAATTCTCGGTCCACGCGCCGCGCATCGAGACCATGAACATCCCAACCGACAAAATCCGCGAAGTGATCGGCTCGGGCGGTAAGGTCATCCGAGAGATCGTAGAAACCTCGGGTGCGAAGGTTGACATCAACGACGACGGTGTCATCAAGATCGCCTCGCCCGATGGTGAATCGATCAAGAAGGCCTACGACATGATCTATTCGATCGTGGCAGAGCCGGAAGAGGGTCAGATCTACACCGGTAAAGTGGTCAAAATCGTCGACTTCGGCGCATTTGTGAACTTCTTTGGCAAGCGCGACGGTCTGGTCCACGTGTCCCAGATCGAAAACCGCCGACTGAACCATCCGTCGGATGTTCTGAAAGAAGGTCAGGAAGTAAAGGTCAAGCTGCTGGGCTTTGACGATCGCGGCAAGGTACGCCTGTCGATGAAAGTGGTCGATCAGGAAACCGGTGAAGAGATCGTTCCCGAGAAGAAAGAAAAGAAAGAGGAAAGCGCAGAGTAATCTGCCCTTCTCTTTCAAAACAGGAAAGACCCCGGTTTCAGCCGGGGTCTTTTTTATTTGGACTGCTCTTGAAACGCCTTCGAACCAAGCCGACAGTTAAAGTGGTGTTCTGTGAGGCAATGCAATGATCCTGGAAATTCGTCACTACACGCTGAAGCCCGGTCTCCGAGAAGAGTTTATTGCGTTTTTCGAACAGCATAACCGCTCTGCTCTGCGGGATGCAGGCATGCTTGTTTTCGGACCACTGCGGGATCTTGAGGATGCCAACAAAGTACACTGGATGCGCGCTTTTCCCTCGCTGGAAGCACGAGAGCAGATAAAGAATGACTTCTACGAAGGGCCAGTCTGGCACGAGCAGATCGAGCCCATCGCAATGTCAATGATTGCCCATTACGAGGCAGAGCTGACCGAGACAACCAATGGGTTCGAGACCTTCAAAGGTGCTCGGACTCTCGACAGGTAGTGGGAGCCGTGCCGCAGTTCTTGTTTTGGACAAATGCAGCGCAGCCCGAATATCAGTGCGCTATCCCCGTTGGCCCGTGCTTCATGACATGCCATTGGCCATAACTGTCGTTCAGGTCCAGCGTGATCGCCGCATTTGCCTTTGTCGACGCGCTGCCGATCTCAGCCAGAGTGAATTCGATACCGCCAGGGATGTCGATCCGCACGCGATGCGGACCACCGCCATGTGGTGCCTGAATCGGTTCGCCGGTTGACTTCAGTACGTCCCCGATGGTGACCTGGGCCGTGCGCCCCTCCATGTCCATCTCAAAATCAATTGGCACATACAGAGTCTCGTGAACGTTATCGCACATCGTACGGAAGACGTGCCAATGGGTTGCCATTTCCTCGGTCTCTTCTCCGTGAAAGACCTTTTCCAATGCGGCGCGTTGGGCGTCCGAGGCACTTGGGTCGATGATAACCTGCATCTCGCCGCCGCCCTCAAAGATGGGGCCCGGCCAGGCATAGATCAAAGCGGCCTTTGTGCCAGTTAGATCCGTCTCGCCGAAATGTCCCTTTGTAATCTCCAGCACTTCGAACCCACGGCAATGCCCATGGGTGGGCAATTCCTCGAACTGGCAAGGGCAGGCGTACCCGCAATTGCAATTCCCAAAAGCATCCCCCTCAACATACCAATCTGTAAATGCCATCGTCATCTCCTGTTCAAAACAGTCTGATTGCCCGACGTCGCTGGTTACATGCCTGTAGATTTTCCCCCGTGGCACCCTAGCACAGATCGGCCGTTTTCAGAACCTCAGGGCGAAAATCGCCTTCGAAACGACCTAAACTTTGGTTCAATTCGCGCCGATTCAACCAAAGAACAATCGCAGCGCTCCGCGCCGGGCCCCAGTTCAACTGCATCGCCAAACGCAAAAAAGGAGATGCAAAATGGAAACTTTAAAACTGCTGACTCTGACCGGATTGATCGCAACCGCACCGGTCCTTGCCCTTGCCAATGTTGGGCTGGGCGACAAGTTGGGCACCAGCGAGGCCGACATCCGCGCCGCACTAGAGGCACAGGGATACCAGATCGAAGAAATCGAATTCGAAGACGGTGAGATCGAGGTTGAACTTGTCAAGGATGGCGTGGAAACTGAACTGGTCCTGTCTAAGACCGACGGCATTGTCACCGCCATCGAACTGGAATTGGACGACGACTGATCACGCGATTTCCAAGGGGCCACATGAAGATTTCACAAACGTCTTTGCTCTGGCTTCTTCTGGTGGTGCAGGCCCTCTGCGCCGCCTTTTTCATGACCGATGCGGCGCTGGACTGGACCGGCGGGGAAAGCGCAGGGTTCCGTCACCTGCACGCGTTTGAGCTGATTCTGGCCCTTGCCCTTGTCGGCGGCCTGATCGCCACGATTACATTGATCCGATCTCAGACCCGACGGGTGCAGGATATGGAGAGGCAACTGGGTGTGGCACAGGGGGCCTTTGCCCAGATCATCGAAAGCCAGTTCGCTGAGTGGCAACTCAGCGGCGCCGAGCGTGACGTTGCCCTGCTTTCGATCAAGGGTCTGTCCATCGCGGAAATCGCCGAACTGCGGCAGACTAAAGAAGGCACGATCAAGGCGCAAAGCGCGGCAGTCTATCGCAAGGCAGGGGTTTCGGGTCGTCTGCAACTGCTCAGTTTCTTCGTCGATGAACTGCTGTCGGAACCGCTTATCACAGACTCCTCAGACCCAGCGGCCTGAAACGCGGCAAAAGTGCGGTCGCGGCGTCGGATCTATTCACTCACACCTCCCAAAAAACCTGTGAAACGAAGTGAAGGCCCAGCGCCTTTCTTTCCAACCTGCATAGCCCACATCGGTGTCATACAAACACCGGAACAAAGGACATGGTTATGTTTACGCGCCTTATTCTTGCCTCGGCGGCCCTGACGGTCAGCGCATCGGCGCTGGCTGCACAGAGCTTGGCGGATGGCCTTTATATTCAGGGTTTCGCTGGCTACAGCCAATTGCAGGACACCGACTTCGGAGGCACGGTCAACGGTTCGTCGCAATCTGTGGATACCGATTTTGACTCGGGCTATGGGCTGGGCATCGCCGTCGGCAAAGAAATTCCACAATGGTCGAATGATCGGATCGGCACCCGGATCGAGCTGGAACTGTCCTACCGCGACAATGACGTGGATGGCGTCAACTTCTCGGGCAACGGGCCGGGGAACGAGGGCAATACGTCGGGCGATATCACACAGACCTCACTGTTTGGCAACGTGTTGTTCGATATCAAACAAAGCGGCGCTTTCACCCCTTATGTGGGTCTGGGTCTGGGCGTCACCT
The DNA here is from genome assembly GCF_056538005.1 of Ruegeria sp. BI11. NCBI lineage: Bacteria > Pseudomonadati > Pseudomonadota > Alphaproteobacteria > Rhodobacterales > Roseobacteraceae > Ruegeria > Ruegeria sp. BI11. Next base: position 296,384 of record NZ_JBQFSM010000004.1, on the reverse strand, counting down.
ATTCCGATATCGACATCTCATACGGTCCTGGCGTACGGCTGGACGACAGCGAGACGAACTTCGCAGCCCAAGTCATCGCAGGCGTGGCTTATGAGGTCAACGAAACCACCGCATTGACCCTCGACACCCGCTACTCTCGCGCCTTCGACGTTTCAACCAACCGGGTGGCACCAAATGGGGCCTCCACCGGTTCGGTCGAAGACGATATCGACACGTTCAGCGTCAATGTTGGTTTGCGCTACGGGTTTTGAGTGCGTACGGGGGCAGAGTTTCTATCCGGTTCCTCTTCCCCCGCATGGTCCCGTGTTCTATGCACGGGATCATGCGATCCTTTATCATCCATATGTCCTCTAGCACGGCCCGGCGACCCAATGCCGACAAGCTGTGCGCCGACCTACCGAATGCCGAACTGTTCGAGGCCGTGAATGGCCGTGATCCTGACCAGATCGCCGATGTTCAACTTCATCCCGGCAATCTGCACCGTCCGCATTACCCCTTTCCCCTGCGCCCGGCCGAGATCGGAGTGTTCGAAAGCCATCGCCGCATCTGGCACAAACTGGTCGACGAAGAGATCGATCTGGCCATCATCACCGAAGATGACCTGCGTATCGATCCCACCCGCATGGCCGAGACGCTCGAGGTTCTGGCACCGATCGCCACGCCGGACCACTATATCCGCATCCCTGTAAAACAGCGCGAGGTCCCGGTTCAAACCCTGACGGAACAGAATGGTTTGCGGCTGATCCTGCCCAAGGTTATCGGGTTGCAATGTGTCTGTCAGATGGTGGGAAGACATGCGGCAAAACGATTGCTTGCCGCAACCGAACAGATTGACCGCCCGGTAGATACGTTCATGCAAATGCACTGGCTGACCGGCCAACCTATCCACGCCCTGCTCGGCAGCGGCAATCAGGAAGTGGCGCGCGAAATCGGAGGGTCGACCATCCAGACCAAACCGCCACTGTCGGATAAACTGACCCGCGAGTTCAAACGCGCGGCTTATCGGGCAAAGCTGCACCTGCACCCGCAGCGCCCGCCTGCTTCATCTGGCTGAAAATAGCCTCAGGGGAGTTGCGCCCCCAAGGCGCGATGGGGGGCAGACAGCCCCCCGAGCCCGGCCGCGTCTTACGACGGCGCCTTGGTCTTGCGTAGATAAGGGAAGATCGTCTCGAACTCGCCGAACTTTTCTTTCGCTTCATCGTTGGACACGGCGGGCGGAATGATCACGTCTTCACCCGGCACCCAGTTGGCAGGCGTCGCAACGCCCTTGGCCGACATCTGCAACCCGTCCAGCGCGCGCAGAATCTCAGCAAAGTTGCGGCCCACAGTCATCGGATAGGTCATCGACAGTTTCAGCTGCTTGTCCGGCCCGATGATAAAGACCGAGCGCACCGTGGCGCTGTCTGCAGGCGTGCGACCGTCGGGCAGATACGCTTCGGCCGGCAGCATGTCGAAGGCCTTGGATACGGCCAGACCGTCATCGGCGATGATCGGGAAACCAGGGTTGGCGTTGCCATAGGCCTCGATGTCTTTCTTCCACTTCTTGTGGTCTTCGACACCATCGACCGAAACACCCAGAACCTTGGTATTGCGGGCCTCCCATTCGTCATTCAACTGAGCCACGGCCGAAAACTCGGTGGTGCAAACAGGGGTGAAATCCTTGGGATGCGAGAACAGGATGGCCCAGCTGTCGCCGATCCAGTCATGGAATTGAATGGTGCCCTGATCCGTTTCTGCAGTGAAGTTCGGAACCGTATCGTTGATGCGCAAACCCATGGTGAATCTCCTTTTCTGTGAAAAACCCGAGTCGGTTGCCGTAAACCTAAACACTTTGCGCGATTGTTAAACCATATTTGGCCGTCAAATAATTTGATCAAATTTTTACTTGCCGTGCCCCTGTCCCGGTGACAGAGTGGCCGCGAAACCCAGCTTTGGGCTGCTGGCACAGGAGGATGCGCCATGATCGAAAAACGCGATTTCTATATCAACGGTCAGTGGGTCGCCCCCTTGGCGGCCAATGACTTTCCCGTGATCAACCCCTCGACCGAGGAACCTTGTGCAGTAATCTCGCTGGGGGCGCAGGCCGATACGGATGCCGCCGTCGCTGCAGCTAAAGCTGCTCTGCCCGGCTGGATGGCCACGCCGGTTGCGGAACGGATCGCGTTGGTGGAGAAACTCGTTGAGGTTTATCAGACCCGCTCGGAAGATCTGGCGCAGGCCATGTCGCTGGAAATGGGCGCGCCACTGGATATGTCGCGCAGTTCGCAGGCGGGTGCGGGGGTGTATCACCTCAAGAACTTCATCCGCGCCGCAAAGGATTTCCAATTCGAGCGCCCGCTGGGCGATCATGCCCCCAACGACCGTATCATTCACGAGGCCGTCGGCGTAGCAGCCCTGATTACACCGTGGAACTGGCCAATGAACCAGATCACGCTCAAGGTCGGTGCGGCGGCAATTGCAGGCTGCACCATGGTGTTGAAACCCTCCGAACAGAGCCCGCTGAACGCGATGATCTTTGCCGAGATGATGGACGCCGCAGGCTTCCCGCCCGGCGTGTTCAATCTGGTAAATGGGGATGGCGTGGGCGTCGGCTCGCAACTCTCAGCACATCCGGATGTGGATATGGTCAGCTTTACCGGATCGACCCGCGCCGGAACCGCGATCTCCAAAGCTGCGGCTGAAACGCTGAAAAAAGTGCATCTGGAGTTGGGTGGCAAGGGTGCGAATGTGATCTTTGCAGATGCCGATGAAAAGGCCGTCAAGCGCGGTGTTCTGCACATGATGAACAACACCGGCCAAAGCTGTAACGCCCCTAGCCGCATGCTGGTACAACGCCCGATCTATGATCAGGCGGTGGAGATAGCGGCAGAGGCGGCCAACAAGGTCACCGTTGGTCCGGCGCTTGAGGAAGGTCGCCATATCGGCCCTGTGGTGAACGAGGTCCAGTGGACCAAGATTCAGGACCTGATCCAACAAGGCATTGACGAGGGTGCGCGTCTAGTTGCTGGGGGAACCGGACGGCCCGAGGGTCTGAACAAGGGCTACTATGTTCGTCCCACCGTCTTTGCCGATGCCAACAACCAGATGACCATCGCGCGTGAAGAAATCTTTGGCCCGGTTCTGACCATGATGCCCTTTGACACCGAAGAAGAGGCCGTCGAGATCGCCAATGACACACCTTATGGCCTGACCAACTATGTCCAGACACAGGACACCGCGCGAGCCAATCGCATGGCTCGGGTGCTGCGGTCGGGCATGGTTGAGATGAATGGCCAGTCACGCAGTGCAGGATCGCCTTTCGGAGGGATGAAGCAATCCGGGAACGGGCGCGAAGGCGGAGTTTGGGGTTTGGAGGATTTTCTGGAAGTCAAATCCGTCGGCGGCTGGGCTGCCGAGTAACCAGATTTGGATTAGTCCAATTGTGAGGCACCTTACGGTGCCTCGCTCTGTTTTCAGGCATCCGCCTGCGCGGCCTCATAGGCCAACATGGCGCGTTTGACCGGCAGACCCCAATGGTAACCTCCCAAACCGCCGGATTTTCGAAGTGCGCGGTGACAGGGAATCAGCCAGCTGACCGGATTACGCCCCACTGCCGTCCCAACCGCACGCACGGCTTGTGGTGACCCTACCCGCTGCGCGATCTCGGAATAGGTGGTGACCTGACCCGAGGGGATGTGCATCAGCGCCTCCCACACCTTGATCTGCAAGGGTGAACCGATCAGGTATATGGGCGTCGGCTCCAGCCTGTCGCTGACCGATCCAAACGCGCTCAGTACCCAGGGGCGCAGGCGCATCGGGTCCTCGACAAAGTCCGCCTGCGGCCAGCGCGACAACATATCCTCCATCGCGTCTTCTTCACCGGTCTCGGCGCCGAAGGCCATGCCGCAGATCCCCTTGTCGGTGCCCATCACCAGCGCGGGACCAAAGGGACTTTCGAACCAGCCCCAATAGATCGTCAACCCAGCCCCCTTGCGGGCGTATTCACCGGGACTCATCGATTCCCATTTCAGGAACAGATCATGCAGGCGGCCAGAGCCGGACAGCCCGACATTATGGGCAGTTTCCAATGTCGTGAACCGTTCGCGTAGCAGTGCCTTGGCATGGCCCAGCGTCAGATATTGCTGATAGCGTTTCGGTGACACGCCAGTCCAACGTGAGAACAGGCGCTGGAAATGCGCTGGGCTCATGTCCATTTGGCGGGCCAGCTCATCCAGGCTGAGGGGTTCTCCACCCTGATCAATCAGCTCGATCGCGCGCCGCATGACGTTGTAGTGATAGCCGCTTTCGGGGGTCTGGACGTTCATGTCTTTCACCTCATTGTCTTTGATAAACCATAGCGCGCAGGTCACGCCCAAGCGACCCGGAACTTGCGCAATGGCTTTGGGCTTGTGTCACGGCCCTGCGGGCGGCATTAAGGCTCGGATGGCAAAGCAACTCGATTATCACACGATCCGCAAGATCTTTACACGTTTCCATGACGCAGACCCCGAACCCAAGGGCGAGTTGGAGCATGTGAACGTATACACTCTGGTCGTTGCCGTTGCGCTGTCGGCACAGGCGACCGATGCGGGCGTAAATAAAGCCACGCGTGCACTGTTCAAGGTCGCGGACACACCGAAAAAGATGCTGGATTTGGGCGAAGAAGGTCTGATCGAACATATCAAGACCATCGGCCTGTTCCGCCAAAAGGCCAAAAACGTCATCAAGCTTAGCCGAATTCTGGTCGAAGATTACGGTGGCGAGGTGCCTAATTCCCGCGCCGCGCTGCAATCGCTGCCGGGCGTCGGGCGCAAGACGGCAAATGTGGTGCTGAACATGTGGTGGCGCTATCCGGCGCAGGCCGTGGACACCCATATCTTTCGTGTCGGCAATCGCAGCGGCATCTGTCCGGGTAAAAACGTGGATGCTGTCGAGCGTGCCATCGAGGACAACATCCCGACTGATTTCCAGCTGCATGCGCATCACTGGCTGATCCTGCATGGCCGCTATCACTGTAAGGCGCGCAAACCGCAATGCGGCACCTGTATCATCCGCGATCTCTGCGAATTTGAGGACAAGAACCTATGAAAACCTACCAGCTTGTTGGCATCGGCAACGCCGTTGTGGACGTGATCTCTCAGGCCGATGACAGTTTCCTGGAACTGATGGGCATCGAAAAGGGCATCATGCAGCTAATCGAGCAGGAACGCGGCGAGGTGCTTTATGCCTCGATGGAAGGTCGGGTGCAGACGCCGGGCGGGTCGGTCGCCAATACGATTGCCGGGGCTGGGACACTTGGGTTGGATGCCGCATTTATCGGGCGGGTGCATGATGACGCACTGGGCCGTTTCTATGCGGACGCAATGAACGAAGACGGCGTGGATTTCGTGAACCCGCCAGTACCGGGTGGCGAACTGCCGACATCACGCTCGATGATCTTTGTCTCGCCCGATGGCGAGCGGTCGATGAACACCTATCTGGGGATTTCGTCCGAGCTGTCCTCGGCGGACGTCTCTGCTGACGTGGCCGGCAACAGCCAGCTTATGTTTCTAGAGGGGTATCTGTTCGACAAGGAAAAGGGCAAGGCCGCGTTTCTTGAGGCTGCTCGGACCTGCCACAAAGGCGGCGGCAAAGCGGGTATCGCCATATCCGACCCGTTCTGCGTCGAACGTCACCGGGTCGACTTCCTGCTGCTGATCGAGAACGAACTTGACTTTGTCATCGGCAACGAGGCCGAGATCAAGTCGCTGTTTGAAACTGACGATCTGGAAGAGGCACTGGCGAAAACCGCCGCGATCTGCCCGCTGGTCGTGTGTACGCGGTCGGGCGACGGCGTGACGGTTCTGCATGACGGTCAGCGCATCGACGTGCCAGTGGAAAAGGTAGTTCCGGTAGACGCAACCGGCGCGGGCGACCAGTTTGCCGCCGGGTTCCTGTATGGCATGGCCACCGGTCGCGATTATGAAACCTGCGCCCGCATCGGCAATGTCTGCGCCCGCGAGGTGATCAGCCATATCGGCCCGCGCCCCGAGGCCAACATGCAAGAACTGCTGCGCACCGAAGGCCTGCTGTAATAGAGCCAGAGCCAGACAAAGGGCATCGCATGAAAATAGCTGCACTAACGATGGTTTATCGCGACTACGAAATGCTGACGCGTTGGTGTGACTATTACGGAGACATGCTGGGTCGCGAAAATTTGTATATTGTCTCTCACGGCGCGGATCCTAAGCACCGTGAGATTGCCAAAGGGTGTAATTGCATCACCGTTCCAAGAGAACCGGTCGAGGAATTCGACCAGTGGCGGTTTGAAATGTTACACCACTTTGTCCAGTTCCTGTCCAGTTCTTATGACTGGGTCATTCGCACAGATTCGGATGAATTTATTGTCGCGGATCGCGCTTTTGGAACTGTACCCGAAATCTTGCAACGCCAGGAAGTTCCGTTCGCCTTCGCCCTTGGGCTTGAAATTTTCCAACACGAAGACGAAGCGGAATTGACGCCAGAGCCGATCACCACGCAACGGCGCTTTGGCTTGGTCCTGTCCAGGTATTCCAAGGCTTTTGCAGTCAGGAATGGTGCACGGTTGCAAAACCATGGGGTTCACCTGAACCCTCAAGATCCTTCTTTCCGCACTGTGAATATGCCCGAAGGGCTGTATCTGTTGCATATGCGGATGTGTTCAAAGGCAGTGCATAAAGCCCATCGTGACCGGAAGAGAACGATGAAGAACGCGCCGCGCTCGTGGAAGAAGGTGGACAAGTGGGAACGGATCATTTTCGACCAAATTGCTTTGGGACTGGTCGAAGATAGTGACGCTCATCTGCGCCATGTCTGGGGCATACAAAGCACACGACGCAAACCGGCCTGGTTTCGACGCGGTATCATCGTGCCGGTTGCATTGAATGAGATGAACCGCGTTGTGGAACTTCCGCAGGGCATAATTGGTCAGGTGTGATCGGAAGATCGCGCTAGGAACCGACGGCGTCGTTCAGTCCCCAATCGTATTTATACGCCCAGACTCGCTGTGTTTGCTGTAATTTTGACCGAAGATCGGGATCGGCAACCGTGCGGATATAGGCCAGTACGGCCTGTTCATCCGGCCCGAAATCTTCGCGGAACCAGATGTAGATTTTCGACAGGATCAATCCCCCGCGATCATTGATCCGCACGCCGCGTGGGTCGTTGACATAGGCGCGCTCGGCAGCGGCGAAGTCCCGTTCCAACGTTTCGGCCCGCCAGGCGCGATCCATCAGGTTGGGACAGCCCACAGCCGCGCAGTTCAACGCATAATGGATGCGGGGCTCATCGAAGGTGGGCCGGATGATGCGATGCTCGATATCGTTCAAGGACAGCGGCTGTCCCGCCACTTGCACCAGAGGTCGGTTCCAGGGGCCGATCGATAACGGTCCGTCCTTGATATCGCGGATCGAGGCGACGGGATAATTCTCAAGCACCGCATCCACCGTCACGGCATTGTAAAGATTGATCCAATAGGCCAGCTGCTGATCGCGGGTCAGCTTCATTGGATCGACAGCTTGCAGGACGATCAGATAGCTATCCAGCCGCGCCCGGTCTGCTTGGGTCACCTGCCCATAGGCCACTCGATTCACACCCTGCACATCTGGGGCCACATAGCGGGACAGGAAGGCGGTCCAATCTCCGTGATCAACCCGTTGACCGGGGGGTGGCGCATAGCTGGTCAGGGTCTGCCTAGGCAAAGCCTCGGGTGCGGGCAGCGCCAGACGTTCGACACTGGCACAAGCGGCCAGTAAGGGCAGCAGCAAGATCAACAGATATCTCATGACGCGTCCTTCTGAGTCTGGCGCAGAGCCCGTAGCTGACCTTTGAGCCGTTTCAACGGGGCCAGTGAGGGGTCGCCAATCTCGGGCAAATCCGGGCCACTGGACAGGCGCGGCACGGCGGCGTTCCACCAGCTTGGGCCAGTGGGGCCGTCGATCTGGTCTGGACTGGACAGGTGAATATCGCGTTGCGCATTGTGCGCGCACATCGACAGCGGACCATTCGCCGTCGCCACCATGAACACACATGAGGCGCAGCGATCCTCTTCCAGCGCATCCGCCGCCATGAAGTTATGAATGAATACCGCCTGCCGCCGCACCTGACCGCGCAGCAGGCCCGGTCCCAATCGCGCCACACTATGCGCCAGATGACCCAGCACGCGCAGAGCCAACAGTGGGTGCTGCCGGATCATGCGCCACAGTTTGAGGCGAATGCGGATATGCGCGTCCTGTTTGTCGTCCACCCCTTCCAGCGCGGCGATTACCCTCTGCACCAGCCGCTGGTTGGACAGCAACGAGACAGCGCGCCCTCCGGCGGTGACCACACTGGCATAACGGTTGCATTTTGAATGCCCAACAGCCGCAGTACCGAAATGCAGCGACGTGCCATAGCCCGCCTCAACCGCGCGCGCCACGCTGTCTTGCGTGATCGCATCGGGGCGGGCGCGCAGGACACCACGCCCGGTATCTGCCTGCATCTGAAACGAAACAAAAGCTACCTCGGGGCGGTCGCGCAGAAACCCGGCCAATGCCGGGAGTTCGTCAAAATTGCCGCCGAATACGGTGGTATTGAACAGGATGCGCAGCCCCAGCCCGCGCGCGCGACGGATATAGGCACGACGCACGGTGTTCAGTTCGACCTCGGTGCTGAACCCTTTGCGTTCCTGGGTGAGATCCACGTGAAAGGCAACGTCGTCTAATCCCGCCGCTGCCAGCCGTGTCAAAAACGCCCGGCTGGCGCGGATACCGTTGGTCATTAGACAGGAGCGCATGCCCAGACGCCGAACCTCGCGGCACAGGGCCTCAAGATCCTCGACCTTGCGCAGGGTCGGATCGCCGCCCGTTAGCTGGACCGAGACTCCGGTCCCATAATGGCTGCGGATTGCGGCGAGCCGCGCAAACAGAACCGAAAGCGGCGGGTCATAGGTCATCTCGGCCCGGTCCGAGAGGTAACATAGCGTACAATCCAGATTGCAGCGCTGGGTGACCTCAAGCGCGACGCAAGCAATAGGATAGAACCGCCCCGCCGTCTGACCCGCACCATATTCACCGCACCCTTGCAAACCGGCGCGCAGCGGGGCGCGACGGTCAGTACCGGTGAACTTACGTCCGGCAGGTGCAATAATGGGCTGAGAATGCGCGGTATCTTTCATACGCACCAAGCTAGAGAGGGCACGGACATGCGGCCACGCCCCCTCACGCCAACGTGCGGGCCGGTGAACGATCAGCCGCAGCAGCCACCGGATTGTTTCACTTCGGCCGCCCACGGAGCCTCGTTCACATTCGCACCCCGACCCAGCCAAGTGCGTTCGGCCAGATAGAAATCGGTAAACCGGACGAGGAAGTCCTCGGACACGGATTTCTGCGGGATGCCCGTAGCCAACAAAGCCTGCTGCCACGCTTTCACCTTGGGATAGTCGGCCAGCATATCGTGTCCGCTGTGATCGGCCACAATCGCGGCACGGTGCAACAGAGGCAGCCATGCCATATCCACATTGCCCAGCGCTTCCCCTGCAAAGAACGGACCATCGCCCAGTTGCTGTTCCGCCTTGGCAAACGCGGCGTTCATTTTAGTCACACGTTCGCCAAACACCGTACTGTCCGCACTTTGCATGGCGCTGCACTGAACCAGATAGTGCTTGCTAGCCTGATAGCTCCAGGCGCGGTTTAGGGCGCGCTGTTCAGGCGCCAGATCAGGTTGCAAAGGGGCGGCGACCTCATCAAGGTATTCGGCGATTGCGTCCGACTCGAACAGCGGCGTACCACCTTCGGTCACCAGCACCGGCACTTGGCCGGTTGGCGACAGCTCAAGAAACCACTCAGGCTTGTCGCTGAGTTTGATGAAGTCGATTTGATAGGGCACCTGCTTGGCCTCAAGCAACGCGGTGACGCGTTGAACGAAGGGGCAGATTGTAAAGCTGATGATACGGATCATTGGTCTTTCCTTTTGGTTGCTTCACCTGTCAGACGAAGCCCGCACCAAAAAGACGACGATCAGATCAACATTTTTTGCAATTAGCGGATTTTTCCTGCACGTCCGAAATGTTTCCCCGCACATCCATCGAGATATTACAGCAGTCCTCGAACGCCTTGCGCAGCTCGGCCCGGCCTTTCTGAACGCGAGACTTGAGCGTTGAATAAGACAGGCCCTGCGCCTGCGCATAGTCGCGTTGAGACATTCCATTGATGTCGATGGCCATCAGCATATCCGCGGTCTCGGTGGGCAGGCCCCGAATGAAAGGTTCCACGCATTCTTCAAGATCCTGACGGGTTTCGGGGTCATCGCGATGGTACCACAGATCATCCGGATGCGCCTGCGCCCGGCCCGATTTGCGATAGTGGTCAATGATGGTGCGATCCGCTGTCTGGAACAGCCACGGCTGCAGCTTGGCCGGGTCTTTCAGATTAGGCAGACCAGTGAAGACCTTGACCGAAATCTCTTGTAGCAGGTCTTCGACATCCGCCGCGTTGGACACACGCGAATGCAAAAACGCCTTTAGGCGGGCGCGATATTTGGGCCATATGTCTTCGATCTGCATGCTGGTTTATGACAGGTAATCGGCGAATGCGTCCACCACCTGCTCGTAGACCGCGCGCTTGAAGGGCACGATCTCTACGATCAGTTTGTCGGGGTCCTGCCATTTCCAGCGGGTGAATTCCGGGTGGTCGGTTGCGATATTGATCTGATCGTCGTTGCCGGCGAAGCGCAGCAGGAACCATTTCTGTTCTTGCCCGCGATAACGGCCTTTCCAGATATTGGGCACGATCTCATGCGGCAGATCATAGGGCAGCCAGCCATCGGTCTCGGCCACAACCTCGACCAGATCAGCGGTCACGCCAGTTTCTTCCCACAACTCGCGCAAGGCGGCATCGCGGGGGTCTTCGCCCTTGTCCACCCCACCCTGAGGCATCTGCCACGCATCCTTGTGGCGGTCATTGCGTTGGCCGACGAAAATCTTGCCCTCGGCATTCATCAGCATCAGCCCGACGCAGGGGCGATAGGGCAGTTTGGCGATTTCTTCCGGGGTCATGCGCGGCCTCATGGGGTTGTTCAGGCAACCTCTAACAAGCGCCGCAGGGTCCGCAAAGGGGGTGACGTTAGGTTTCGCGTGACAAAGTTTACGCGCGCGTCAATTTAGAGTGCAAATTCGTGAGGGAGAGTTTCGCCATGACTGCGTACCCAAACATGCTGGCCCCGCTGGATCTGGGCTTTACCACGCTGAAGAACCGCGTGTTGATGGGTTCGATGCATACGGGGCTTGAGGAAACCGGCGACTGGAACCGTGTGGCCGAGTTTTATGCCGACCGGGCGCGAGGTGGCGTGGCGCTGATGGTCACAGGCGGCATTGGCCCGAATCTCGAAGGCTCGGTTCTGCCCGGTGCGTCGATGATGACCAACGACAAAGAAGTGGCGAACCATTCCATTGTGGCGCAGCGCGTGCACGAAGCCGGTGGCAAGATCGCTATGCAGATCCTGCATGCGGGCCGTTATGCCTATGGTCCGAAATGTGTGGCACCCAGCCCGGTGAAGTCTCCGATCTCACCCTTCCCGCCACATGAGCTGGACGAAGAAGGCATCGAGAAACAAATCAGCGATATCGTCAACGCGGCCCGGTTGGCACAGAAGGCGGGTTATGACGGGGTCGAGATCATGGGCTCCGAAGGGTATTTCCTGAACCAGTTCCTTGTGACCCATACCAATAAGCGCACGGATCGTTGGGGCGGGTCGTACGAGAACCGGATGCGCCTGCCTATCGAGGTCGTACGCCGCACGCGCGAGGCGGTGGGAACGGACTTCATCATCATCTACCGCCTGTCGATGATTGATCTGATTCCCAATGGCTCGACCCATGATGAGGTGGTGGAACTGGCACAACGGATCGAACAGGCCGGTGCGACGATCATTAACACTGGCATCGGCTGGCACGAGGCGCGGATTCCGACGATAGCGACCAGTGTTCCCCGCGCCGCCTTTGCGTGGGTGACCAAAAAGCTGATGGGTAAGGTGGGCATCCCTGTGATCACCTCGAACCGGATCAATACGCCGGAAGTGGCCGAAGAGGTGTTGTCCACAGGCTGCGCCGATATGGTCTCCCTGGCCCGCCCGATGCTGGCGGATGCGGATTTCGTGAAAAAGGCGATAGCCGGGGATGCGGCCAAGATCGCGCCATGCATCGCCTGCAATCAGGCCTGCCTGGATCATACGTTCAGCGGCAAGCTGACCTCTTGTCTGGTCAACCCGCGTGCCTGCCATGAGACCGAGTTGGAGATTGCCAAGACCGAGACACCAAAGACCGTCGCCATCGTGGGCGCAGGTCCGGCTGGCCTGTCCACCGCCATGACCGCCGCCCAGCGCGGCCATGACGTCACCCTTTTCGACCGCGCCAGCGAGATCGGAGGTCAGCTGAACATGGCCAAGCAGGTGCCGGGCAAGGAAGAGTTCTGGGGTCTGGTCGACTGGTACCGCACGATGATGACTGATCTGGGTGTGAAGGTAGAGTTGAACCGCGAAGTGACCGCCGATGATCTAAGCGGCTTTGACGAGGTCGTCATCGCAACCGGCGTCTCTCCGCGCGATCCGCAGATACCGGGGCAGGATCGGGACAACGTCCTTAGCTATGTCGATGTGCTGCGTGACAAGGCAGAGGTCGGTACATCTGTTGCCGTCATCGGCGCGGGTGGCATCGGATTTGACGTGTCCGAATTCCTGATCGAAGACGGCCACAGCCCTACCACCGACCTGCCAGTCTGGATGAAGGAATGGGGTGTGACGGACCCAGAACAGCATCGCTCGGGCTTGGCCCCTGAAGGTCCGCAGCCCGAAGCACCCAAGCGACAGGTCACCCTGTTGCAACGCAAGAAACAAGCACACGGCAAGGGGCTGGGCAAGACCACCGGCTGGATTCACCGCACGACAATGAAAATGAAAGACGTCAATTTCGTGGGTGGCGTGAATTATGAACGCATCGACGATGACGGTCTGCATGTCAGCTTTGGCGAAGAGCGCTCCGATCCAACAGTCATAGCAGCGGATGCGATTGTTTTGTGTTCCGGTCAGGTGTCCGAGCGCAGCCTAGCCGACGCACTGATTGATCGCGGCATCACCCCGCATGTGATCGGTGGCGCGGATGTGGCGGCGGAACTGGACGCCAAGCGGGCGATCAATCAAGGCACGCGACTTGCAGCTGGTCTCTGAGCTCTTACGCAGATTATTCGGAAAGCGCGAGCTTGACGCCCAACGCACCAAACGCGGTTGAGAAACACCGCTTGATCCAGGCCATGACGGATGGTCTGTGAATAACATAATCCCGCGCCAGCGCCGCGCAGGCCCCGTAGCCCACAAAGACCACAAAGGTCAGTGCCATGAAGGCAAGTGCGAGCTTGATCAGTTCCAGCCCTGCGCTCGCCGTACCTGCTGGTAAAAACTGCGGCAGGAAGGCCAGAAAGAACAAGGACAGTTTGGGGTTCAGTACATTGATCAACGTTCCGGTCACCGCGATTTTGACGTGGCTTACCGAGGATTTCTCGGCATTGACCTCCAACGCGCCGCCATCTTTGAGAATCCCCCAAGCCATATAAAACAGATAGAGGACACCCAGATACTTGATGAGCTGAAACGCCAGCGCGCTGGTATGCAAAAGCGCGGCAAGCCCGATGATACTGGCAAGCGCTGCCGGAACGATTCCAATTGTACATCCAACCGCTGCTGCAAGGCTGGCGCGAAAACCGCGCCCTAGACCAACGGCCAGCGTGTATATCACACCGGTCCCTGGCAATAGCACTACTATTAAGGATGTCAGAAAAAACTCAAGCGACATGCCGCCTCCAACTTGTTCCGAGGCAGAGTTTCCGACAATCAAAATAATGTAAACCGTTTTCGCAGGCAGTTCTGGTGACTACTCCACCGTGATCGTTATCACCTCGGACACAATCGGCGTCGCGTGCGGCACGTGGCCCGCATCGCCAAGCACAAGCTGCAGCGTATGTTCACCGGGGGCAAGGTCTAGCGTCACTTCTGTCTGGCCGCCGCCGAAATGCAGATGATTGTCATCCGAGGGCAGACCATAGGCCAGCTCATCCGCGCCGTCTTCACCCTCACCCAAGGGTGGACGGTCAATCAGCAGATGGTGGTGGCCGGTGTTTTCCTTCTCGGTCCCGGCAGGAGCCACACCCATACCGCTCAGGCCAAAGACCACCGTCACCGGAGACTGGACGGTATCTCCGTCCGCCAGATTGGCGAAATAGACCTTCGCGTCGGGGTTGGATGGCGTTTCACCTCCCGCCAGCGCAAGGGTCGCGGACAGGCACAGGGCAACAAGGGCGAAAAGGAACTTCATGATCTCCTCCGTGGTCACAAATTTGCCATTCTCATCTTAGCATACTCACGCCAAAGCCCCTAAACCCCTTCTCTTTTTGGGGCGTGGCTGCTTTGGAAACCATTGTTTCCGCGTTTCCCATCTGCAAACGATCCGAATTAAATCCCTGATATTATCCCATGTCTGCCCAGTTTCCGCCCAGATTGGCCGCCACAGTCAGGCAGAGACAAAACACCCGGGGAACGAGAATGGATCGACTGACCGAAATGGAAGCTTTTGCCAATGTGGTGGACCAGGGTGGCTTCACCGATGCGGCAAAGAAAATGGGTATCTCCAAATCGGCCGTGTCAAAGCACGTATCAAGCCTTGAGGCACGGTTGGGCGCACGATTGTTGAACCGCACCACACGCCGGGTATCCCCGACCGAGATCGGGCTGGCCTATTACGACCGTGCGCGCCGCGTGCTGAATGATGCGGGCGAGGCGGATGCGTTGGTCACCTCGATGCAATCGGCACCGTCTGGTCTGCTGCGAATCAGCGTGGCGACGGATTTCGGGGTGAATCATCTGTCACCAGTGCTGTCGGATTTCCTGGCAGCCTATCCGGATATCACCGTGAACATGGTTCTGAACAACCGTTACGTGGAACTGATTTCCGAAGGATTCGACGTCGCCGTGCGCATTGGCGAGCTTGAGGACAGCACCCTGCGTGCACGAAAGTTGACCGAAACCGTGAAACGAATGGTCGCCGCGCCCAGCTATATCGAAAAATTCGGACGTCCGCAGAAAATCGACGATCTGAACGAACACAAGCTGCTGCATTATTCCAGCCAATCCTCCGGCAATGTCTGGAGGCTGACCGCACCATCCGGCGAAAAGAGACAGGTCCGCACCGCCGGCTGGCTTAGCGTGAATGATGGTCAGTCACTGCTGAATGCGGCCATCTCGGGGTTGGGAATCGCGTATCTGCCCAGCTACCTGTATGCCGAAGCGCTGAAATCCGGCGCGGTTCTGGATGCGATGCCGTCGCTGCCCGACGAAGTACAAGGCATCTATGCCGTCTACCCGCCCGGTCGCTTCACCCAGCCCAAGGTGCGCGCCTTCATTGATTTCCTGGTTGATTCCTTTGCGGAAAAGGGCCGCATGGATTGGGTAGATTAACGCAATGCGCAAGAGGCCTGCTGAATGAATACAGCTATTCAGACCCAAGACAACGCCGGGCAGACTGATGACACCACAAGTTCGGCGTCATCACCGGGGGCGAAAACGCTCCCGATTTCTGCCGTTAGCGAAACCACCGGCCTGATAGGCGTGTTTGGTCTGCTTGCAGCAACGTTGGCAGCTATGTATTTCGACACGCCGTTGCTGCAATCCATTCAGCTTTTGCTGGCCGGGGCTGCGCTGCCGATGATTGCCGCGTCGGTCCTGCTCGACAAAGCCCATTTGCGCGCGTCTACTGGGCTGGACTACGGACTGACAAGACACACATCGGATGTCGTTTCGATCACGGTGACCAAGACTCTGGGCCTGGGGGTGACCTTTCTAGTCATCGCCTTGGCCTACCAGATCATTCCGACTTACGACACGTCCAAATACGGGCTTGTTCGCGCGCTGACCTTGTACTGGTTTCCTTTAATATGGATCGTTTCCCCAGCCTATATTGCCTTTACGACCCGCCACATGGTCGAACCGCGCGATGAGCTTTGGCATGTTGGCAAACTGGTTACCCTACAGCTATCAGTCGTCGATCCCCAAAAGATCAAGGATCACTGCCGCGCATGGTTGGTCAAAGGCTTTTTCCTGGCCTTCATGATCACCATCCTGCCGCAGATTGTCAGCTCCGTCACCAACGCCGATCTGGAAAGCTTTTTTGCCGATCCGGTGTTGTTTATCCTGTTACTGATCCAGGTTTCCTTTCTTGTGGATGTGTGCATCGGAACCATTGGCTATGTCTGCGCCTTCCGAGTTCTGGATACGCATATCAGAACCGCGAATCCGTATCTGTCTGCCTGGGTCGCGGCGCTGGCATGTTATCCGCCCTTCGCGTTGATGACCCCTGGCGGCCCGCTGGACTATCGCACGGGCACGCAATCATGGACGGATTGGCTGTCGGATCAGCCTATGCTTTTGATTGTTTGGGGCAGCGCGATTCTGGTGCTTTCCATCATTTATGCCTGGGCGACCGTAGCTTTCGGACTTCGGTTTTCAAACCTGACCCATCGCGGGATCATCACAACCGGGCCGTATCGCTATTCCAAGCATCCTGCCTATCTGTCCAAGAATATCATGTGGTGGATGGCTACTATGCCGTTTCTTTCTGCCGTCGGGCCAGCGGCGGCTATTCAAAGCTGCATTTTGCTGTTGGGGGTAAACGCAATGTACTACGCGCGCGCCAAAACGGAAGAAAAGCACCTTATGGCAGACAAAGATTATCGGGCCTATGCGAATTGGATCGCAGAGAACGGCCTGATTGCACGTCTACGAAAACATGATCGTGATCAGATGTCCTGAGAACCGGAATTCGCCAACTTTTTGAGAAGCAGGTCGAAGAAAAAACACAGATCGTCTTTGTTTCGTCGACAAATCGTCTCTTTTACCTGGGATAGTACAAGGAACAGGAGATATCTCCCCCGGTGAACCTCGACGGCCCGCGCAATAGTGCGGGTCTTTTTTTGTTTAGTTGCCTGTTCGTCAGAACTGTTCGACCCAGGGGCGCAGGGTCAGTTCATTGCTCCAGGTGGATCGGTCCTGATGTACCAAATGCATGTATTCGCGGGCGATGGCGTCGGGGTCCAGCATACTGTCGGGGTTATCGGCGGCTTCGACCCGCTCGGGCCGGGACGCATTCCGGATGCCACCGTCAATATTGACCCAGGCCACGTGGATACCCTTGGGGTGCAGCTCACGCGCCATGGATTGCGCCAGACCGCGTTGCGCAAACTTGCCCATGGCAAAAGGCGCGGACAGCGGAAAGCCTTTGACCCCGGCCGAGGCACCAGTGAACAGAATCGTGCCGCGCCGACCATTGCGCATCGGCTGATCCAACATGCGGCGGGTGGCTGCTTGACCCAGCAGAAACGCCCCGTGCGCCGTGACCTCAACCGCCTTGCGCACGGTTTCGGGGTCCAACTCGGTGATCGGACCACGTTGCCGGGCCGACGGGTTGTAGCAGGCCACACGCAATTCACCAGGCATATCGGCAACCAGGGCCGCCACGCCCATGGCATCCGTGCCGTCCAATTGATGCAGCACAGCGCCCGTTTCGACGGCCAGCGGTTTCAGTTTCGTGATATCGCGCGCAGTCAGATGCAGCGCGTAGCCTTCCCGTGCTAACGCCCGCGCGAACGAGGCCGACAGGCCCGCCCCTGCGCCGATAATCAATGCCTGAGGGGTTGGCGTCTGGTCAGCCATGGCGTGCTCCTTTACTCTCGGCCCTTCTCACTGACCTATGTCGGCGTGATCAATTGACCAGCAAAACCGCCTCGACCCGGCGATTCAGGTCGCGGCCTTTGGGGGTGGCGTTCGACGTCAGCGGTGCCAGATAGCCGATTCCCCGCGCCTCAAGCCGGTCAGCGGCGACCCCATGCGTCTCGATCAAACGGGTCCGCACCGCCTGCGCCCGGCCCGTACTAACCGAGATATTGGCGTCCAGCGCGCCAGTATCATCTGTATGACCCACAAGCGCCAAACGCGTACCCGGATTGTCGGTCAGATAACCGGCGATCAAGTTCAGCGATGTATAGGGCCCATCGCCCAGTGTGATCTCTCCGGTGCGAAAATGCAGGTCGTCCAGGATCACATGCCCGTTCTGGGCCAATTCGGTCAACAGGCCACCTGATGCGTTGACCGTTTCTTCAATCACCAGCGGCGGCGGAGTTTCGGCGTCAACGGGGGTAGCACGGATCATTTGCACATATCCGCTTGGCGGGTTGCGGCTGACCAGCAGGCTCAGTACGTCGTCTCCGCGCGTGGCGGCCAAAAAGCGATAGTCCTGAATGGACACATACATGTCGGGGGTTGGCACCACCTCGGTTCCGAACCGGAAATCGAACCCGCCACAGGTCCGGGCCTCGCATTCGAACAGCACCTCATAGCCCTGCGCGATAACCTGTTCACGTAAAGGTGCCAGCAATTGCAGCGTCGTACTGGAACCCGATTGTACGCGCCATGTGATCCGCTCGACTCGCCCTTCGACGTGACGCACGGGTAGGCTGTCATCGGCGAAGGGTCCGGTAGGCAGATCATAGCTGTCCAATGGGCTGATACGTTCGCTGAGCTGGCGCGCGCCAGAGGGCAATGTCAATTCCTGCGCCGCAAGCGGTCCGGCCAGCAATAAAAAGATCAGAAAGGCAATTCGGGTCATCGGGCCTGCGCGTGATATTCGTCGTTGGGGGCCATGGCCGTTGCGCTAGCAACCCGGTTCGACATGTTGAAAAAGCCGGTGACATTGGCGAGGTCCCAGATATCCCGGTCACTCAGCCCTACATCCCGCAAGCGTTGGCGATCGGGTTCTTCGATTTCGGCGCTTGCGGTGGTCATCTTGGCTGCGAAATCCAGCATCGCACGCTGGCGCGGGTCCAAGGGGGCCACATGGTAGTTCATCATCAGCATCTCACCCAGTTGCGGATCGCCCGACAACTGCCGCACCGCCGCGCCATGAGCCACAAGGCAGTAAAAGCACTTGTTGATCGCCGACACCACCACGGCGATCATTTCCCGTTCCAGCTTGGTCAAACCGCTGTCGCCCAGCATCAGGTCGTTATACGTGGCCGTAAACGCGTTCAGCTTGTCGATATCAAATGCATAGGCCCGCAGCACATTCGGTACAAAGCCCAGCTTTTCCACACAGATATCAAAGTATTTCTGCGTCTCGGGCGGCAGCGGGTCCACCATCGGCAAGTCCAGCGCGGTGGGCAATTTCTGGTCGGTCACGTCGGGCTCTCTCCTTGGGCAAGCTGACGGTAGTGGTATTCGCCGACAATCTCCATCCCAAGTGCGTGATAAAGCCCATTGGCCGCTGTATTCGCCTTGGTGCAGATCACGCTGAGCGTTTCTGCCTCATTCTCGTGCGCCCAAAAGGCCGCCGCACGCATCGCCCAGACGCCCAGCCCATGACGGCGATGCTGGGGCAGAACCTCAAGCGCGTGCACCATCGCAACGCCATCCTGTATCGCGACAAAAACGGTACCGGCGGGCTGATCGTCGCGGCGCAGCAGCAGCCCGGTTTTCGGGCCCTTCGTCCGCTCCATCACCGCGACCCGCGCCGGACCAATTCCCCCCTGCGCCCAAATCTCGCGCATGATCGCCAGGGGTTCCGGCGTGGGAAAGACCATCACACGCGGGATCGGCGTATCGGTCAGATGACCTGTAGGGCAGGCATAGATATTGACCGGGTCCAGAATCTCGTACCCGCGCGCGGCAAGTTGCGCATCCAGAGCCTCGTCCCCCGGGCGCAGACAAAACAGACGCTTTTGCCCAATCGCCTGCATTGCAGCCTCGGCGGCCTTGATATCAGCCTCGGTCACCGGACCCAGCGCGCTGGCCGCAGACACTCGTGATCCACCACCCTGCCCCTGGCGCAGCTGAAACGGCCCCAACCGTTCATAGCGCGCAGCGGGCCAGGTGCCGTCGACGATGTCGGGCCAGTTGACGTTCACAGCTCAAGCTCTTTCGCCAACCGGGTGACGGCGGCGTCGATGCGCGCCCCGTCGGTACCACGCACAACCACGTTTGACCCAAACACGCCGTTGACCTGGTACGGGTAGCTGCCGATAGACAGATCCGAAAAATCTTCGGCCAACGCGGACAGAGGACCCGCAATATCGCCTTCACCGCGCTCCACGCGCAGGGTCTGCGACAACAACGGGCTGCCGCCGGTCAGGCCGGGCAACACGCTGGCAACCATCGCCTGAAACACCGAGGGCACCCCGGCCATCACATGCACGTTCTGAATGGTGAACCCGGGCGCGGTCGAAACCGGATTGTCGATCAGTTCCGCCCCGTCCGGAATGCGGGCCATGCGCAGGCGGGCCTCGTTCAACTCCTGACCGGATTTGTCATAGCGCGCCTGCAACAGCGCGCGGGCATCCTCGCGCACATCGATGGGAGTGTCGAAGGCTCGGGCTATGCAATCGGCTGTGATATCGTCATGGGTCGGCCCGATACCGCCACTGGTAAACACATTGTCATGGGCCTGTGACAACGCCTTGACCGCCGTTTCAATCGCAGAGGCATCGTCGCTGACAATGCGCACTTCTTTCAGGTCGATGCCATGTTTGGTCAGTTCACCTGCGAGATAATGCATATTCGCGTCGCGGGTACGGCCTGAAAGGATCTCATCCCCGATCACCAGCATTGCAGCGGTTGGATTGGCCATGGCGCGTGCCCCCCTCTTGATCGACCTTTGGGGCAGGTATAGGCCGGGGGGCATGAGATTTGAAACCCCCCTTGTCCCCGCCCGCCTGATCCGCCGCTACAAACGCTTTCTGGCCGATTGCACGTTAGAGGACGGGCGCGAGGTCACTGCCCATTGCGCCAACCCAGGCTCAATGATGGGTCTGGCTGAGCCGGGTGAGAAAATCTGGCTGGAGCCCAACGACGACCCGAAGAAGAAACTGAAGTACGGTTGGCGGCTGGTCGACCATGAGAACGGGCAATTTACTGGGGTCGACACCTCGGTCCCCAACAAAGCGTTACGCGCGGCGTTGGAAGCCGGAGAGGTCCCGGAATTGGCCGCCTATGAAACTATCCGACCCGAGGTGAAATACGGGGAAAACAGCCGGATCGACTTTCTGCTGACCCAGCCGGGCCTGCCGGACGCCTATGTCGAGGTCAAAAGCGTCACCCTGTCCCGCGAAGCGGGTCTGGCCGAGTTCCCCGACAGCGTCACCGCCCGCGGCACCAAACATTTGGGAGAGCTGGCCACCATGGCGGCGCAGGGTCATCGGGCGATCATGCTGTATCTGGTACAGCGCACCGATTGCGACCGGTTTGCGCTGGCCGCAGATATCGACCCGGCATACGCGGCGGCGTTCGAGGCAGCGCAGGCGCAAGGGGTCGAGCGGTTGGTTTACGACACGCGTATTTCGACCAGTGAAATCACCGTCGGCGAAAGACTTCGGGCGCAACCCAGGTAAGACCGGGATTTATCCGTCGCGCCCGTTGCCATTTACCGGCCGAAGCGTTTGACTAACGCGGGTCAACAGCACCAGCAACAAACCAGACAGTCAGGGGAACGCACTTGGAGTCCAATCGAGCAAATCTAGCTGCCCTGAGGCAAGATTTTCACCGCTTTCCGGAGCTTGGGTTCAACGAGATCCGCACCAAGGCCAAAGTGGCGGAATTTCTGCGCAATCTTGGACTGGACGTGCACGAGGGCATCGGGGTCGTTGGGGTGTTAAAAGCAGGGACCGGCAACCGGGCGATCGGCCTGCGCGCCGATATGGACGCCCTGCCAATCCATGAGACCAGCCAACACGATTACCCCTCGGAAACAGAAGGCGTGATGCATGCCTGCGGTCACGACGGCCACATGACGATGTTGCTGGGTGCTGCGCAGGTACTGGCCGCTGATCCGCGCTTCGATGGCACGATTGTTTTCGTCTTCCAGCCCAATGAAGAGCACGGGCTGGGCGCGCGGGCGATGATTGATGAAGGCATTCTGGAACAGTTTCCAGTGGATGAGATCTATGCCATTCACAACCTTCCCGGCGCCCCTGTCGGGCAGGTTTCGAC
This sequence comes from Ruegeria sp. BI11, assembly GCF_056538005.1. NCBI lineage: Bacteria > Pseudomonadati > Pseudomonadota > Alphaproteobacteria > Rhodobacterales > Roseobacteraceae > Ruegeria > Ruegeria sp. BI11. The sequence continues at coordinate 274,337 of NZ_JBQFSM010000004.1, read as the reverse complement.
ACGGACCGGGTTGATCTGTTCCTCCGAAAGCCTGTTCGAGATTGCGATCACCGGTCAGGGGGGTCATGCCTCAATGCCGCAAGCGGGGCGGGATGCGATTACCATTGGTGCGGACATGGTGCAGTCGTTGCAGACCATCGTTTCGCGCAAACTTGCCCCCGGAGCCGGAGCGGTAGTGTCGGTGACCGAATTTCTGACCGACGGGCAGCGCAATGTTCTGCCGGGACATGCAACGTTGAAAGGCGACGTGCGTGCCCGCAGCCCCGAAGACCGCATCACGATCGAGAGCCTGATGCGCGAAATCGCGCGGGGTGTGGCCATCGCTCATGGTGTCTCGGTCGATGTCACCTTCAACACGGAATTCATCGAAACAATTAATGCCGAAGAACCCACGCAGGCTGTTGTCAGGGTTGCACAATCCATCGGGGCCGAAACCATATCCGACCGCCAACCCATGAGCTTTTCCGAAGATTTCGCCCATTTCAGTGCGGCCGTTCCTGGCTGTTTTCTGCTGATGGGGAATGGCGAAACCGGACCGCACGGACAACCGCTGCATTCCAGCGATTACGATTTCAACGATAAATTGCTCTTCTCGGGCGTTGATTTCTGGACCGCGCTTGCGCGGGATAGATTGCCTGTAAGGTATTAAATCAATGCGGCCTCAATTTGTGGGGCTGCAGCAGATTTCAAGCTTTCTGATCCTCTACACCGTCTATCACATTCAGAAAATCAGCCCACAATTCGGCATCCAGCCCCTTCAAAAACGGCTCAAACTGTTCGGCCACAGCCTGCCAGCCTCCGACCGAAGTAGCATTGACCGGTTTGCGCGCCTGCAGGTTACTGGCCGTTCTGATCGCATTCGGGGATTTATCCGGCGACAGCATCCTTTCCTCAAAGGGCAGATCACATACCCGGGCCAGCTCTTGTGCGGTGTCTTCCAGATTTCCCACCAACGTCTCGTACTGGATGTCGTGAATGTGGCCCGGCAAGACCTTGTGCCAGTGCCGCAGATAGCGTTGGTACCGGTTGGCTTCGGCTGCCATCCAGTTCAGATCATGGGTGTAATACAACCCACCCGCACCGAAATTCGCGCGCCACATGGACAGGGCAACATCACGCGGGTCGCGCAAAACGTTGAGGATCAAGGCATCTGGGAAAGCCTGCGCAATCTCGCCCAGAAACGCATAGTTCCCCGGCGCTTTGTCAACAAAAGCCACAGTGCCATCAGTCAACTCGGGCAGCTTATCCATGTAGTGATCGGCCAGTCTATTGCCCGCGCGCCACTCGGGCGGCTGCGCTTCGGCCTGCCTGACCCATTGATGTACGGATGCCAATTCGCCCAACCCCTGAACGGCAGAGTGACGGTCCAAAATACGCTCGACCAATGTGGTGCCTGACCGGGGCAGTCCAACCACGAAAATCGGGCGGGCACTATCTTCGAGCCGCTCGGACTCGGCCGCGGGCAAAGGGGAAGCCAGTCTTTTGTCACACTCTTGCGCGCTGCGCTTTTCCCACGTGTCAAACCCATCGCGCTGCCGCCTATGGGCCTCGGACAGGTGTTGCATTTCCAGCGGCGTGTTCTTTTCGCGACGGGCCAGGCTCGCCGCAGCAAAGCGCAGCATCACCTCATCCTGAGGGTTCGACAAGCCACGATCCAGCGCGCCATTAATCTGTGGCTTCAGCGTCGCGATGTCGTCAAATGTCAGGTTTGGCAGCCCCGCCATCATCTCAAGCGCTTCCGCATGGCCGGGTGCCAGTTGCAAGACCGCACGTAGGTTCTTTGCCACCTCACCAAGTTGACCCAGACCCATCTGAGATCTGGCCAGACGCAGCAGGCCAGGCAGAAACCTCGGGTTCTTTCGAACAAGCGCTGTCAGCACCTCGACGGCCTCTTCCCATTGATGCATCGCGTCCAATGCGTCCGCCTTCAGAATCTGCGCATTCAGATTGGCGGGTTCGCGTTTCAGGACCTGTTCGACGACAGCCAAAGCCTTGGCCGGTTCATGCTCTTGCACAAGGGCCAGCGCCTGAATGAAATGCTGCGCCGGGCTGAGGGGCCCACGGGCGCTGATTTTTTCGAGAAACTCCAGCGCGGCGGCGGGATCGCCGCCTTGAACCAAGCTCAGACCATAGTTCTGAATCAGCTCGGCATTGCCTGGGTCCAACTGCCACGCGCGTTCGAATTGCGTCTGCGCTTGCTTGAAGTTCTGCTGCTGAACCGCGCACAGGCCGGCCAGTCTGGGCAATGCAGCCGTCTTTGGCCATTTCTTGGCGGCCTTGGTGGCGCGTTTAAAGGCCCGGTCCGGCCGACCCGCCTTGAGAAGCTCGCTGATACTGGCGATTTCGGCTCTCAACTGGTCAGCTTTTCTTTGCATCTGCACGCCTTTCAATGTTCCGCGCACCTGCGCCGCCTTGCCTTGTGCTAGTTCAAAATTAGCTGAGGGTCTATACGCGATAAAAGTAGACTTGACGTAGCGGCCCTACGCCCTCTGGTACTTTCTGCACAAGCAGCGTAAAAGGAGTGCTGCGCGCAACATTTGGAGCTTCGCATCCATGAAAGAACATCGTGGCCGTCTGACCAAAGATGGCATCCGCATCTATGAACAAGGTGACTTTGCCGGCATGCACGCGGCAGGGGCATTGGCTGCGCGGATACTCGACGATATTGCGGAACATGTCTTTCCCGGCCAAACAACCGGTGAGATTGACCGCCTGATCACCCAGATGGTCGAGGATGCGGGCGCAACGTCGGCAACCATCGGCTACAAGGGGTATCAGCACGCAAGCTGTATCAGTGTGAATCACGTGGTCTGCCACGGCATCCCCGGCGACAAGCGCCTGAAGGATGGCGACATCCTGAATATCGACGTCACCGTCATAGTTGACGGCTGGTTCGGCGATACTTCGCGCATGTATGTGGCCGGCAAGCTACCGCGCAAGGCGGAACGTCTGATCCAGGTGACCCATGACGCGCTGTTCAAGGGCATCGAGATGGTCAAGCCGGGAAACACCTTCGGCGATATCGGTCACGCGATTCAGGCCTATGTCGAAGCGCACCGCATGAGCGTTGTCCGCGATTTCTGCGGCCACGGGCTGGGCCGTGTGTTCCACGCCCCGCCAAACGTGCTGCACTATGGCCGTCCGGGCACCGGAGCGAAGCTGGAAGAAGGCATGTTCTTCACCATTGAACCGATGGTCAATTTGGGCCGCCCCGAGACCAAGACGCTGGCCGATGACTGGACCGCCGTGACCCGCGACAAGTCACTGTCGGCACAGTTCGAACATTCGGTGGGTGTGACGGCAGATGGGGTCGAGATCTTTACTCTGTCACCGGGCAGCAAGTTCCACCCGACCTATTCGTCCTGATCGCTGGCCTGATCGCGCATCAGTTTCAACAGCATCGTCTCATCCCTCCACGGCGTCACGGCGTCGTGGATGAACACCGGCGCGCGCAGTGGTTTGCGTTCAGGGGCTGTAGCCGAGTCCGTATCCTTTGAAAGGGTCCAGTTTGAAGGGGTCAGGGTGCGGTCCATGCCGCGGATGCTAACACGCCCGGGTCAGATTCCCAAAAGCGACTGAACCTCGGCCATATCGGTAAAGACTTCAGCGCCCAGTTCCGCCAGCGCCTCACCCTGCCCGTGCGGCGTATAGGCCAGGCATCGCATACCCGCGCGTTTGGCTGCCATCACGCCGTTCTGGCTGTCTTCGATCACCACCGGCGTGGTGGCGCCAAATTGATCGGCAGCCGTCTGGAACATGACCGGATCAGGCTTAGCTGTTCCCAAAACATGGGCCGAGTACATCGCGCCGCTAAAACGTTCCCACAATCCGTTCTGACCCAAAGTGATCTTCATTTTGTCCGGGCTACCATTCGAGGCGACGCAGAAAGGGATGCCCTTGGTGTCCAGCGCGGTCAGCAGTTCCGGAATACCCTGAACCAGATCCACGCCTTGTCTTAAGCGGTCATAGGTTTCTGCATACACCTCATCGACCCAATCGTCTGGCAGGTTCGCACCCAGCGCGCGCGCCTTGTCGCGAACCCCGGTCATCGTGCCGCCAAGGAAGAATGCAACACTGTCTTCCAGTGTCAGGTTCAGCCCGTACCGCCCGAGGTTGTCGACCAGCACCTGATTGGACAGCGGCTCACTGTCCACAAGAACGCCGTCGCAATCGAAAATGACCAGATCGTGCATCTTTGCCCTCGTTGTTTTGCACTGTGCCTAGCCAACCGTGCGCGTGGGTGCAAACCAGGCGTCAGCGTAACTTTGCCCGCAGAGTTTCAGCCTGAAACATTTCGCCACATCAATGAGATATGCGTGTCGCCGTATTTGCGGCTGTCCTGCAGGTCGAACCCCTGCGGCGCGATCATGGGGCTGTTTTCCTCCCACACGATCAATGCATCGTCAGCAATCCAACCATGGGACAAGGCGACGATGGCTTTCTGCCCCAGAGATTTCCCATAAGGCGGGTCCAGAAAGATCAGATCGTAGGGCGCACCTTGGTTTTCACCCAACCGAGTGGCGTCGCGGCGGATCAGGTCCGTTCGGTCAGAACTGCGGGTCAGGTCAATATTCTTGCGGATCAGTCCTTGTGCCACCCGCCCGTCATCCACAAAGGTCACATGTGCAGCGCCACGCGACAGCGCCTCAAGCCCCAGCGCGCCGGTTCCTGCGAACAGGTCCAGCACGCGCAGCCCGTCAAAGTCGATCTGGTGACCCAATACATTGAACAGGCTTTCGCGCACACGGTCGGTGGTGGGGCGCAGATGTGCGCCCGCATCCCCTTTGCCAACCGAGGCCAAGGCTCGGCCCCGGAACTCTCCGGCGATGATCCTCACGCCTTGAGCAGCGGTTTAAGGTCCGCGTCAGGGTCGACCACAACAGCCGGATCAGCGGTTTTTCCCATCTCAATCAGGCGCTTGCCGACCATATAAGCACGCGGGTCATTCATCGCGTCCACAGCAATCAGCCGCTCGCCGTTGTAATACCAAAAGGACACGGTCTGGCCCTCGCCCTGACGAGTCACCACGCGATCATAGCCGGTGTTCAGGCCTGCGATCTGCAGTTTGACGTCATACTGATCCGACCAGAACCAAGGTGTTGCTACATAATCCTTGGCCGCGCCCAGCATGTTTTGGGCCACAACCTCGGCCTGATCAATTGCGTTCGGCACGCTTTCCAGACGAATACGGGCATCACCATGTGGGAAGGACGCGCAATCCCCTGCTGCCCAGATCGACGGATCAGAGGTGCGGCCATGCGCATCGGTCTTGATGCCGTTGTCCAATTCAAGCCCTGCCATCTCGGCCAGTTGGGTCGACGGCACGATGCCGACGCCAACAACAACGAAATCAACCTGCACCTCGGTACCGTCGGTCAGAACAGCACCGACCACCTTGCCGTTTTCACCGACTAGACGATCCAGCCCCACCCCTTCGCGGATATCGGCTCCATAATCGGCATGCAGAGCGCGGAAGTAGTCGCTGGTCTCGGGTGCGGCGACCCGTTGTAGGATGCGGTCGGCCATCTCAACCAGGGTCACCTTGACCCCGCGCTTGGCACAGACCGCCGCAGCCTCGAGCCCGATATAGCCGCCGCCCACGATCAGGGCGCGCGCGCCGTCTTTTACCCGCGGTTCCATCTCGTCGATATGGGCCAGATCGCGCACCACATGCACGCCTTCAAGATCGCCGCCAATTGCAGCAGGCAGATAGCGCGGGTCCGAACCTGTGGTCAGGGCCAACTCGTCATAGGAGATCACCTCATCCCCAACGGTCACGGTTTTGGCCTGCGGATCAATCGCAGTCACGCGCTGGCCCAGACGCAGGGTGATGTTGTTTTCGGCATAGAAACTCTCGGGCCGCAGGAACAGGCGTTCCAATTCCATCTCGCCCAGCAGATAAGCCTTGGACAGCGGCGGACGCTGATACGGCAAATGCGGCTCGGCCCCGATCAGGGTAATGTCCCCCTCGAACCCGTCCTTACGCAGTCTGGCGACAAGCGATGATCCCGCCTGCCCCGCACCGATGACGACAATATGGCTCATGTTCCTCCCGCCCTGTCGAATTCCCGTGGTCTCATCCACGCGACCACCTATATTGCGGCTGAGCCCGACTCTGCAAATCCAAACGACAGGAGCTTAAAAATGATTTCAAAAGGTGACACACTGCCAGACGCCACATTGACGCAACTCGGCGCAGACGGCCCCGAAGAGGTGCGGATTTCAGACAAGATCAAAGGACGCAAAGTAGTGATCTTTGCAGTGCCCGGTGCATACACACCAACCTGCAGTTCGGCCCATGTGCCCAGCTTCATCCGCACCAAGGACCAGTTCACGGCCAAAGGCGTGGATGAGATCATCTGCGTCTCGGTCAACGATCCGTTTGTGATGAAAGCCTGGGGCGAGGCCACGGGCGCGGCTGATGCGGGCCTGACCATGCTGGGCGATGCCTCGGCGGAATTTACCAAGGCCATCGGCATGGAATTCGATGCCCCACCCGCCGGGCTTTATACCCGGTCCAAGCGTTATGCCATGTTGGTCGAAGACGGCAAAGTGACCGCGCTGAACCTGGAAGAAAGCCCCGGTGCTTGCGAGATTTCGGCGGGTGAGACCCTGTTGGACGCGATCTGAATCCGCGCTCGGCCCCGGGTCACCTCGGGGCCTTGAACGCTATTTAACTTGATGCAACGCCCTGATCCGCCAATAGTTGTGGCATACAATCAGGGAGTTCATTTATGAAACTGAAAGTATTTGTCCTAGTGCTGGGCGCGGCGGGCGCACTGGCCGCCTGCGGCCCGGCGCCCACCCCTCAGCAACAGGCGGCGCGGCAGCATGAAATTGCCTGCCTCAGCGGGTCACTGGGCGGAGCGCTGATTGGCGGCGCAATCGGCAACCAATTCGGTGGCGGGTCAGGTAAATCCATCCTGACAGCGGCAGGCGCAGCCGCTGGCGCCGTTGAAGGCAACAGATTCGCATGCTGAGGAGAGCCAAGATGACACGTGGAATATTGATTGCTGCGGCTCTTGTGCTGGCTGGTGCGGCCACGGCTGAAACCGTCGGCGAGCTGCATGAAAATGAGCTGAAAGCCATCGACAAGAACAATGACGGTTTCCTGTCCCGCGATGAATTCAACGCCTTTTCCGATTATGCTTTTCAGGAAATGGATGACGACAGGAATGGCACGCTGGGCTTGGACGAGGCCAAGCCGTTTCTGGACATAAAACAGTTTCAGGACGTTGACCGCGACAATGATGACTTTATCTCAAGGGCGGAATACGACGCGCAGATGAATGACGATTTCAACGCGGCGGATAAGGACGGCAACGGTCAATTGGACTAGCAACAGGAGCGCACGATGAACAAATGGATCGGTTTGGGTGCGCTTACACTGCTTGCGGCGTGCGATGCGCCGCAGGCGCCGGTTGTGACCGGACCAGACGGGCAGGAACGGATTCAGATCAACACATCCGGGCTGACCTGTTACAAAACCCGCTGTCTGGACATTAACCCAGCCGCGCGCAGTGTCCGTCAGATCGGAAACCGGACAACTGGTATTCCGCGCGACATCGATGTCAGCAGTGGCACCGTAACACCCGCCGAGTTCGAGCAGATGGGCATAACCGCATCGCTTGCGGGCGGGGTCGGTTCAGGCAACCGTTAGCACAGACTGTCCATCTTGCGCGCCAGCTTGGCGTCCAGCGCCGAAATGCCGCCGACGTCATGGGTTGCCAGCGTCACCTCGACCGTGCGGTAGACGTTGGACCATTCGGGGTGGTGATTCCACTTTTCGGCAAAAATCGCCACCTGCGTCATCCAGCCAAAAGCGTGCACGAAATCTTCGAAGATAAAAGTCTTGGTGATCGCATCCCGGTTATCGACCATGGTCCAACCGTTGTCGAACAGAGGGTCCAGAAGCGGTCCGCGGGTCTCGGGCGACAGTAGTTTGGTCATTGCTGTTCCTCCGGGTTTGATTTCCTGAACGGACCGTATTCCGTCAGAATTTCAATCTCTTGTCCCAATGCGTGGGCCTCGGCGTCCAGATATTTCTTGATCGCATCGGCAAAGCCGGGGTCGGCGACCCAATGCAAGCTATGCGTGCGCATCGGCAGATAGCCCCGCGCCAGCTTGTGTTCGCCCTGCGCGCCGGCCTCAACACGGGCCAAACCCTGCGCAATGGCAAAGTCGATCGCCCTATAGTAGCACAATTCGAAATGCAGGCAGGGGTGATGTTCGACGCAGCCCCAATAACGACCATAAAGCGTTTCGCGTCCGATAAAGTTCAGCGCCCCGGCAATTGGATAGCCATTTCGTTCTGCCAGAACCAGCGCCATATCATCGGCCATGGTTTCCTGAGCGATATCAAAGAATTGCCGCGTCAGGTAAGGCGACCCCCATTTCCGCGCGCCAGTATCTTGATAGAACCGCCAGAATGCGTCCCAATGTTCAGGACGCAGATCATCGCCGGTCAGCGTGCGGATTTCCCCACCAAAGCCACAAGCCTGCGCGCGTTCCTTGCGGATATTCTTGCGCTTGCGCGAGGACAGCGCGGTCAGAAATCCGTCAAAATCTGCATACTGATCATTGAGCCAGTGAAACTGCTGCGACTGGCGCAGCAGCAGGCCCATCTGTTCCCCCGCCAGCGCCTCACCTTCGGTACAGAATGTGGCGTGGACCGAAGACACCCGGTTATCGGCTGCAATCTGTACGGCCCCCTGCACCAGGGCCGACATGCCCGGCACCTCATATCCTGGCCGCACCAGAAAGCGTCGACCGGTGGCAGGGGTGAATGGCACCGCGATCTGCAGTTTGGGGTAATACTGCCCACCGGCGTTTTCATAGGCATGAGCCCAGTTGTGGTCGAAGATATATTCACCCTGACTGTGTGATTTGGCGTACATCGGCGCGGCCGCGATCATCATCCCGTCCAGATAAGCAGTCAGGTATTGCGGTTGCCATCCGGTGCCCTGCCCGACAGAACCGCTGTTTTCCAGCGCCAGCAGGAACCGATGCGTTGTAAAAGGATCAAGCGGTCGCCCGCCATCGGCGGCCTCGGGGCAGGCACAAGCGTCCCAATCGGCCGCAGGAATCTGCGAGAGCGATCCCAGAACCTGAACTTCGATTTGTGCCTGATCCATGTGCCCTCCGCGTCTGATCTTTATCTGTGACACCGGGGGGCAGGTTCAACCCGGATGCGGGGCTAAATAACCTTCGAAGGTCACGTTGTCGGCAACGGCACGGGCCTCAACCTCTTGTTCGGGCGAGCGTACGGTCCAGCACAGTACCGGCACACCGCGCGCCTTCAGTTCGGCCACGCGGGGACGGAACAGGTCGGCAACCTCATGACTGATGAAACTGGCGCCGACCCTGTCGAAATCGGGAATCTCACGCAGGTGATCGCAGACCTTTTGCGGCAACAGTTCGACCTTGGGTTGGTAAGAACAGGTCACCAACCCGCGTGGCAGATGGGGGGCAAGACGGGCCAGCTCAGCCACGCTGTTGGGGTTGAACGACATCAACGCGACTGGTCCGTCATATCCTTGCAAAGCCCGCACGGCGTCAGCCTCGAGCGGCCCGACATCGGGACCCATCGCACCGTCCTGATCCTTGAACTCGATCAACAAGGGCACCTTGCCACCCACAATCTCAAGCACTTCGTCCAACGTCGGAATGCCGTCATCTGCGTGCAGCAATTGCGTCGCCTGCGCCCGTGTCGCCGACACCTGCTGAATGGGACCAGGCTGACCGGTCAGGCGTGTCATGTCATAGTCATGAAACACCATCGCCTGCTTGTCCGAGGTCAGTTGCAAGTCGATCTCGATCCCGTACCCGGCCTCGACAGCAGCACGTACGGCCGCCCGGCTGTTTTCCGGGCGGCTATCCAAGAGATCATGCAGCGCCCGATGGGCTATCGGGGCTTGCAAGAATACGGATGGCAGAGAAGGTGTCATTGAACCTCGAAAATACCTTCGATTTCGACGGCCACGCCCAGCGGCAATGCCGCGGCGCTGACGGCGGAACGGGAATGGCGACCAGCCTCGCCCAACGCCTCGACCAGGAAGTCCGACGCGCCGTTGATCACCTGCGGCTGCGCAGTGAAATCGGCGGTCGAGTTCACGAAGCCAGTCAGTTTGATCACTTTCACCAGCTTATCGATATCTCCACCACAAGCCGCCTTGACCTGCGCCAACAAGTTGATGGCGCAAACTTTCGCCGCCGCAGCCCCGGCTTCGATTTCCATGTCATCGCCCAGTTTGCCGGTAATCAGATCGTCATCCTTGGATATCTGCCCCGAGACATAAACAATATTGCCTACGCGCACGAAGGGCACATAGTTCGCCGCCGGCGCAGGCGCGTCCGGCAGATTGACGCCCAGGCTTTCCAGTTTTGCTGCGATGCTCATGAGGTTTCCTCCAAATAATGAGTCGCGGCGAAGCTAACGAGGAAGACCCGGATCGGAAAGTACGAAAAACAAGGATGGACGGGCTTGAGCGGTAAGCGTAACTCTTCTCATGCCGAACAGTTGAACCTGTGCCGCTTTACGTAAGCCCATTGCACAGGTTAAACGCTATCTGTTTCAAACTGGATGCGAAACGTATATGTGACATCGGATTAGGCCGTACTAAATGGCCACAGGCAGTATTGATTGATAGTTCGGGCCAAAAGAACCCGAATGTTTAGGAGTGGCAAAGACCGTGTTGAGCAGACCCCGCCTGAAGCACCTGATCGTCCTGTCCGTGATGACAGTCCTTGGCGCCTGTGCCACGCGCCCCCCGGAAGGAACGCCACCGGGCGCGGTGTTTGATCCCTATGAAAACACCAACCGCGGCATCCACAAGTTCAATCTGGGCGTCGACCGGTTCCTGTTCCGTCCGGCCTCGAAAGGCTACGTCAAGATCGTACCGGATCCAATGGTGACCAGCTTCAACCATTTTGCCGAGAACCTGACAATGCCCGGGCAGGCATTGGACTATCTGTTGCAGGGTAATGTCAAACAATCCGGCAACGCTTTGCTGCGGTTTGTGGTCAATACCACGGTGGGCGGTTTGGGCTTGTCTGATCCCGCCGCCGAACTGAACCTGCCGCCGGTCGATACCGATTTCGGCGAGACCCTGCATGTCTGGGGTGTCGGCGAGGGCGCCTATGTCGAACTGCCCTTTTATGGCCCGTCTACCCAACGGGACGCGATTGGCGTCGTAGTCAATCTGTTCTCGAATCCGATCAATTTCTCTCCGGTCCGTCCGGTCGACAATATCGGCGTCTACGCCGAGGTCGTCAGACGCATGGGTGATCGGGGCCGGTTCTCGGACACGGTGGATTCGATCCTGTATGAAAGCGCTGACAGCTATGCGCAGGCACAGACAATTTTCATTCAGAACCGCCGCTTTGAACTGGCACGCGATGATGAAGACGCCTATCTGGGTCTGTACGATGACCCTTATGCAGATATCGGGACTGACCCAGTCAGGGACCCCTACCTAGACCCCTACGAGGACCCCTATGCCGAATAACAATCTGAATAGACGCGGTTTTATCGCCACCGGCCTGGCCGGTTTGGCGCTGACCGCCATGCCCGCTTTTGCCCAGACCGAAGCCAGCGCCAAGGCGTTGGTTGTCAGTGTCGTGGACGACATCAACCGCGTGATCGCCTCGGGTAAATCCGAAAAGGCGATGATCCGCGATTTTGAAAAGATCTTCGTGCAATATGCGGATGTGCCGATCATGGCGCGCTATGTGCTGGGGGCCGATGGCAGATCAGCCAGCCCGTCGCAGATCAAGCAATTCACCAGTGCGTTTCAGGGCTATATTTCCAACAAATATGGCCGCCGGTTTCGCGAATTTATTGGTGGCCAGGTCACTGTTCGCAATGCCCGCAAGATCAAGGCAGGCTATGAGGTGCGCACCTCGGTCAAGTTGCAAGGTTCATCCCCGTTCGAAGTAACCTTCCTGGTGTCGGATAAATCAGGCCGTGACAAGTTCTTCAACATGTTCATCGAAGGGGTGAATATGCTGCTGACCGAGCGGACCGAGATCGGTGCCATGCTGGATGCGCGCGGCGGTGATCTGAACCGTCTGATCAAGGATATGAAACGGAACAAGGTCAGCTGATCCGGTTCACAAATTGAAAAAAGCCGCGCGATTGGGTTCGCGCGGCTTTTTTTGTTTAGTTCAACCTTTCACCGGTTTCTTTGGCGAAATAGGACACCTTGCTCATGTCAAAGGCCAGGTTCAACATCTCGCCAGCCTGCGCACTGGTTTCCGCGTGCAGACGCGCCGTGACCTGTTTGCCACCCAGTTCCGAGACCACATAGGTGTCCGCCCCTGCCGGTTCGACCATATCGACCATACAGGCAGCCTCTTGTACGCCGTCGCCTGCGCGGAAGCCGGCCTCGGCAATGTCCTCGGGGCGCAGGCCCAGAATCACATCCTTGGGCAGTGACAGGTCGCGGGCATCGTTCAGGACCAGCGTCTCGCCTGTTTCGCGGGCAATGGCGATCTGAGTGCCCGGTCCGCCTTTGGACGCCTGCGCCGGGATCAGGTTCATCGCAGGTGAGCCCATGAAATCGGCGACAAACAGGTTGGCCGGATTATTGTATATCTCGGCCGGGCTGCCGATCTGCTGCACGATCCCGCCTTTCAGAACCACGATCTTGGTCGCCAGAGTCATCGCCTCAATCTGGTCATGGGTCACGTAGACGATGGATGCGTCCAGGGTCTGGTGTAGTTTCTTGATCTCGGTCCGCATTTCGACCCGCAGTTTGGCGTCGAGGTTAGACAGAGGTTCGTCGAACAGGAACAGCTTGGGATCGCGCACCAGCGCCCGACCCATCGCCACCCTCTGACGCTGACCGCCCGACAACTGGCTGGGGCGGCGGCTTAGCAGTGGTTCGATCTGCAGCAGCGAGGCAACCTCATTCAGCTTGGCCTCCTGCGTTGCCTGATCGACCCCGCGCACTTTCATGCCGAAAGTGATGTTCTTCGCCACCGACATGGTCGGGTACAGGGCGTAGGACTGGAACACCATTGCGATGTCGCGATCCTTGGGGCTGACATGGGTCATGTCCTTGCCCCCGATGGACAGCGTGCCGCCGGTGATTTCCTCCAGCCCCGCAATACAGTTCAGCAGGGTGGACTTGCCGCAGCCCGAGGGGCCAACCAGCACCAGGAAATCGCCCGGCTCGATCGAAATGTTGATGTCCTTCAGAACCTCGGTCGCGCCGTAATTCTTGTACAGATTGTTGATATCGAGGATGGGAGCCATGGGTTATCCCTTCACTGAGCCAGCGGTCAGACCGCGGATGAAATACTTACCGGCGACGACATAGACGAGCAGCGTCGGCAGCCCCGCGATGATCGCGGCGGCCATGTCGACGTTGTACTCTTTCACGCCGGTGGTGGAGTTTACGATGTTGTTGAGCGCCACGGTCACGGGCTGCGTCCCCGCTTGGCTGAACGACACGCCGAACAGGAAGTCATTCCAGATCTGCGTGAACTGCCAGATCACCGTCACCACGATAATGGGCAACGACAGCGGCAGGAAAATCGACCAGAAGATCCGCAAGAACCCGGCACCATCGACACGGGCGGCCTTGGTCAATTCGGCCGGGATGGTGACATAGTAGTTGCGGAAAAACAGCGTAGTGAAGCCAAGCCCGTAGATCACGTGCACAAAGATCAGGCCCGGAATGGTTCCGGCGATCCCCATCAGACCCAGCAGACGCGCCATTGGCAGCAGCACGACCTGAAACGGGATGAAGCAGCCAAACAGCATCAGCGAGAAGATGATATTCGCGCCTTTGAACCGCCACTGCGCCACGACATAGCCGTTCAGTGCGCCCAGCAGGGTCGAGATGGCCACTGCAGGCACCGCGATCAGGACCGAGTTCCAGAAGTATGGCCGCAGGCCTTCACACTGAATGCCGGTACAAGCGCTGGACCATGCAGTTTTCCAGGCGTCAAAGCTGACCTCACGCGGCAGCGAAATAAGGCTGCCAGTGCGGATTTCCTCAAGGCTTTTCAGCGACGTGGTCAACATCACGAATAGCGGCATCAGGTAATACAGCGCGAATAGGCCCAGCAGGACATACAGCAACCAACGCAAGGCAATCTTGCCAGCGGCACTTTGGCTGCGGGGTTCAGTTTGGGATTGGGGCATCGACAGATCAGTCATTTTTCGCCCTCAGCTCTGAGTAAAGATAGGGAACCACGATGGCAAAGACGACCAGCATCATGATCATCGCGGACGAAGCCGCCTGACCGATATCACCGCGCGAAAACGCCATGGCGTACATGTAAGTGGCGGGCAGATCGGTTGCGTAACCGGGACCACCGCCTGTCAGGGCGATGACTAGGTCAAAACTCTTGATCGCGAGGTGCGCCAGAACAATGAAAGCGGACAGGAAGATCGGCGCCATCGAGGGGATGATGATCGCGGTATAGATGCGCCATGTGGGGATCCCATCGACCTGCGCGGCCTTGATGATCTCACCATCCACCGACCGCAGACCGGCCAGAAACAGCGCCATGACGAAGCCCGAGCTCTGCCAGATCGCGGCCATTACGATGGTGTAGATGGCGTAATCGGGGTTCACCAGCCAGTCGAACTCGAAATTTGTGAAGCCCCAGCCTTGCACCATGGATTCGATGCCCAGACCCGGGTTAAGAATCCACTTCCACGCGGTGCCGGTCACGATCATCGACAGCGCCATGGGGTACAGGTAGATGGTGCGGATCGCGCCTTCGACACGGATCTTCTGATCCAGCAGGATGGCCAGCAACAGGCCCAGCACCATCGCAATCACGATGAACAGCGCGCCAAAGATATACAGGTTGTTGATTGCCGTATCCCAGCGGGGCGAGTCGAACAGGCGTTCATACTGGATGAAGCCCTTGATCTCGTATTTCGGCAGTAGTTTCGATCGGGTCAGCGACACCCATGCGGTCCATCCGATAAAGCCATAGACAAAGATCAATACAGCGATGAACGACGGTGCCAGCACCACCTTGGGCAGGTGGTTTTCCAGCCATTCGGACATTTTTTCCTCCGGGGAAAGATGCTCTGCCCCTCATTATAGGGGGCAGAGCGTGTTGGATCAGTAGCTGTTGGCTACTGCGTCCGCTAATTGCTGAACCGCGTCAGCCGAGGACATTTCCGAGTTGAAATGCGCGGTCACTACGTCAGTGATCGCACCAGATTGCGAACCGCGCAGTGCCATGCCGTGCGCATAGGACGGCAACAGCGATCCTGCAGAAGAGGTCGAGCCCATTTCTTCGGCCGACAGGTTGGCACAGATATCAAAGTCATCCAGAGCCACGTCGGTGCGTGCCGGGATCGAGCCCTTGTTCAGGTTGAACACTTTCTGGAAGTTCGGCGCCACGATCAGCTTGGCCAGCAAGTCCTGACCGGCTTTCTTGTCGTCGCCGTCCACGTTGAACATGGCAAAGCTGTCGACGTTGTACAGATAGCCGTCGCCGGGGGTCGAGGCGCACAGGAAATCCTCGCCAGGTTTCTTGCCCGCCGCCAGGAATTCACCCTTGGCCCAGTCGCCCATGATCTGGAACGCGGCTTCGCCGTTCATCACCATCGCTGTGGCAAGGTTCCAGTCGCGGCCCGAGAAGTTTTCATCCACATAGCCGCGCATCAGGCGCATCTGGTCAAATGCCTGCACCATCGTGTCCGAAGTCAGCGCCTCGGGGTCCAGATCAACCAGTGCTTTCTGGTAAAACTCGGGGCCGCCGATGCCCAGAACAACGGCCTCGAATACGGTTGCGTCCTGCCAGGACTGTCCACCGTGCGCCAGCGGGATCACACCGGCGTCCATCAGCTTGACGGCAGCGGCGTTGAACTCATCCCACGTACTCGGCATTTCGATACCATTGGCCGCCAGCACGTCTGCGTTGGCCCAGATCCAGTCTACACGGTGCACATTCACCGGAGCCGCGCACCATGTGCCTTCGCACATCATGTGGCCTGCGATGGAGGCAGGCAGGACATCTGCCCAGCCCTCGGCCTCGGCGACCGAGGAAATATCGGCCAGCACGCCCTCTTCATACCATTCTTGAATGGCTGGGCCTTTCAACTGAACGGCGGTCGGTGCATTGCCCGCCAGAACACGGGCGCGCAGTGCGGTCATTGCCGCATCACCGCCACCGCCGGCCACCGGCATGTCGGTCCAAGTGCCGCCGTTCGAGGCGAACTCTTCCTGCAAAACAGCCACCGATTTGGCCTCACCCCCCGAGGTCCACCAGTGCAGAACTTCGGCCTGCGGACCGGCCAGAACCGACGACCCGGCCACCACGGCCAAAGTCGAAACGGTCGCAAATGCAAAACGCTTCATATTGTTTCTCCTCCCTAGAGAACCTTGTGACTGCCAAAGCAGCGATGTCCGCCATACTGCGGACAGATTGCCGCCTGGCAACGCGGAATCCGGGTCAATTGCCCACCAACGTTCAGAAATTCACCGCTTTTGTTACAGCGTGTTACGTTGACATTGAATCTGTTTCCGTTCGTTACAATGCATGATGTCGGAGGAACAGTAATTGGGAGGGAAAACCGCGTGAGCATTCCGCGACTTTTGGTAGTGGATGACGACCCTGAAATGCGGTCGATGATGACACAGTTCCTGCATCAGAACGGGTTCATCGCGCTGCCCGCGAGCTCCGAAGCTGAAATCCGCAGCCATCTGACAGCAGGGCGGATCGACCTGATCCTGTTAGACGTGATGCTTGGGGATGAGAACGGAGTCGAGATCTGCGCGCGTCTTCGGACGGAACAAGATGTGCCAATTATTTTGGTCTCGGCCCTGTCCGCCGACCATCAGCGCATGGCGGGGTATGAGGTCGGGGCCGATGACTATATCGCCAAACCATTCAACCCGCAGCTAATGCTGGCCCGGGTCCGCGCGGTGATGCAGCGCGCCCGGCGTACGCCGTCGCTGGCCTATCGCCGTCGCACGCACAGCTTTCGGTTCAACGACTGGGTCTATGACGGCAAGCGGGATGAGGTTCATTCGCCCGAAGGCTATATGGTCCCTTTGTCGCAACGGGAAACCGCGCTGCTCAAGGTCTTGCTTGCCAACCCGCATATCCCACTGACCCGGGATGAAATTGCCGCCGCACTGGACGTCACCGGCAGCGCTGACAAGCCCGAGGCGCAGGGCCGCGCCATCGACATGCTGGTCGGGCGGCTGCGATCAAAGATCGAGGCCAATCCGAAAGACCCCCAAATGGTGCGCACCGAACGCGGGGTCGGTTACGTCTTTGCGGCTGAGGTGTCGGTGGAAGAGGACGCATGACCGTCCGCGCCCCGCGCCTGCGCAGCCTGGGCTGGATCTGGGTCGGCGCCGCTTTTGCCTCGGGACTTTTATCCGCCGGGCTGTGGTTTTCCTCGGCCCGCGCGTGGGACGACTTTCTGACCCGCGCCTATGTCGCAGGTTTTTCCGTCTATGAAGAGTTGCGGGTCAGCAAAATCCCTCCGCCGGGGATCACAATCACCCCTTTGACGCCCGAGGCCGCGCAATTGGCCGAGGTCGGTCGGTTCGAACAGTTGCCGGGCCTGTCAGACCGCAGCTTTGTCACCAACCTGTCGATCCTCACTGACAACACCGCCCCCCTGGCTGGGCGCGAGCTGACGCTGGCGGTGATGTCCGACCGGTTGGTTTATCCGGTATCAGACCTTCTCTCCCGCGTTGATCAGACCGGAGCCGAGAAGATGGGTAATCTTACCCGTCTGCTGGCCACTTATTGCAGCGAACCCATCTTGATCGCCCGGTTCGGGCACCGGGTCTGGCAGCAGGTGGATGGCACCAATATTTGGGGCTGCAAGGCTGCCCCTACCGACCTGCGCCTGCCCGCCATTCTGGCCGCAATTGTGGCTTTGGCGGTCATTCTGACCTCGATCGGCAATGTCTCGGACAGTTTCACCCGGTTTTCTCACGCCCTGCGCGACCGCAAGCGCCGGGGTGGGCCGAACAGCTATGATGCAGACGGCCCGGCGGAACTGCGCGAGATCGTGTCCGCCGTGAACGACCATCTTGATGCGGAACGTATGCAGTTGGAAAATCGCGCCACCGTTCTGTCCGGCGTCAGTCACGACCTTGGCACTCCCGCCACGCGCGTTCGCCTGCGCGCTGCCTTGATCGCTGATGACGAACTGCGCGAAAAGCTTGAGGCCGATGTGGATCAGATGACTGGCATGATCGAAAGCGTGTTGACCTATACGCGCTCGGAACTCAGCGTCGAGGAACCCCGTCAGATTTCCCTGACTGCGTTGGTTGAATCTCTGGTCGCCGATTATCAGGACATGGACTTGCCCGTGACCCTGAAGAAAATCGCCCCGGTCGCCGTCGAAGGCGCGCCCTCGGTCTTCATGTCCCGGCGCGGGCACGGATCACTGCCTGAAACACGGCGGATGCTGGTGATGGGGCGGCCTATCTCATTGAAACGAGCCCTAACTAATTTGATCGACAATGCCCTGAAATACGGCCGTCATGCCGAGGTTCAGCTGGAAACCGACGCCCGCACCGCAACCATTACCGTCGAGGACAAGGGCACAGATCTGACCGTCGATGATATCGAAAACCTGATGGCCCCGTTCCGGCGCGGCTCGAACATCGGGTCATCCGACGGGTTCGGCTTGGGCTTGACGATCGTTGCCACGATTGCCGAACAACACGGTGGTTCCCTCAGTTTCGAGGCCGGGGATCAGGGGTTGCGCGCGCGGATGCAAATCACCCGGCAGTGACAGTCTAGCTCATGTAGCTGCGCACCAGCGCCCCGGCGATCAATGACCAGCCATCCGCAATCACGAAAAACGCCAATTTGAACGGCAGGGACACGGTCGCGGGCGGCACCATCATCATCCCCATCGACATCAGCACCGCCGCCACGACCAGATCGATGATCAGAAACGGCAGGAATATCAGAAAGCCGATCTGAAAGGCACGGGCGATCTCGGACAGCATGAAAGATGGCATCAGGATCGACAGCGGCGCCTCGGGCGTCAGGGCGATGGCATCTCCGCCGGGTCGCAAGGCCGCCATGGCATGAAACGTATCCGGGTCCAACCGCGCGGCCATAAAGGCGCGGAAGGGTTGAATGGCGATCTGCAACGCTGGTTCGACCTCCATCCTGTCTTCGACCATCGGCCGGATGCCGGTAACCCAAGCCTCGGAGAATACTGGCTCCATGATGAAATAGGTCAGGAACATCGCCAGGCTGACGATCAGCATGTTGGGCGGCGATTGCTGCAATCCAATCCCCTGCCGTAGAATGGCCAGTACGGTGATCAGAAACGGAAAACACGTGACCATAATCGCCAGCCCAGGTGCCAGGCTAAGGATCGTGATCAGCAGAATCAGCTGGATGGTTCGCGCCGAGATCGAACCGCCCTCGCCCAATGACAGCGACAGCTCTTGCGCCGCGGCCAGAGACGGGGCCAGCGTCACCAGTGCAACAACCAGCCAAAGCAGAACCCGCATCAACCGATCCCGTTCTGCAGATCCGCAATCTCAGTCAGGCGCACGGCAAGCTGCCCGGCCTGATCGCCCTCCATCTCTTCCAACAGGCCGCGGGCAACCAGCTGGTCGCCGACATACAGGTCAACCGGGTCCTCGATCCGTTTATCCAGTATCAGCACGGCGTTTTCACCCATATTCAGCAGGTCTCGGATCAGGGGGCGCGCACGGCCGACCGAGACCGTAACCTCAATCGGAACCGCTTCGAACGGGTTGGCTTTTTCGGATTTCGGGGTCTGGGGGTCACTCATGGTTCACTGCCTCGTTTGCCTCAAATACATATGCGTCAAATGCCCCTGCGACAGCAGCGAGCAGACCGCTGCAATCCACCTCGCGCTGGGATGTGCCGACCTGCAACCGGGCCTGTCCGGGCTCTAACGATGGGTCCTCAATCACACGTGTGGGTGCGGACATCTCTTGCGGCAGCAGGGCCTCTACCTCAGCCGCACGACCCTTGGGTGCGAAGACCTGCATCGGCTGTCCTATTTGTTCCTTCGCCATTTCGGTCAATTGTTCGGCCAACCGGGCAGCAAATCCACGATCCAGCGTTTCGGGCAGAACCGCGCTCACAAGGCTCTGAAACATCGGCTCCAGCGACAGGGTCATGCGGGTGACAGCCTCGTGATAGGTGAAGGACATGTCTTCCAACGACCTGGCCAACCCGTCCGAGACCTGCCCCCGGCTTTGTTCTTGCGCCTGAACCGCGTCTTCCCAGCCGGCGCTATAGCCTTGTTCGAACGCGGCCAGCCGCTGTTCTTCCAGCGCGTCCTCGTCCAGCAGGTGCAGCTTGCCGCCGCCAGCCTGCAGCGTGAAATCCTCAAGAAGATGGGCAATCGACATCAGACACGCTCCTCCCCTTCTTCGAGCCAGCTGCGCAGGATCTCGACGGTCTCTTCCTGTTTATCGCCAATCATCGCCCGCAACCGATCGACCGGATCAACCCCCGTCTGCGCTGCCAGCGCCGGGACGTCGCCCGCGACGGCCTGCCCAGGCAGCGCAGTGAATTGTCCGTTCTCGCCAGTCGCGATTTCACCAGTCAGAACAGCCTCGGGCTCAGGCCCCGTCCCGGCGGGCAGCAAGGCCGGAGCCATCGCCGGCTTGGTCAGGATCGGGCTGATCACGAACAGCCCTAGCACCAGCGAAACAATCGCCAGCACCACCATCTGGATCAGCGACATCGCGTCGAAATGCACCTTTTGCCAGATCGAGGCAGCGGCCAGCGTTCCCTGCGGTTCAACCATCGGCAGATCCAAAGATTTCAGGGTGATGACATCCCCACGCTCGGCGTCGAATCCCACGGCCGAGGCCACAAGCTCCTTCAACGCATCCATCTCGGCCTCTGGCATCGGTTCGAAGGTTTCGACCCCAGCCCCATCCACAGAGCGCGTGCCGTTAACCAGAACGGCAACTGTCAGGCGTTTGATTGCGCCGGGAGCATTATGAACTTCCAGCTCGGTTTCCGAGACCTCATAATTCACCCGTTCCCGCGTCTGCGTCGCGTTCGAGTTCGATTCGTCCCCACCCGCGCCATCACCATCCGGCAGGTTCGAGGCCACGGTGACGTCAGCGGATTGGTTGCGGGCGCTGTCCGAGCGTTCCTCAACATCGGTACTTATGGCGACGCGGCCATTGGGGTCAAAACGGCGTTCGCGGATGGATTCGGTCTTGGTCACCGTATCAACGCTGACCTCAACCACCGCATTTCCCGTGCCTACGCGCGCCTCAACCAGTCGCATCACACGCTCACGCAGCTGCCGCGCCTTGTCATCAGCGGTATCGGTGGCAGCGGCGGTTTCCTGCGCCCCAATCACCGCACCGTTCGAATCAATCACGGTAACATTCTCGGGCGCTAATCCGCTTACGGCAGACGCCACCAGAAACCGAATCGCCTTGGCCTGATCGGATGAGATCTGCGCCCCCGACGGCACCAGATAGACCGAAGCCGTCGGCGCCACGCTGCGCTGAAACGGGTTGGACGATCCGTTGGCGATATGAACCCGCGCTTGATTGACATGAGGACCGCCAACGATGGTTCGGGCCAGCTCACCCTCTTTCGCGCGCCAATAGGCGGCGTCAAACATCTGCGATGTGGTGCCAAATCCGCTAAGCGAATCCAGCAATTCGTAGCCTTGGTTGCCGTTGGCGGGCAGCCCTTCACTGGCGAGTGTCATGCGGAGCTCATCCCGCTGCGATCCGGGCACATAGATCGAGCTGCCCCGAATCTCATAAGGAATCCCGCGCTGGTCCAGCGAGCGAACGACATCCCCCGCCGCACCGCTTTCCAACCCGGCATAAAGCAAGGTCATCGACGGCGCTGTGACCAGCCGCGACATCGCAATGACCCCAAGAAATACCAGTACGACTGCACCGGCGACGATGATTTGTTTACGCCTGTCCAAACTTGCCCAGACAGTTCCGATCTGCTGCACGCTCACCTCCGACTCGCCGACATTCTGCCCGGCGCATCCCTTGTTTGAACGATTGCCCTTAACAATCGGTTAGTCCCTGCCGGGTTATGACGATTGCAGAACGCACAAATGAGGACGTCATGACTGACGCGACTGCAGAACAGGCAGAAGCCCCAAAAAAATCTAGGAAAAAAGGGATGATCCTAGGGGTGATTCTGGCTGTGACCGGGGCAGCCGGTGGTTACTTCCTGACGTCGTCCGGATTGCTGCCATTTAGTGGCAAACCGGCGATGGAAGAGACCAAGGAAAAGGACAAAGGCGAGGCGGTAAAGGCGCTACCGCAGGTGGGATTCATTGATCTGCCACCTGTGATTGTTTCGGTGAACGCAGGCGATTCGCGGCATCTGAAATTTCACGCTCAGCTTGAGGTGAACAGCGAATACACCGGCGATGTGGAAAAAATGAAACCCCGAATCATGGACGTTCTGAACGGGTATCTACGCGCGGTTGAAGTGTCGGATCTTGAGGATTCTCTGGCCCTGATGCGCATCCGCGGACACCTGCTGCGTCGCATTGAAATCGTCGTCGGAGAAGGTCGCGTGCGCGACGTTCTCGTGATGGAATTCGTTTTGAACTAGGAGGCGAAGTTGGAGCTGATTGCAGATATTTTGCTTGTCGCCGGCGCGCTGGGTGCAGGTCTTTATTGTTTCGTGCTGTCCCGGCGGCTGAAACGCTTCACTGATCTGGAAAAAGGCGTGGGCGGTGCGGTGGCTGTTCTGTCCACTCAGGCGGATGAGTTGAAGAAGTCACTGGGCGCAGCGCGTGACGCTTCGGACCAGTCCGGCGCGGCGCTGAAAGAACTAACACAGCGGGCCGAATCGGTGGCGCAGCGGCTGGAGTTGATGATGGCGTCCATGCATGACGTCGTTCCGCCTCAGGACACGGCCACGCAGCCGGTCGAGACTGCCGAAATCCCAGAAGACGCCGGCACCACGATCGAAGACCCTGAGGAACCCACCACAACAGAGCCAGAAGAGGCTGTTGAATCGACCGAAACGCCCGAGAAACCGGAAAAGGAGGCGGCCACAACGGCATCGGCTAAGGGGCCTGGTGGTCTAATGTTCTTCCGGCACAACCGCTCTCAGCGTGAGGCAGCGACATGACCCGCCAGAAAACCGATAGGCGTCCAAGGGGCGGTGTATTGGCTGTCATCTCAATGTTGATGATCGGGTCGGCTGCGATCCGTCTTGGGCTGGAAGCGGGTCCAGCATTGGCCAAAACAACCGAACCTTCCGCCCCCAATGCCAAGTCGGCGCAGGCCGACCTGCCTGGTGCACAGGTTTTGCTGACCGAATTGCTGCGCCGGGAAGAAGCACTGAAACAGCGCGAGGCTGCGGCGCTGGACAAGGAAAAGGCGCTGGCCATCGCCGATCAGGCAATAGAAACGCGACTGGTTGCCTTGCAAGAAGCCGAAGAGGCCCTGCGTGCGACGCTCGCCATCGCCGAAAAAGCTGCCGAGACAGATCTGACGCGCCTGACAGATGTCTATCAAAGCATGAAACCTAAAGATGCTGCCGCTTTGTTTGAAACGATGGACCCAAGTTTTGCCGCTGGATTCCTGTCCCGCATGCCGCCGGACGCGGCTGCTGGCGTTCTGGCCGGGCTAAACCCCGAGGTCGCCTATACCATCAGCGTCATAATGGCAGGCCGCAACGCTGCAGCCCCGCAGGAATAACACTCTCAACCCGCACAGGATTTTGCTGGAGATCACCCATGATCGGATTAATCGGAATTGTCGTCATTTTCGTTATGGTGTTCGGCGGCTACCTGGCTGCGGGCGGCAAGATGGCCATCATTTTGAAATCGCTGCCTTTCGAGATGATGATGATCGGCGGCGCCGCCGTTGGCGCCTTTCTGATCAGCAATGACATGAGCGCCGTCAAACACACGGCCAAAGACATGGGCAAAGTGTTCAAGGGACCGAAATGGAAGCCCGAAGATTATCGAGACCTGTTGTGCCTACTGTTCTCGCTGATCCGCATTGCCAAAGCCAACCCAGTCGAGGTGGAACAGCATATCGAAGACCCGGACAATTCGTCTTTGTTTTCGGTCTATCCAAAAATTCAGGCAGATAAAGAAGCGGTTGACTTGATCTGCGACACAATGCGCTCGGCCTCGATGAATTACGACGATCCGCATCAGGTGGAAGAGGTGCTGGAAAAACGGATGGAGGCAAACTTCCACCACGCCATGCATTCCAGCCACGCCTTGCAGACGGTTGCCGATGGTCTGCCCGCGTTGGGGATCGTGGCGGCGGTGCTGGGCGTGATCAAGACGATGGGTTCGATTGACCAGCCGCCAGAGGTTCTGGGAAAACTGATCGGTGGCGCGCTGGTGGGGACTTTTCTGGGAGTGTTTTTGGCCTATGGCCTGGTCGGCCCTTTCGCGGGCAAGCTGAAAGCCGTCGTTGAAGAGGACAACCATTTCTACCAGTTGATCAAAGAAGTCCTGGTTGCCAATCTGCATAACCACAACGCCGCCATGTGTATTGAGGTCGGAAGACAAAACACCCCGACCCACAACCGCCCGGACTTCACCGAACTGGAAGAGGCGTTGAAAGAACTCAAGCAGGCCGCGGCATGATCCGGTTCGCGTTCTCATTCTCTGCGTTCATCGCTGGGGTCAGCGGGGCCGCTGCTCAAGATCTGACGGTGCGCTCGGGCGAGCATGACGGCTACACCAGATTGGTAGTTCAAGTGCCGCCGGAAACTGGCTGGGTGCTAAAACAGACGAAAAACGGCGCACGACTGAACGTCGCGTTAAATGATGTGACATACCGGACCGGGTCCGTGTTCCAGCGCCTGACGCAAAACCGTCTGGCCGCCATTTCGCAGGCCGAGCCTGGTGGAACCCTGGAGCTTGAGTTCGGCTGCGATTGTGTCGCCTCGGCCTTTCTGTTCAAGAACACGATGATTGTCGTCGATATCGCGCCCGGCACATTCCTGCCGCCACTCACCAGCGATATTCCGGCCCCGGTTTTTCCCAAAGCCCCAAAGGAAAACGAAACGCCCGACCCGGCGCAGTCCATTGGCGCGCTAGCCTTGCCCCTGTTGAATCTGAACGCGAACGGGTATGAAAACCAGCTTTCGACCCGGCTGCTACAAGGGGCAGATCGGGGTATCGTTGATCTGAACATTGCTCCGGTGGGTCCGCGCGCTTCCACGGGAAATCAAAGCTTGTTTATGCCACCCGACGTCGAACTAAACTTACAGGTGACTTCGATTCTGGACGAACTGAACGGGCTTTTGGGCCCGGACATTCCAAAAGTAGAAAGGCGCCCTCCTTGCGTATCCAGTGCCGAGTTGGCCTTTGACGATTGGTCTGATGGCCACCCGTTCTCGGAACAGGCCGCGCCGCTTCGAGCTGATTTATACCATGAGTTTGACACCCTCGACCCAGATACCGCGCTGAAACTGGCGAAGCTCTACGCGCATTTCGGGTTTG
The DNA here is from genome assembly GCF_056538005.1 of Ruegeria sp. BI11. NCBI lineage: Bacteria > Pseudomonadati > Pseudomonadota > Alphaproteobacteria > Rhodobacterales > Roseobacteraceae > Ruegeria > Ruegeria sp. BI11. Next base: position 248,914 of record NZ_JBQFSM010000004.1, on the reverse strand, counting down.
GCGCCGAAGCGATCCGGGCGTTGGATCTGCTGGGGCAGCGATCTTTGGAAACCAAACGCATCGCTGCCATTGCCCAAGTTTTAGACGGCGGTCCACTGACCGAAGATAGTCCATTTCAGGGTCTGCAGCGATGCGACAGCGATGCGGCGTTGTGGGCGGCGCTGAGCGAAGGTCACTTGCAGGAGGACGCCAATCTGACGGCGATCGAACAGAGCTTTGCCCGCCTGCCCGATCACCTGCGGCGCCATGTCGGTCCGGCACTATCGGACATTCTGGTGGACGGAAAGGAATTGGAGGCCGCGCGACGCGTCTTGCGCTCAGTCGATCGCGTCAGAACGCAGACCAGTGCAAGTGTCACGCAATCCAATGCCAAGGTTGCAACAGCCGAAGGAGACGCCCCCAGGACCGAAGCCCTTCTGACCGACGTCATCAAAGCGTCGGACGCCAAGCTGGAGGCTCCGCTGGCACTGGCCCGGCTGGTAGACAAACGCTGGTTGGAAGGCGGCTCAGTTTCACCGCAAGAGTTGGATTTGGCGGAATCCTACACGGTGGAATTTCGCCGCGCCGACATCGGCCCACTGATGCAGCGCACCCATGCCGTCGCGCTAAGCCTGAGTCAGGAATTTGATGCTTCGCTGGATATGGCAACAGACCTGCCAGAAGATGCCGAGTCCACGGAAACCCTGAACCGAGTGGTGTTTCTTCTGACTGAACGGGCTGATGATGCCACCTTTTTGCGCCGTGTTCTGATCTTGCCACCCGCGCAATCCCAGAGCCTAACAACCGACACGGTCATCGCTGTTGCAGACCGGCTGACGGCACTTGGGTTTTCACGACAAGCGTATGTTTTGGCAAAGCGCCCCCGGGACAGGCTCAGACGGGGCGAGCGCGCCCGCCTGCGGGCCAAAGCGGCACTATTGAATCAGCATCCCCATCAGGCAATGCTGGAACTTGACGATGACCAAACGGATGAAGCCATTGTGTTGCGGGCCGAGGCCCTGCTGGCAGCAGGTGACTATGCGACGGCTGGTGATCTGATGCGAAAAGCGGGCCGTGTGGATGAAGCAAATCGCTTGTTCTGGTTGGCAGATCAGCCGGCTCGGGCAAGTTTGGCGCACAAAGCAAAGTTCGATCAGGTCGTTCAGACCACCCAAGGGCTTACGGCCATACCGACTCGGCTGCCAGAAACGCCCTTGGCGGATGCAGAAAGACTGCTGCGGGACAGTGCGGACACACGCCAAAGAATTGCGGAGCTGTTTAAAGCGGTGAATTAGGATTGATTTTGGCTCTAATTCAGGAGAGTTGTGGGTAATTTTCTAGCGCAATAGACTTCGGCAAGCACCTGTCCTAGGGTTCAAAGATCAATGGTGACAGGTCAGAGATCTGCGCGCCGGACGCAACCCAGCCTAAAATGGCATCCTGGATAGACTCGGCACGCGTTAGACCGATAACCGGAGTTGCGAATTCCAAATACTTAGTGATCACTTCATCCCGGCTGATTGGTGCCTCAGGGCCGCCGCGGGCATGGATATCTCCGGAATCGAAAACCTGCCCATCCTTGGTTTCGATGCTGACATCGGCCCAACGCCCATTCGGGAAGCGGGCGTTGTGACGGTCGGTCTCAGCCACGTGAATACGGGGTAAAAGCTCGGCCACGGCCGGGTCTGACAGGCCAGAACCGGAAATATGCTCTACGCCAATCCGGCCGTACAGGGCCTGCGCGGCCACCGCGAAGGGCAAAGAATACTGCGCCTGAGATGTTGTTTCCGGCATACCGCCATACAAACACGCGCCCTGATGGAATGTGTTGATCTGAATGGACCGGATTTGCGTGTGGGTCAGGTCATTGTCCCGCATCACCGCCCGGACACCGTCGATGGCTGCATGGGCCCAGCGGCAAATCGGGTAGGGTTTCACATATTGATGCTCGACCTGCCAGAACTGGCCCAAATCGGCCCAATGGGACGCGGCTGTTTCGGCCTCGATCGTAATGGCTGGCGCACCGGTAAAGCCACGCTCGGCCAAAATTGCGGCGGAAATTCCGACAAGCGCGCCCCACCCAGACCCGTCGTGCAACATTGTAGGGTTGGCAATCTCGCGCATCATCTGGCTGCGGGGGCCGTGATATTCAGCGATGCCCATCGCTTGCCGCATCTGATCCTGCGTATGCCCGCGCAGCCGGGCGGCCATCGCCACCACGCCTAACGCATTCCATGCGCCCGACGTGTGATAGTCGCTGACCGAGGCATGCAGGGACAGACCCGCGCGCCCAGCAATTTCATAGCCGGTGATCACAGTAGCCAGCGCTTCGGGGCCTGTAAGGTCCGGGCGATGCGCGGCCAAAGAGATCAAAGCGGGTAGAACCACAACTCCGATATGCCCCTTGGTCGGGTTATAGCCGTCATGCCCATCCAGATTGTCGGTCTGGGTCGCCCCGGCATAGGCCGCCCCTGCCATGCTGACCGAGCGCCCGTCGAACATCATCCGGGCGCTGAAATTCGGATCAGAGCTGACATAGAGCAGGGCCGCTGTGTCACGCGCGATCACCCCGGCCTCCATCGGGCCAGAGGCGATCAGGATGCCCATCGTGTCCAGCATCATCAGCGCCGCTGCTTCCTTTGCGCTGTCCGGCATCTGTTCTGCAGGCCGATTCAGCGCAAAGTCAGCGACGCGGGCGAAGGTGTCGGTCATGAGACCCCCTCGGCCACCGGTTGAACATCGCGCAGTTTGTAACCTTTGGGATCGAAGGGCGGTTCCGAGAGGACTCTGGCGCTGTGCGGTTTGCCCAGAATGTAAATTTCAATCGTATCGCCAGGGCGGGCCACCTTAGGGTCAGCATAGCCAACGGCCAGTGATTTACCCACCGAATAGCCATACGCGCCCGAGGTCACGCGACCCACGGGCCTACCATCTGGCGTGAAAATCGGCTCGCCCCCGGTGGCGTCAGCGTCAATCGCAACAACCTCAAATATCGAAAGCACCTCGCGTGCTGGATTGTCTTTGACGGACAGATAGGCCTCTTTATTCAGGAAATCCTTGTCCAGTTTGATCAGACCGGCCAAACCAACCTCCTGCGGCCAGTACTCCTGAGAATACTCCCGGCCCCACGAGCCATATCCCTTTTCGATGCGCAGCGATCCCAACGCACGGCCACCGACCGGGCCGCCGTTCAGTTCCTTCGCGGCATCCAAAAGCGCAGAATAGAGCCTTATTTGATCGGATTCGGCGCAATGCAGTTCCCACCCCAGATCACCGGTAAAGCTGACGCGGATGGCCAGGCACGTAACACCAGCCACCTCGATAGTCTGGGATCGCATAAAGCGGAACGCCTCGTTTGACAGGTTCGCGTTGGTCAGCCGTTGCAACAGATCGCGCGATTTGGGCCCTGCCACGTTGAAACCCGCAATGCGGTTGGTGGCGACCTCGAACGTGGTGCCCTCCGGCAGATCAACCATGTTGAAAAAGCGCTGATGATAGCGTTCCGCCATGCCGGAGCCGATCATCATATATTCCTCCTCGGTCACCTTGGTGATGGTGAAATCACCGGCCACGCCGCCCCGGACCGAGATCAGCGGCGTCAGGCAGGACCGACCCACTTCGGTCGGCACCCGATTGGCCACCAGACGATCCAGCCAGTCATACGCGCCCGGCCCCTTGATCACGTAGTTGGCGAAGTTCGAAATATCGATGACACCAACATGGTCGCGCAGCATCTGCACTTCGCGTCCCACAGGCTGCCACCAGTTCTGACGGGTGAAGCCGTTGGTTTCGGGCGCGCCGGGCTGATCGGCGAACCAAAGCGGGTGTTCCCAACCGCAGTTCAGGCCAAAGACGCAGCCCATGTCCTTCTGCATCTCATAGGCTGGGCGCACTCGGGCCGGGCGACCAGCGCTGCGTTCCTCGTTCGGGAAGTGGATGGCAAAACGGTGAGTATAGACGTCTTCGACCCGCGCCTTGGTGAATTTTTTGTCGGCCCAGTCGCCGAACCGCGCAAGATCCCAGGCGAACATGTCATATTGCGGCTCGCCTTCGACCATCCATTGCGCCGCCAGAAGCCCGAGGCCACCGGATTGCGAAAAGCCGGGTATAATACCGGTGCAGCAGAAATAGTTCTTCAGTTCCGGCACCGGTCCCCAGATTGCGTTGCTGTCCGGCGACCAGATCATTGGGCCATTGATCACACGTTTGACCCCAGCAGTTGCCGCCACGGGCACACGTTCGGTGGCGCGGATCACGTTCTCCATGATCCGGTCCAGATCGTCGGGGAACAGGTCATGGGCAAAGTCCAGAGGGGTACCATTCTCGGCCCAGAACCTCATATCCTTTTCATAGGCTCCAATCAGCAGCCCGTTGCCTTCCTGCCGGAAGTAGTATTCGCCGTCCCGATCCGCGATAGAGGGCAGACGACGGCCCAGATTGGCGACTTCATCAATGGCTTCGGTCACGAAATACTGGTGCTCGGTCGGTTGCAGCGGCAGCTCGATCCCCGCCAACGCCGCAACCTCACGCCCCCACAGGCCCCCGGCATTGACCACCCATTGCGTGTGAATATCGCCCTTTTCGGTGCGGACAATCCACGAGCCATCAGGTTGCTGTTCAGTCCCTATTACAGGGCAAAACCGCTCAATCGTGGCCCCAAGTGCGCGTGCCCCCGCAGCATAGGCCATGGTCACCCCTGAGGGGTCCACATTGCCGCCGTCGGGTTCATACATGATACAACGGATGTCATCGAACTGCGCCAACGGGTGCAGTTCCTTGGCCTGTTCGCGACTGATTTCGTGGAAGTTCAAGCCGTAGAACTTTGCCTTGGCCTCTTGCAGGCGCAACTGATGCTCGCGGTCCTCGGTCTGCGCCAGATACAGAGACCCCGGCTGAAACACGCCACAGCCCTGTCCGGTTTCCTTCTCCAGCTCTTTATACAGGTTCATCGTGTAATGCTGGATGCGGGTGATGTTGTTGTTGTCGTGCAGACCGTGAATATTCGCCGCAGCGTGCCAGGTGGACCCTGAGGTCAGCTCATCCCGTTCCAGCAGCACCGCGTCGGTCCAACCGAGCTTGGCCAGATGATACAGGATCGAACAGCCGACAAGGCCACCTCCGATCACAACGGCCTGGGCGTGGGTTTTCATGGGTGTGACCTCCTGCTGGTGGGCGCATGAACGGCACCCTGTCAGGAAAGTCAGCCACAGGTCAAAGGTGGCTTATGCTCTGTTCCCGACGCGAAATGTCGGGAACAGAGTATTCTCGGCACGAAAAATATTCACGCTGAGATGAGTTAATACGGCGCCTCAACATCGTTCATCGAGACATAAACTGTCTTCATCTCGCTGAAATGGTTGATCGCCAGCTTCGAATTCTCACGCCCGACACCTGACATTTTCGACCCGCCAAACGGGGCCTCGACCGGGGCGAGGTTGTAGGTGTTGATGTAGCAGGTGCCTGCCTCGAACCCGGCCACGATGCGGTGGGCGCGGGTCAGGTCATTGGTAAACACACCAGCGGCCAAGCCGAATTCGGTGTCATTGGCGCGGGCCATGACCTCTTCTTCGGTGTCGAAATCCAGTACCGACATGACCGGGCCAAAGATTTCTTCGCGCGCGATGGTCATATCATCGGTGACATCGGCAAAGACCGTGGGCTGCATGTAGAAACCGTCACCGTCGATCCGTTCACCGCCAAAGACCAGCCGTGCGCCCTCGGCCTTGCCCTTTTCAATATAACCCAGCGCGATGTTCATCTGGTTTTCACTGACCATGGGGCCGAAATTGACCTCTTCATCCAGCGGATCGCCGATTTTCGCTGTTGCCAGACGTTCGGACAGACGAGACAGGAAGGCTTCTTTTACCCCCTTCTGAACGAATACGCGGGTGCCGTTGGAACAAACCTGGCCAGAAGAATAGAAGTTGCCCAAAATAGCGCCCGACACGGCGTTTTCGATATCGGCATCGTCAAACACGATCATCGGGGATTTGCCGCCCAATTCCATGGTCACGTGCTTCATGCCATCGGCTGCGGCGGCATAGACCTTGCGACCGGTCGGTACGGACCCGGTCAACGATACCTTGGCTACACGCGGGTCGGTCACCAGCGATGCACCCACATCACCATAACCCTGCACCACGTTGTAGACACCTTTAGGCGCACCCGCTTCGATCAGGATCTCTGCCACTTGCAATGCCGACAGAGGCGTGGTTTCGGAGGGTTTGAACACCATCGTATTGCCGCAAGCCAGTGCCGGCGCACCCTTCCAGCAAGCGATCTGAGTCGGATAGTTCCACGCGCCGATGCCGACGCAGACGCCCAGCGCCTCGCGAATTGTGTAGACGAAATCGCCACCGCCCAGCGGGATATGCTCGCCTGTCAGCGAAGCCGCCAACCCGCCGAAATATTCCAGCGCATCCGCGCCACTGGTTGCGTCTGCCACCAACGTCTCTTGCAGCGGTTTTCCGGTGTCGTGAGTTTCGAGGATCGACAACTCGCGATTACGTTCGCGCATGATATCGGCGGCGCGGCGCAGAACCCGCCCACGCTCAGTTCCGGACATCGCGGTCCACGTGGCATGTGCCGCTTTGGCACTGTTTAGAGCCTGATCTACGATCTCAGGCGTGGCGGAATGCAGCCGCGCGATCACCTCGCCAGAGGCCGGGTAAATGACGTCAATAGGGGCGCCAGTGGTGTCTTCGACATATTCGCCATTGATGAAATGGCTGGCCTTGGGCTGAAACTTCATGCCGCGTCCTTTTCTTGATTGCACCCGCGTCGGGTAAAGAGCGTTGCCCGCGGATTTAACTTTTATTGATTGGCCAGTCAATAAAACCCGTAACAGGCAATATCCCGCCGAGTCGCAGCCCCCTACTCTTGAAATGAAAAGTTAATGTTCCATTTATGTTCTACATAGTCAGGGGAACATCCGATGGCCCAGAACTTGCGAAATTCCGCCCCGAGCGGACCGTCAAACGACTATCACTTGCTGCCCGTCACGGATCGGCAGATGCGCTATGCCCGCGCCATTGCCGAACAGTCGGCGCTGGAAATCCCGGTCGAGGCGCAACGCGACCGGCGGACGATGTCGGCCTGGATTTCGGCGCATAAGCCACACGACCCGTCACCCTTTGCCAATTACCCCTCTGGTAAGCAGGTGGCTTTTGCCGAGCGGATTTCGCGCAGCAAGCGCAGACCGATTCCATCTGAATGTTTCCGCGACAAACACGCCATGTCGCTGTGGATCGACCACAATAAGTAATCGTTCAGGTCTGACTGTGCCCGCGCGCATAGACACCCACGGCTGCTGCAACGAACAGACCCAGCAGGATATATCCAGTGATCGCCTCAGCCACAGCCAGACCACGACACAGGCCTGCGGGGTGAAGGTCACCGAACCCAACCGTCGTGAACGTGACATATGAGAAATACAACACGTCCGACGGCCCTTTGGCACCGACGACGCACAGATCGTAATATCCGAACGAGCCGTAGACCGCCGCGAACAGGAAAGGCACGACCTGAATGAAGGAAATCCCCATCAGCAATAGCTGATGCTTAGGGGATTTCACTTGGGTCATGGAATACCAAGTTTGCGACACCAACCAGATCGTCAATCCTATGGTTGTTACCGTCCCTATGGTGTCGCCAGCCGCGGCCTCGCTCAGCCGTGATAAGCCGTACCAGGCAACAAAGCTGACGATGACCAGACCAAAGGCCGCGATCAGAGTCGATTTCCACTCGTTCAGCGTTGAGGGGTCGCGGTGCATGAAACCTCCGATACGGTGTTACAGGCACAATGATCGGCATTCCGCCCTTTGCCCGCAACCTTATTTATCAGAGAGTTAGTCGACGCCCAGATGCTCTTGCCCACGCTGGCGCGCCAGAACGATCTGCTTCTGCCGCTCGCGGAAGCGCATCTTGTCGGCCTCTGAGGTCTCGTTAAGGCATTGGTGGCAGCATACGCCATGCTCGTATTCTGGGCGCTTTACGTCCTCGGGCAGGATCGGGCGGCGACAACCGTGGCACAGCTTGTGCGGCCCTTCGACCAGCCCGTGCCCGACGGACACACGGTTGTCGAACACAAAGCATTCACCCTGCCAGGTGCTGTCCTCGGCGGGCGTTTCCTCAAGGTAGCGCAGGATACCGCCTTTCAGGTGATACACATCCTCGACCCCCTGCCCCAGCAGGAAGTTGGTTGATTTCTCACAGCGGATACCGCCGGTGCAGAACATGGCGACGCGCTTGTTGTGGAAGCGATCCTTGTTGTCTTCCCACCATGTTGGGAATTCGCGGAAACTGGCTGTTTCAGGGTCTATTGCGCCTTCAAACGTGCCAATCGCCACCTCGTAATCGTTGCGCGTGTCGATCACCACCACGTCGTCCGAACGGATCAGATCGTTCCAATCCTCAGGTTCAACATAATTGCCGACGCGGGCGCGCGGATCGACATCCGGCTGACCCATGGTCACGATTTCTTTCTTCAGGCGCACCTTCATCTTGCCGAATGGCGGATGATCGGCAGTGGCCTCTTTCCATTCCAGATCAGCGCAGCCAGGCAGCGCCTTGATATGCGCTAGCACCGCGTCAATCCCGGCACGAGGGCCGGCGATAGTGCCATTGATCCCCTCCTGCGCCAGCAGAAGCGTGCCTTTGACAGATTGCGCACGGCAAAGATCTAGCAGAGGTTCACGCAGGGCAGCGTGATCCGGGAAACGGGTGAAGTGATAGAGAGCAGCGATCGTATACATGCGCGCGGTCTAAACCTGACGCTACAGAGTCGCAAGGGATCGAATTGACGCTTCGCAGCCAGATTGACGATTTGGCCTGCGCGTCCTACCGATAGTGCAACCCGAGGAGAAACCGCGATGACCCACGCCCTGCTTGTAATCGACGTCCAGAACGATTTCTGCCCCGGCGGCGCGCTGGCCGTTCCCGGAGGGGATGAAATCGTCGCCCCCATCAACGCGATGATGAATGATTTCGATGCCGTGATCCTGACGCAGGACTGGCACCCGGCGGACCATTCCTCATTCGCGAGCGGGCACGACGACAAAGATCCCTTTGAAGTGAAAGACATGCATTACGGCCCACAGGTTCTTTGGCCGGATCACTGCGTTCAGGGCACTGAGGGTGCGAATTTTCACCCGGACTTGAACACCCATGCCGACCTGGTCATTCGCAAGGGTTTTCGTAAAGGCATCGACAGCTACTCGGCTTTTTTTGAGAACGATCAGACAACGCCCACCGGACTGGAGGGATATCTAAAGACCCGTGGGATCACGAAGCTGACGCTGGTCGGATTGGCCACAGACTTTTGCGTGCACTACTCAGCGATCGATGCGGCCCGTTTGGGGTTTGATGTAACTGTTCAGATGGATGCGTGCCGGGCCATTGATCTGGACGGCTCGCTGGCTGCCGCAGAAACCGCAATGCGGGAAGCGGGCGTTACCCTGGCCTAGGGGGCAGAGCCCTCGGACGCCAGATATCTGAGCACAACAATCACAACCACGGCCAGACCAAGCGCAAACCCGATACGCCCCTGAACCGAGCGCCTTTTTGGTGTGGTCACGTCAGGCTGTTGTGGCTTCGGCATACGATCCTGCACTTCGTGGGTCATGCCCGCCCTCGGGCGAGCCCGCTTTACGTCATCGAGGAAATGCCAGAAGTCAAAATCACCGCAGTATTCTCCTTGAACACCCATATTGCGAATATTCGAGAATAACCGCTTCAGAATACGCTCACGATCCGGGGCATCTTCGGGCAGGAAAACCCCGTGCGGTAGGTCCTTACCCTTAGACTCCAAGCTGAACCCTGATTCCAAAAATATACGACGAATCTTGGGGGACGCGCTGTGCAGCGCCTCAACGGTTTGGATGTCGCGAAAGGACGCGCGAACGGCACGGTGGCCGGTCACGGCGGCCATGCCATGTTCCGGATCCACTTCATCCGGTGCAATCGCTACAATATCAAAGTCGTACTCGAGACCCATGCACTAACTAAACCTTGTTCTTCCAACCCCTTCTTTTCACTAACCAATGAAAAGATCACACAATATGCTCGATTTGTGACCTCACCTTGTCATTGTCTTCAATCTAGCGACTCTTGCCAATCCATGCACCTATTGATCTAACAACGGAAATCGCAGGAGTTCCAGCATGGTCGATATTGCGACGCGCGTGTACAATCATAAATGGAAGATTGACCCGATTGTACGGTCTTTAATCGACACAGACTTCTACAAACTGCTGATGTGCCAGTCAGTGTTTCGAAATAAGCCCCAAACAGACGTGGTTTTTTCGCTGATCAACCGGTCGAATCACATTCCCTTGGCCAAGTTGATCGACGAAGGCGAACTTCGTGAGCAGCTGGATCATATCCGGTCTCTTAGCCTCAGTCGGGGTGAAAGCACATGGCTGCGCGGCAATACCTTCTATGGAAAACGGCAGATGTTCCGCTCGGATTTCATGCAATGGTTCGAGAATCTGCGCCTTCCGCCCTACCACCTTGAGCGCAAAGGCGATCAGTACGAACTGACCTTCGAGGGCAAGTGGCATGAGGTCATGCTGTGGGAAATTCCGGCGCTGGCGGTATTGATGGAGCTGCGATCCCGCGCGGTTCTGAACAACATGCGCCGGTTCGAACTGCAGGTGCTTTATGCCCGCGCCATGACCCGCGTATGGGAAAAGATCGAACAATTGCGAAGCATTGAAGGTCTGGGTATTGCCGATTTCGGCACCCGCAGGCGGCACTCCTTCCTGTGGCAGGACTGGTGCGTGCAGGCAATGATCGAAGGGTTGGGAGCTGCGTTTACCGGCACCTCGAACTGTTTAATCGCCATGCGGCGCGAGGTTGAGGCGATTGGCACAAACGCCCACGAACTGCCCATGGTCTATTCCGCGCTGGCCGAATCCGACGCCGAATTGGCGCAGGCCCCCTACGACGTCCTCAGCGACTGGCACGAAGAACATGACGGCAACCTGCGTATTATCCTGCCCGATACCTATGGTACGCAGGGCTTTCTGGACAATGCGCCGGATTGGCTGGCGGGCTGGACAGGCATCCGCGTCGACAGCGGTGATCCGGCGACGGGCGCTGAGATTGCCATCAATTGGTGGAATTCACGTAGCGAGGACCCTATGCAAAAGCGCGTTATTTTCTCTGACGGGCTGGACGTGGACAAGATTCACGAGCTGCACAACCAATTCGCCCATCGCACCAAGGTTTCATTTGGTTGGGGCACCCTGCTGACCAACGATTTCCGTGGACTTGTCCCAGAGGACGCGCTGGCACCGTTCTCTCTAGTCTGTAAGGCTGTGTCCGCCAATGGCCGACCAACCGTGAAACTGTCGGACAACCCGGAAAAAGCGATGGGTCCGAAGGATGAGATCGAGCGCTATAAGCGCGTCTTCGGTGTTGGCGCGCAACAGTCGATCGAAGTGATCGTTTAGACCCTAACCATGAAAAGCCGCCACGGTTTTCACCTGTGAGAACCCAAACAGCGCCTCGAACCCCTTTTCGCGGCCATGGCCGGATTTACCGACGCCACCAAAGGGCAGTTCGACCCCACCACCCGCGCCATAGTTGTTGATGAACACCTGACCTGAGCGCAGCCGTTTCGCCAACTGCATCTGCCGTGCCCCGTCGCGGGTCCAGATGCTGGCGACCAGCCCATATTCGGTGGCATTGGCGATCTGAACGGCCTCGTCCTCGGTCTCAAAGGGGATCAGAACCTGCACCGGTCCAAAAATCTCATCTCGAGCCAGAATGTGACCTGGCGGGACATCTGCGAAAAGGGTCGGCTGCACATAAGCCCCCTCAGTAGGCGCGTAATCTACGATGCTGCCCTGCCCCGCGATGCTGAGATCCGTACCTTTGGCCAGAAATCCCTTGACGATTTCTTTCTGACGGGCCGAGATCAGGGGACCAACCCGCAAATCCTCGGACGCCGGACCAACGGTCAGCTCGGCATAGGCGGCTGCCATGCGGGCCTTGACCTGTTCATACACCCCACGCTGCACCAGAATGCGGGACGAGGCCGAACAGGTCTGCCCCGCATTCTGGATACCCGCATTCACCAAAAACGGTAGCGCAGCGCCCAGATCAGCGTCGTCGAACACCAGTTGGGGCGATTTCCCCCCCAATTCCAGCGTCACCGGCACCACATTACGCCCCGCCGCCTCCTGCACCAGCGCGCCGGTGGCAACTGACCCAGTGAATGAGATATGCTGGACACCCGGATGCGCTGACAATGCCGCCCCGGCCTCAGGCCCCAACCCTGGCACCGCGTTCAGCGCCCCGGCGGGCAAACCGGCCTGTTGCGCCAGATGGGCAAAGGCAAGCGCGGTCAAACACGCCTCTTCCGCTGGTTTCAGCACGCAGGCGTTGCCCATCGCCAAAGCCGCTCCGACGGAGCGGCCGATGATCTGCATCGGGTAGTTCCACGGCACGATATGCCCGGTCACCCCGTGCGGTTCGCGCAGGGTATAGACGGTGTACCCGTCCAGATAGGGGATCGTCTCTCCCATCACCTTATCCGCCGCACCGCCGTAGAATTCGCAATACCGCGCCAGCGCCACGGCATCTGCACGGGCCTGCGTCAGCGGTTTTCCCACATCCATCGCCTCAAGCTGTGCCAGGTCGTCTACGCGCTCCAACACCAGTTGACCAAGCCGGGTGAGGATGCGGCCCCGCTCTAACGCCGTTTTACGCCCCCAATCTCCGTCCAACGCCGCCTGCGCCGCCTTCACTGCGAGGTCAATATCCGCTGCATCTGTACGGGCGATCCGACAAATCTCGGACCCGTCCGATGGGTTGATCATGGGGATTGTCTTTTGTGATACGGGGGCAACCCATTCGCCACCGATCAGGCAAAGGCTGGGATTGAACCAGAGTGGATTGGACATTTTCACCTCCGTTTTTGGCTCTAATATGGGCTCAAGAAACATTCACCCCGATATCTGGCAAGACTGGCGCAGCATCAATCAGGGTTCGAGTGTACGGGTGTTGCGGGTTGGAGAACACTTGCTCAGTCTCTCCCTGTTCGACGATTTTGCCAGCTTGCATCACTATCACCCGGTCCGTGATTGTACGCACAACGCTCAGATCGTGGCTGATGAACAGATAAGTAAGGTTATAAGTAGCGCATAGTTCGGCCAACAGATCCAGAATCTGCGCCCGGACCGATACATCCAGGGCCGAGACCGCCTCATCAAACAGGATCAATTCAGGGCGGATGATTAGGGCTCGGGCGATTGCTATCCGCTGCCGCTGCCCGCCCGAGAATTCATGGATGTACTTGCCCGCATCATCAGGGCTGAGGCCCACGGCAGTCAGCATTTCTGCGATACGGTCTTGTCGCTCGGACCCTGTGGGCGGGGATTCCAGCAGGTAAAACGGCTCGGTAATCAGGCGGGCCACACGGTGGCGCGGGTTGAAGCTTCCATAGGGGTCTTGAAACACCACCTGCATCTTGCGACGGACAACAGGGTTGGGCTTGTGACTGGCAAAAACAGGCTGGTGGTCCAGTAAAACTTCACCGCTCTGCATCTCTTCTAAGCCAAGAATAGCCCGTGTTAGGGTCGATTTCCCACATCCGGACTCTCCGACCAGCCCCAGTCTCTCACCTCGATTCAGGGTAAAACTAACCTTGTCCACTGCACGTTGGCGCCCCGGCTTTCCAAACAGGCCTTTTCGGGGCAAGCGATAGTCACGTACAACATTTTTCACCTCGAGCAGCGGCCGGGCCGCCGGTGGGTCAGGCAACGAAACCTGATGGCCTGAGGCTTGAAACAGCATCCGTGTATAGGGGTGCTGCATATTGCACAGTAGATCAGTTGTTGCGCCGCTTTCGACAACCTCGCCGCGGCGCATCACGACGATCCGGTCAGCCATGTCAGCCACCACGGCCAGATCATGGGTGATCATCAGCAGACCCATGCCGTATTCGCGCGCCAGATCTTTGAGCAGGCCCAGGATCTGCGCCTGTGTTGTCACATCCAGCGCAGTTGTCGGCTCATCCGCGATCAACAGCTTGGGGCGCAGCCCGATGGCCATGGCGATCACCACGCGCTGCCGTTGACCGCCGGACAATTCATGGGGATAGCGAGACAGCGGGAAACGGTCAGAAGGAAGGCCAACGCGGGTCAGAACCTCTTGCGCGCGCTCCCGCGCCTTAGCGCGCGGCATGGCCTTATGGATCAGGATTGTTTCGACCACTTGATCGCCGATGGTTTTGACCGGGTTCAGGGCCGTCATGGGTTCCTGAAACACCATCCCGATCTCGGCCCCGCGCAAGGCGCACATATCACGCTCAGACTGTGTCAGCAGGTTCTTTCCATTCAGGCGGATCGCACCTTCTGTTTTTGCCCCATTCGGTAGCAATTGCATCACGGTCAGTGCAGTCATCGACTTGCCCGACCCGCTTTCACCGGTCACAGCCACGATTTGACCAGCATCAAGGCGCAGGCTGACATGCTTGAGAATCTCGGTCTCGTGGATGGTCAGAGACAGGTTATCAATCTTCAACAAGCTCATGCTCGCGCCACCCGTATTCTGGGGTCCAGCCAATCGCGCAGACCGTCACCCAACAGGTTCAGCCCCAGAACCGTGACAATAATCGCAACACCGGGAATCAGAGCCAAATGCGGGGCAAAACTGACCATTGTCTGCGCGTCGGCCAGCATCCGACCCCAGCTGGGCGTTGGAGGCTGTGCGCCCAGACCGACATAGGATAGGCCCGCCTCGGCCAAAATACCCAGCGAAAACTGGATGGTCCCCTGCACGATCAGCAGGTTCGCCACATTGGGCAGGATATGCTCTGCAGAAATCCGCGCCGCACCCTTGCCCGAGACACGCGCGGCCAGAATGAACTCACGCTCCCAAAGGGACAGTGCCGCGCCGCGGGTGATGCGGGCGAACACGGGGATGTTGAAGATGCCAATGGCGATGATGGCATTGATCGCTCCCGCGCCGAACACGGCAGTGATCAGGATTGCGATGACCAGCGAAGGGAAGGCAAAGACCAGATCATTGCCACGCATAATGACCTCATCCAGCCACGATCCTTTGCGCGCTGCTGCCGTCAGGCCCAGCGGCACGCCCAGCGCCATGCCGATCCCCACCGCTACCAGCGCCACGGCGATAGACGTGCGCGCGCCCACCATGATCATCGAGAACATGTCACGCCCGAAATGATCTGTACCAAACCAGTGCTGTGAATTAGGTGGTTGCAACTTGTTGGGAATGTCCAGCGCGGCATAATCATAAGGCGTCCAGACAAAGGACATCAGAGCCGCCAGCAGCACCAGCGATGACAGCACCGCACCTAGGATCAGATTGCGGCTCATGACCGACCTCTCAGCCTTGGGTCAACGGCGGCATAGGTAAGATCGACCAGAAAATTCACCGTGATAACAGCAAAGACAAGCAGCATGACCACCGATTCCACCACAATCAGATCGCGGGCCGATATCGCCTGAAATACAAGCCGCCCGAGGCCCGGCAGATAGAACACCTGCTCGATAATGATCGAACCGGCCAGCAGAAACGAAAACTGCAGCCCGATAATGGTCAGAACCGGGATCAGCGCGTTGCGCACCCCGTGCCGCCACAGCGCTTGACGCCGTGACAATCCCTTGGCGCGGGCAGTGCGCATGAAATCTTCGCCCAGAATATCCAGCAGTGAGGACCGCATGACCCGTGCCAGGATCGCCGCCTGCGGCAGGGCCAGCGCAATGGCGGGCAAGGTCAGTGAATGTAGGCCGGTCCAGATACCCTCGTCCCACCCCGCGAACCCGCCAGCATTGAACCAGCGCAGGTTGATGGCGAAGATCAGCACCAGCATCATTGCGAACCAGAAATTCGGCACCGCGATGCCCAGCTGCGTCGCCCCCATCACCGTCAAATCCCCCGGCTTGCCCCGGCGGGCGGCAGCGTAAATGCCTGCAGGAAAGGCAATCAGGGTCGACAAGGTCAACGCATAAAGCGCCAGCGGCAGCGACACCCACATCCGATCTGCAATCATCTGCGACACCGGCGTGCGATAGGTGTATGAGGTTCCAAAATCCCCCACCATCATCCCGCCAACCCAATTGAAGTACCGCTGTATCTTGGACCCGTCCAACCCCAGCTCGGCGCGCAGGGCAGCCAAGGTATCCTCTTGCGCGTTCACACCCAACATGAACGAGGCCGGATCGCCCGGTGCCACCTCGATCACCGCGAAGATGACCACCGAGGCGACCACGAGGCTGATGACCAGCGATATCAGACGTTTGAGGGCATAGCGCAGCATTAAGCCACGTTAGGTACACATATCGCGCGGGTCCAGCACCTAAGGTACCAACAGATAGGCAAAAATCGCGTAACCGACGATGGCGGCATAGCCCAGCGGGTAAATCCACTTGATCGCGTAATTGTCCAGCTTTCTGGCCCCGTCCTCGTGCCCGGACACCTTCAGTTTGCGTAAGGCCACGTTGAACACAATCAGCGCCCCGGTCATCAGGAACATGCATTGCAAGACGAAATCCAGAAACGTCAGATAGCCCAGTTTGGGCAGATCGGCAGAAATGGCCCAGTTAAAGGCCACAAAGACCAGCAGGTTGCCCCCGGCAATCTCGATCCGGCGGCGGTATTCATCAAGGAAGAACAGCGCCCAACCCACCGAGATCAGAACCAGCATCGGCAGGAACACCCGGATTACATAATAGGTCAGGTGCCGGTGGCCCTGAAACGCCAGCGCGACCTGATCGCTGTCCCGACCCGATAGGCCGATGACCGTCGAATGCAGAACCTGAGGGTTGTCCAACACCCATTCCTCTTCGCCCAGCAGATCGCCCAGGCCGGAGTACTCTTCCAGCGGATAGTAGGAAACGTATTCGGACGGAAAGATCGAAACCACCTCGAAGAAGAACTCCTGCGTGTCGAACGGATATTTGCGGAAATCGAAATGCGGCGCCTGCAATGTCAGCGAGGATTTCTCGACATAAACCACATGCCCGTCATGGCGCAGCGAGGCCGCGGCCTCGTGTATCCATTTGTTGGATTGCTGGTTGTGGATGACAAAGGCCGGAACCACCGCCCCGATATCCGAGGCATGTTCGGCCAGCGCGCTTGGATTGAAAACCTGAATCTCGCGCCCGACGGTATCGCGGTCAAAGGCCAGCGCAGGATCGGTCCATTCGACACGCAGAACAACGACAGCGCCGTAGTTTTCGGCCTTTTGATCCACGCTGGTGACCTGATCGATACGGATGCCAATCCCCACCTCCAGCGGGTTTTCCGGTGTGCCGACCAGCGCCCCAAGCCCGCCATCCAGCACATTCTGCGCCTGCGCCTTGCCGCCCAGCACGAACAGGCAGGCAGTAACCGCAACAAAACACAAAAAACGGACCAAATTCATTGTCAGGCTCACTCGGAAACGGGTAATCCGGGGCCGGATACAGCCCTGGATCAGATTATTCGGCCCAGCTGATCTGGGTCAGGTCGATGGCAGCGGTTGGCGCGTTCTCCCACAGGCCCTGAACACCGGCCTTGGCGACCCCCAGCTTGGCCAGCTGAAAAAGGTATCCGTTGACATAATCCGTGGCGATCAGGCGCTGCATATCGCCCAGCAGCTTTTTACGCTCATCCGGGTCAGTGGTTGCGTTCAGTGTTTCCATCAGCGTCTGTGCATCCAGACTGTCATACTGGAAATAATAGTCGGGGCGGGCATAAATCCCGATATCCATCGGCTCGGTATGGCTGATGATGGTCAGGCCGTAATCCTTGCCTTTGAAAACAGATTCCAACCACTGCGCCCATTCCACATTGATAATCTCGGCATTGATGCCAACTTCGGCCAGTTGCGCGGCAATGATCTCACCCCCACGCCGGGCATAAGAGGGCGGCGGCAGGTGCAGTGTGGTTTCAAACCCTTCTTCATACCCTGCATCGGCCAGTAGCTTGGCAGCCTCTTTCGGGTCATGGGCCGAGGTGCCGGTCAGATCGACATAGGCCGGGTTATGCGGTGCGAAATGAGTCCCAATGGGCGTGCCGTAGCCGAACATCGCCCCGTCAATGACTGCCTGCCGGTCGATGGCATGAGCCAGCGCTTGCCGCACGCGGATATCATCGAACGGGGGTTTCTTGTTATTGGTCGACAGTATGGTTTCCCCCTCGGTCGACCCTACTAGTACCTGAAAGCGTGGATCGGCCTCGAATTGCGGCAAGTTTTCGGGTGCGGGGAAGTTGTCGAACACATCCACATCTTCGGCCATCACCGCGGCAAAGGCGGCGGTGGGGTCCGAGATGAACTTGAACGTAGCAGTCTCTAATGCAGGCTGTTCGCCCCAGTAATTCGGATTCCGGTTCAGCGTGATACTGTCGCCCTGCACCCAGTCGCCAAAGGTAAATGCTCCGGTCCCCACCGGATTGGTTTTGATGTTGTCGATACTTTCGGGCGCGACGATCACCGCATCCCCCCAAGCCATGTTGAACAGAAAATTCCCGTTCGGCTCGGACAGGGTGACTTTGACAGTCAGTGGGTCCACAACCTCAACGCTTTCGATCCCTGCAAACAGCGCCTTTTGCGCATTGGCACTATCTTCAGCCGTGGCGCGGTCGAGGCTGAATTTGACATCCTCAGCATCCATGACGGTGCCGTCATGAAAGGTCACCCCTTCGCGCAGCTTGAATGTATAGACAGTACCATCCTCGGAAATTTCCCAGCTTTCGGCCAGGCCAGGCACGACCGAACCGTCGCCCATAAAGCGGGTCAGACCTTCGAAAATATTAGTGTACACCACCGAATCAATGGCCTGCGCGGCGGCACTGGTCGG
Source organism: Ruegeria sp. BI11 (assembly GCF_056538005.1). Lineage (NCBI taxonomy): Bacteria > Pseudomonadati > Pseudomonadota > Alphaproteobacteria > Rhodobacterales > Roseobacteraceae > Ruegeria > Ruegeria sp. BI11. Next base: position 230,117 of record NZ_JBQFSM010000004.1, on the reverse strand, counting down.
GTCCAGATGTGGTGGTTCTAGCTGCATCGCAATGGTAATGTCGGATTTTGCCAAAGCCTGCGTGGCAAACAGGCTGACACCCACAGCCAGCGCTGACGCAAAGGTCCGAAACATCTGCTTTGTCATGAAAAACTCTCCCCGCTGAAAGGCGTGACCCTGCGTTTATTCGGGCCGTTCTGCAGGTAATGTCCCTTCAAACCTCGGGTCATTCAAGGAAATGTTCGCGCAACCGGGGTTTCTATGGCCCGGTTTGATCTGCTATGCCGCACTGCAACATGAACCCCGCAGGAGCGATCATGAGCGCCACCGCCCGCAAAACAGCCCCCAATGCCGAGGACATCCGCGCCCGAAAAGGCAGCACCCCTCTGGTCAGCCTGACCGCCTATACCACGCCAATGGCACGGCTGATGGATACCCATTGCGATTTTGTTCTGGTGGGCGACAGCGTCGGCATGGTGCTGCATGGGCTAACATCGACCCTAGGCGTGACGATGGAAATGATGATCATGCATGGTCAGGCCGTCGCGCGCGGTCTGGACAGGGCGATGATGGTCATCGACATGCCCTTTGCCAGTTACGAACATGACCCGTCCCACGCCTTCAAGAATGCTGCCCGCCTTATGGCTGAAACCGGCGCAGGCGCAGTTAAGCTGGAAGGCGGCGTGGAAATGGCCGAGACGATCCGCTTTCTGGTCAAACGCGGCATCCCTGTGATGGCACATATCGGCCTGACGCCGCAGTCGATCAACACGCTGGGTGGCTACAAGGTTCAGGGTCGCGACGAGCAGGCGCAAGCCGTGCTGGCCGACGCCCATGCTGTGGCCGAGGCTGGCGCGTTTTCCGTTGTGCTTGAAAAGGTTCCCCAAGGCCTTGCTGATCAGATCACCGCCGAGGTTGCGATACCTACCATTGGCATTGGCGCTTCGGCCGGTTGCGACGGGCAGATTCTGGTCGTGGATGACATGGTGGGCTTTTTCACCGCCTTCAAACCAAAATTCGTCAAACGCTATGCCGAACTGGGCCCGCAAGCCGAGGCCGCCATCGCAGAATATGCCGCCGATGTGCGCGCCCGCACTTTCCCTGCCGCCGAACATGTGTTTTCCGACCAGGCCCCGTCCAAAGGACCCAAGACATGACCGCCCCAATCCTGCGCCGTCTGAGTGACCTGCGTGCGCTTACGACCAAATGGCACGGCAACGGAGAAACGATCGGCGTTGTCCCTACCATGGGCGCGCTGCATCAAGGGCATCTGTCTCTGGCCGAGGCCGCCAAGGCCGGAACCGACCGGGTGATTGTGACGATTTTCGTGAACCCCAAACAGTTCAACAACCCCGAAGACCTGGCCAAATACCCGCGGACCGAGAATGAAGACGCGCAGAAACTGGTCCCCTACGGCGTCGACGCGATTTACGTCCCCGACCCCGAAGAAATCTACCCGCAGGGCTTTGCCACCACTGTCTCGGTCGCCGGGCTGACAGATGTGATGGAGGGCGAATTCCGTCCCGGCCATTTCGATGGCGTCGCCACCGTGGTTGCCAAGCTGTTTCTGCAAACGCAGGCGGATAGAGCCTATTTCGGGCAAAAAGACTATCAGCAACTGATGATCGTCCGCCGTATGGCACGTGACCTGGACATCCCCATTGAAGTGATCGGCTGCCCCACGGTACGCGAACCTTCGGGGCTGGCGATGTCTTCGCGCAATCTTCTCCTCTCGCCCGAGGGGCTGCAGAATGCCGCCAACAAGCATCGGATTTTGCAGGGTGTGGCCCAGTCGCTGAAAGCCGGGGCCGCGTTTGACACGCTGGCCGCGCGCGCCGAAACCGATCTGCTGGCCGCAGGATTTACGCAGGTCGAATACATCCAACTGCGTTGTGCAGACACGCTAGAGCCGCTGACCCATGCTACACGGCCTGCCCGGCTGTTTGCGGCGGCCTGGGCGGATGGCGTGCGGCTGATCGACAATATTCCTGTCTGAACGCTCTGGCACGAGTGTCATTGTTTGCGCTAAAGTCCCGCAAAACCAAACGGGAGGGGCGCAGGCGTGACCTATATTCTTGCCATTGATCAGGGTACCACATCATCGCGGGCCATTTTGTTCGACGCGGATATGCAGCGCGCAGGCACCGCGCAGCACGAGTTTACGCAACATTTTCCGCAGGAAGGCTGGGTCGAACACGACGCCGAGGAAATCTGGGAGAGCGTTCTGCGCGTCTGTCGTGAGGTGATGGAAACTACCTGTGTCACCGCTGATCAGATCGCGGGCATAGGCATTACAAACCAGCGCGAAACCACCGTGGTCTGGGACCGCGCCACGGGTCAGCCGATCCACAACGCCATCGTCTGGCAAGACCGCCGCACCGCCGAGATTTGCGCCCGCTACAAACGGGCAGGCTGCGAGGATGACGTGACCGCCCAAACCGGGTTGCTGCTGGACCCTTATTTCTCGGGCACCAAGGTCAAATGGCTGCTGGACACCGTACCGGGCGCGCGCGAACGCGCCGAGGCCGGAGAACTGATGTTCGGCACCATCGACTGTTTCCTGATCTGGCGCCTGACCGAGGGACGCAGCCACGCCACCGACGCAACAAATGCCGCGCGCACCCTGCTGTTCGACATCCACAAAGGCGCGTGGAGCGCCGAGATTTGCGATCTGCTGGATGTGCCTATGAATATTCTGCCCAAGGTGCATGACTGCGCCTCAGATTTCGGAGAAACGACCCTATTAGGGGGAAATATCCCGATTTTGGGTGTTGCGGGGGATCAGCAGGCCGCCACCATAGGGCAGGCTTGTTTCCGACCTGGCATGATGAAATCGACCTATGGCACGGGCTGTTTTGCCCTGCTGAACACCGGTGACAAACCGGTTGAATCTAAGAACCGCCTGCTGACCACCATCGCCTACCAGTTGGGCGGCAAGCGCACCTATGCGCTGGAAGGGTCGATCTTTGTGGCTGGCGCCGCCGTGCAATGGTTGCGCGATGCGCTGCAAATTATCGATTCGGCTCCAGAAAGCGGCGAGTTGGCGCAACAGGCCGACCCGAACCAGCATGTGGTTCTGGTGCCTGCATTTACCGGCCTCGGTGCACCGTACTGGAAACCCGAATGCCGGGGTGCGGTGTTTGGACTGACCCGCAATTCCGGTCGTGCGGAATTCGCCAAGGCCACGCTGGAAAGCATTGCCTATCAAACCCGTGACCTTTGGCATGCCATGCAGGGCGACTGGGGGGCGGATACTGATGTCACCCTGCGCGTAGATGGGGGCGCTAGCGCCTCGGACTGGGCAATGCAGGGGTTGTCGGACTATCTGGGGGCCGAGGTCGACCGCCCGGTGATGCAGGAAACCACTGCATTGGGCGCAGCCTGGCTAGCTGGAATGCGCGCAGGCGTGTATCCGGACCAACAGGGTTTTTCCGAAACTTGGGCGCTGGATCGCCGGTTTGAACCGGAATTGTCTGCCGAGGACCGCGACGCCGCCTATGATCGCTGGAAACGCGCCGTTGCCGCAGCGATGGCGTTCTGAACCAGGTGGAGGATCAGCTGTGATCCTTCATCAGTCGCTGTTTCTGACGTGACCAGTCCCGCTTGGCCTGAGTCTCACGCTTGTCGTGCAGCTTCTTACCTTTGGCGATGCCAATCTTCAGCTTCGCCCGACCCTTGTGGTTGAAATACAGAACCAGCGGCACCAGAGTCATGCCCTTGCGCTGGGTCGCATTCCACAGATTCGAAAGCTCTTTGCGCGACACCAGCAGCTTGCGGCGGCGGCGTTCTTCGTGTTTGAAGACTTTCGCCTGCTCATACGGTGCGATATAGCTGTTGATCAGCCACAGCTCTCCGTCATCGACAGACGCATAGCTTTCAGCAATGTTCGATCCGCCTGCACGCAGGGATTTGACCTCGGACCCCTCCAGCACGATGCCGCACTCGATATCGTCCTCGATCGCGTAATCGAAGCGCGCACGCCGGTTTTCGGCGATGACTTTGTAATTCGGGTCTGTATTCTGCTTCTGCTTGGCCATAACGCGTTGATTTAGGCGGCTTGAGCGGCCCTTGCAAGCCGTTGCGGTCAGGACGAGGCCGAGATGATCAGATCCGGGCCAAAAATCGTGTCAGCATAGCTGTGCAGATAAATCTTCAGCCACGGGGTAAACCGCTCTGGATGGCGCTGCACTTCGGCCAACAGATCGTGATAGTCGATCCAGCGAATTTCCATGACCTCGTCCGGGTTCGGCTCGATTTTCAGCGGACCGCGTACATGGGCCAGAAAGATGTCGACCACCTCGTGCTCGATCATGTTGTTGCCGACATCGGCGTGATATTCCAACCGGTGCCGGTATTCCGGGTAAAGCCCGGTAATCCCCAGTTCTTCACGCAAGCGACGCACGGCGCATTCCGAGGGCGTCTCGCCCCAATCAGGATGGGTGCAGCAGGTATTCGCCCACAAGCCGGGTGTATGGTATTTACCCAATGCCCGCCGTTGCATCAGAATCTCGGTACCGCGCACGACAAAGACCGACACAGCCTTGTGCCGCAGGCCCTTTTCATGCGCCTCAAGCTTGTCCACGGGGGTCAATTCACCATCAACCCAGGCCGGGATCATGATACCCATCTGTTGTCTCCTGCTGCCGATCCGCCAGGGCGGCGGGATATACGGAATTGGCTGCCGCCGGATCGGCTTGGCTCTGCGAGTTCATGCGGAGCATGATAAAACGCGCACCCCCAAGGTGACCTTGATCCAACTGGTTATCAAGCGCACGAAAGGCCGCAGGGGCTGCGGCCTTTTGCAATCTCACGAACTGTCTGGTTTCAGACGTTATTCACCCGAGACGCTGACGATATAGGCATAGACGTCTTCGCCGCCCTTCTTTAGCTTGAAGGTCATTTTGGACTTGGCCGATGTCTCACCCAGATAATCTTTCAGAAACGTCTTAGGGTCCTGTGCATATTCAACAAAGGTGGATTCGTCCCAGACCAGACCGTTTTCACCGGCCTCAACGATGCTGTCACCGTATTTGAATCCTTCGACGGTGCCTGCGGTGCGACCAGCGATGCCGTAAAGATTCGGGCCGGTCTTACCGCCCTTGACGATGACTTCACCAGCCGGGTCAGCGATCTGATGGCAGGATTTGCATTTATTGAAGGTTTTCTTGCCGGCCTCGGCGTCACCTTCCGCATAAGCAGGAAGGGCCAACAGGCCGACTATTGCGGTAGCGAGGATACGATTCATAGCTTTTGCTCCGATACGAATTGGCTGCACCGAATGGACCGTCGGCGCAAAAAAGAGTCAACGCGCGGATTGCCGCGCGAGGGTACTGTGCCCTGCGGCATAAAGGCCGTCCTTAACTTATGTCATGTGGCGCAGACCAGCAGGGCAATAGGTCGCCCGCCGCCGGAGTCGCCAGATAGATCGCCCGCGCGATGGCTCGTGCCAGACAGACCGAGGCCGCGTGTCCGATCAGGCCCAACTCTGCTTCCGCGTCGATGACTTGCGCGCCAGTGCTGAGCGCAAAGACCAGATCTCCGTCCCCCGGTGTATGCGCAGGCAGGATGGCGCGGGCAATGCCGTCATGCGCCGCCACCGCCAGCCGCTGACATTGCGGTTTCGACAGGGCCGCATCGGTGGCAACGATGGCGATGGTGGTGTTGCCTTTCTCCGGCTCGGAAAGCCGCATCGCCTGCACCTTGAGGCTGGGTGCGGGCAGGCCCAACCCTGCGCTTGAATCAGACCCTAATCCGCCGAATTCGTCTCCAAATTCGAAGGGCGCGGCCCAAAAATGACGATCTCCGGGCGTTGTCACGCTGCCCAGCGGATTGGCCGCGACCAAGGCACCAACCATCACTCCATTGTCGAGAACCAGTGAGGCAGACCCAAGCCCGCCCTTGTGCCGCGCGGCCAATGCGCCGGTTCCAGCCCCGGCGGTGCCCAGTGCAAAATCATCGCTCGCGCTTTCAAAAGCTGTCCGCCCCATTTCGCGATAGGGGTTCTCCGCCCAGCCTTTGTCGCCGCCATTCAGCAGATCAAACAGGATCGCGCCGGGCACAATTGGCACCACAGTATTGCCCACCGGATACCCTCTGCCTTGCGCCCGCAACGCGTCCGACACGCCGGAACAGGCATCCAATCCAAAAGCCGACCCGCCGGACAGAGTAATTGCATCCACCCGTGCCACCGATTTGTCGGGTGCCAGCAAATCGGTTTCTCGCGTACCCGGCGCGCCCCCCATCACGTGGACCGAGGCGGTAAAGGCCTGATCTGCCGTCAGGACAGTCGTTCCGGATTTTAGCGCGGCATCCTGCGTGTTTCCGACCAACAGGCCGGGGACATCGGTGATCAGATTGTGGGGTCCGGGGATCATGGGTGCACCTCAGATACAACGACCACCGTCGACCTCCAGTGCGGCACCGGTGATCATGCTGGCCTCGTCCGAGCAAAGGAAACAGGCAGCGTTGGCCATGTCGTCGGGGGTCGAAAACCGGCCCAGGGGAATGGTCGACAGGAATTTGGCACGCATTTCGGGCGTATCTTCCCCCATGAAGGATTTCAGCAGCGGTGTTTCCCCAGCCACTGGGCACAGCGCGTTCACCCGTACGCCTGACGGTGCAAGCTCCACCGCCATTGTTTTGGTGGCGGTGATCATCCAACCCTTGGAGGCGTTGTACCAGTTCAGATTTGGGCGCGGCGACAAGCCGGCAGTCGAAGCCACGTTCAGGATCGCCCCTGCGCCCTGCGCCTTCATTTTGGGCACCAATACCCGCGCGGTCAGGTAAACCGATTTCATGTTCACGTTGAACACGCGGTCGAAATCCTCTTCGGTGACATCTTCCAACGGTGTTGGCAGGTGCGTGACGCCAGCATTATTCACCAGAATATCCAGCTGCCCAAACCGATCTATCGCCATATCCGCCATGGCCTGTACCGAGGCCGCATCCGACACATCAACCATCTGAGCAATCGCATTCGGCCCAAGCTGATTTGCCTGAACCTCGGCCGCGTCACCATTGATATCGGCAATCATGACCCGCGCGCCCTCGGACAGGAATTTCTGCACGATCCCGGCACCAAAGCCGGACGCCCCACCAGTCACAATCGCGGTTTTTCCCTCTAACCTCATGATCTTGCTCTCCCTTGCCTATAAAACTAGCAAGGTGTCTGGAAACTGCCAGTTCAATCTTCCGCGACCTTGCCGCGCAGTGCCTTTACGTCCGAGCGCGCCTTTTTCGCCGCCAGCCGTCGTTTGACCGAGCCATAGGTGGGTTTGGTGGCGATACGTCGCTTGGGTTTGACCAACGCGCGGGTGATCAGTTCGGCCAGCCGGGCGCGGGCAATTTCGCGATTGCGGGCCTGGCTGCGGGTCTCGTCACACTGAATGATAACCGCTCCCTCTTTGGTCCAGCGTCGCCCAGCCAGCCGTTTCAGCCGCGACTTGACCGGATCAGGCAGTGAAGGTGAGCGCGCGGCCTCGAACCGCAGCTCGACGGCCGTCGACACCTTGTTGACGTTCTGCCCGCCTGGACCGGAAGAGCGTATGAAACTCTCGGTCATTTCCCAGTCTTGCAGGGTGATATCGTCAGTGATGCGCAACATGTGGTGGACTTTACCCGCCATGTCCAGAAACAAAAAGGGCCGCCCCGGCGGGACGGCCCTTCGAAAGTACAGGAGGTCGGGTCGGTTAGATCAATCGACCAGCCGGAGCGCTCGCTCCGCCAAGGGCTGCCCTAACGGGCGATCCCCCCGGTTGTTCCGACACCTCTCTCCAATCTCTTTCTCGACACTGGATCACCTCCTTTTCTATCTGTTGCGGTTAACTGTGAGCCTGACACAAGATGCGCCATTCTCAAAGCACTTTTTTTTACGCAGGCTGAGCGGTCAACCGCGCAACGATAACTTTGAACGGGATCAGCGCGATCATCGCCAGCGACAGTTTCACCAGCCAATCGGCAAAGGCCAACGTCACCCACAGGGGTGCCATCGGGCCAGTCAGCATAAAGGGCACCGGTTCCCACGCCCAGTTGATCGCGGCGTCGGCATTGGCACCGAAAATCGTGATCGAGGCTGAAAACGCGATGGTGAAGAACAGCGTGGTGTCCAGCGCCGAACCGATCAAGGTCGACACCAGCGGCGCGCGCCACCAGTGACCCCCGCGCAGCGAATTGAACACGGTGACGTCGGTAAGCTGCGCGATCAGAAAGGCGGTTCCCGATGCGACGGCGATCCGCAGCGGCACGGCGGCATAGGTGAACCCGTCACCCTGCAGCATGATCTGGCTGCCTATCAGCGAACAGATGATACCGGTGATAAACCCGGCAAACACCACCTTGCGGGCAGTGGCCACGCCATAGACGCGGTTCATGATGTCGGTGACCAGAAAGGCCAGCGGATAGGTAAAGGCACCCCAAGTCAGTAGCCCGTCAAAGATCAGGAACTGAACCAGAATGTTCGAGGCCACAACAATGGCGGCCATGGCAATTATGCCGGGTATAAAGCTGCGTTGCATTTTTTTCAGATGCCCGTTTTGACAAGGTAGCGGCGACTTGGCCAAGGGACCGTCCCAAGGCAAGCCGTGCGTTTAGACCTTTGGTTGGCACGAGTCAATCCGGCAGCAGATATTCCACCAGTTCGGTGCGCTGCAGGGCCAAGAAGTTGTCGTCCGAGATCATCGTGGCGCGCAACCGCCCTTGATCGTCACGCCAGACCGACAACCCTTCGAGGTTGTCATGCGCGCCGGTGCCGGTCGTGAACAGGATTTCTTCGGACCTGATCCCATCCCCTGTGACCTGCCACCGCCGCAGGCGAGACCGAAAGCCAATCAGGGACAGAGCTCGTTCCAACACATAAAACCGGCCATCTGGCCCGAAATCAGCGGATACAGGCAGAAACTTACCCCGCTGCGGTAACACAAAGGGGGTCGACCAGTCCTTACCGTTCCAGCGATAAACTGGGATGTCACCCGCTTCGGTTCGACTTTTTTCAGGCAGAGTGTACAGCCGCCCCCGATTGTCGATTGCCAGAGCTTCGAACGAACCATTCAGCTTCAGACCTTCGAATGCTTTCGGGCGCGAAAGTACCCGCGCTTTGGTGTCAGGAGCCGCGTAACGGGCGACGCGATGCACTGACTCGAACGAGATATAATGGCTACCGTCCGGAGCGACCGCAATGCCTTCGGAATCTCCTGCTTTACCAGAGAGGGGTCGGCCCGTGCTGGACAAAACCGGCCAATTCCCGGTGATCCGGACCTTGGTAATGTCATCACCGTCCCGTGTGATGGCCGCGCGAACAAGAACCGAACGGTCACTGAGCGCGAACAAATTCCGACCATTGTCCGAGATATGCAGGGCCGAAAAACCGCCAAACCAACCGGCCGGGTGCCGCCAGACAAAGCTGCTAAGATACGTGGCCGTATTGACCTCGATCGCCCAGACTACCCCCGCTAGCAACGCAACAATTAGTTGGATTGCAAGACAGCTGCGCATTGCTGGGGCAAATCGGTCAGAACATATTCGCGGCGTTTCTTCGGCGGTGGCGCGTTCGGGTCAGGCGGCGGTGGGTTGAGGATGTTGCGCACCCATTGTTGCGCCTCGGCACAACCGTCGCCTTTAGGAGGCACGTCCTGGTTGACACACCCGCGCGAACCCTTGGGGCATTTCAGACGCACGTGGAAATGATAATGATGCCCCCACCATGGCCTGATCTTGCGCAGGTAGGCCTTGTTGCCTTTCTCGTCATTGCACATCTGAACCTTAGCGCCGGGAAAGACAAAAATCCGTGCCACACGCTTGTCCTTGGCAGCCTCACGCAGCACGGCGTGGTGTTGTTTCGTCCAATTGCCATTCACATAGGCCCCGTTGGCGCGGCGCAGGGAAATCGACGAGATATTCTCGCGCGCCTTACGCGACAACCGCATGTTGTCGCCAGGCAGCATCCAGATATCGATGTCCAGACCCAATTGATGAGAGCGGTGGCCCGACGTCATCGGCCCTCCGCGCGGCTGGCTGATATCCCCGATATAGAGACCATTCCACCCCGGTTGCCGAGCCGCAAACTTGCTGAGGTCCTGCACATAGTCGATCGCTTGCGGGTGACCCCAGTTGCGGTTGCGCGACAAGCGCATGGCTTGCCATGTTGGCCCCGTCTCGGGCAGTTGCACCGACCCGGCAGCACATCCGCGCGAATAACTGCCGAAGGCGGCCGGTTTTTGCTGTGAACTTTGCTTTTGCGCCCCGAACAATTGCTTGGCCAGAGGTTGAGCTCCGACCGTTCCTGCCAATGTCATCGCGGCGATTATTGCCAAAAAACGTAGTAAAATCATCTGCTCTGATCCCCTTCCGGTTTAACCCAGCGCATTAGGAACAGACCCAGAATAAACAACAGAATGATCGGTGACACCCCCAGCCGTGCACTGCCCGTGACAGTTGTGGCAATCCCGATCAACAGCGGCGCTGCAAAGGCAGTTGCACGGCCCGACAGGCCGTAAAGACAAAAGCTTTCAACCGGGGCTTTGGGGTCGGTATGGCGCACCATCAGCGACCGGCTGGCCGATTGCAGGATGCCCCCCATACCGCCAATCAGGATGCCGCAGCCAAAGAACACCATATCCGGCAGGCGTGAACCTTCGGGCAGCGAAATGCCATAAATCTGTGTCCGATCCATCATCACCACGGTCACGCAGACAAATATCAGTACCCAGATCGTCACCAGAATGACTGGTTTAGGGCCGTATTTCTTGTCCAGCTTACCTCCGATCCATGCGAATATGGCCGAGGCCAGCACACTAACGATCCCGAACACGCCGATCTTGATCAGGTCCCACTCCAACACCAGCCGCGCGTATACACCGCCGAAACTGTACAGCCCGTTCAACGCATCGCGATATAACATCGACGACCCCAGATAAGAGGCGAGGCTGCCCCGATACCGCAGGTTCGAGATCAACTGACCCAGCAAGCGCAGCGCAGCGCCAAAAGACCCTGTTTTATTGCTGTCCGGATCGTCCCGCACCCACAGGAAATATGGCACCATGAACAGTACGAACCAACCGGCAGTGAAGGGGCCCACAAAACGCGTGCCCTCTTGGCTCGCCGGGTCCAGCCCGAATATTGGGTCCATCCCGATCAGCGTCTTGCCGTTGGGCTGTTCCACAAACAGCAACAGCATGATCGCCAGCGAGATCAGCCCGCCGAAATAACCAAAGGCGAAGCCCGAGCCCGAAATCTCTCCGACCTCACTGTCATCGCCCAGATCTGGCAACTGCGAGTTGATGAAAATCAGCGCATATTCCGCGCCGACAAAGCCCAACCCAAAGGCCGACAGCATCAACCACATGTTCGAGCCATCGGGCAGCGTGAACCATAGCGCTGCAGACCCGACCGCATACATGACTGAGAACGCAAATATCCACGGGATACGCCGCCCCGACACGTCTGCCATAGCGCCCAGCAAAGGCGCACCAAAGGCAATGATCAGCCCGGTGATAGTCAGGCAATTGGCCCAGACCGTCTGCGCCCGCGCGTCGGCGGCGCCCGCGTCCAGACCGGTATTCAGAAAATACTCTGCTGCAATACCGGCGAAATAAGGTCCAAAGACAAATGTGACCAGAAGGGTGTGATACGGCTGCGTCGCCCAGTCGAAAAACCACCAACCCCAAATGCGCTTGCGTTTGGAAATCTCTGCCATACCTGCCCCTGTTATTCGTTGGTTTCATAAGACGGGGCTTTGACCCAATTCGCAAGCGTTGTGTTGGCGCGGGCTTGCTCTTTGTCGCGGGGGCGCTTACCTCTCGTTTCACGTACTTACCGGAGGCCCCATGCTGTCGTTGATCCAAATTCTGCTGCTGATCCTGGACATTGTCTGGTTCATCATTCTGGCCCATGTAATCATGAGCTGGCTGATCAACTTTCAGGTGCTGAACCTGCACCAGCAACTGGTGGCGCAAATCTGGTACGGGCTGAACCGGATTTTAGAGCCTATCTATGGCCCAATCCGTCGCGTTTTGCCCAATATGGGCGGGCTGGATCTGACACCTTTAGTGGTGCTGATCGGTGTCTATGCGCTGCGGATCATCCTGATCAACAATGCGGGCTATTTCGTCTGACCTCTTGTTCACTGAATCTTAGTATGTGATTGTCCTGTCTTAAGAGCAGATAAACCTTAAAACAGGGCAACCCCGCACATGTTCGACGCCGCGCCTTTGCTGCGAGATGTCTTTGGATTCGACGACTTCCGCCCCGGTCAGGAAGAAATCGTCGATGCCGTGACCGCTGGTGAAAACGTGCTGGCGATCATGCCCACGGGTGGCGGCAAATCCCTGTGCTTTCAACTCCCTGCCCTGCTGCGCGACGGGGTGACAGTGGTGATTTCCCCTCTGATCGCCCTGATGCGCGATCAGGTGCGCGGGCTGCAAGAGGCCGGGGTCGAGGCTGGTGCGCTGACCTCGGGCAACACCCCCGAAGAAACCGACGCCGTGTGGGAAGCGTTGGAGGCCGGTCGCCTGAAGTTGCTCTACATGGCCCCCGAGCGCCTAGCCGCCGGGTCAGCCTTGGGCATGTTGCGGCGCATCAATGTCAGCCTGATCGCCGTGGACGAGGCGCATTGCGTCAGCCAATGGGGCCATGATTTCCGTCCCGATTATCTGCGGATCGGAGAGTTGCGGCGCGCATTGGACGTACCTTTGGCCGCCTTCACCGCCACTGCAGATGCCGAAACGCAAGATGAGATCGTCGAAAAACTGTTCGACGGCACACCGCCGCGCAAATTCCTGCGCGGTTTCGACCGGCCCAATATCCATCTGGCCTTTGGGGCCAAGGACGGACCGCGCAAACAGATTCTTGACTTTGCCGAGGCACGCAAAGGCCAATCCGGCATCGTCTATTGCGGCACCCGCAACAAAACCGAAGTTCTGGCCCAGGCCCTGCGCGCCGAGGGTCACACCGCCTGCCACTATCACGGCGGAATGGAGGCCGAAGACCGCCGCATCGTCGAAACCCGCTTTGCCCGCGAGGACGGGCTGATCGTGGTCGCCACCGTGGCGTTCGGCATGGGGATCGACAAACCTGACATCCGCTGGGTCGCCCATGCGGACCTGCCTAAATCCATCGAGGCCTATTATCAGGAAATCGGACGCGCCGGACGCGACGGTGGACCTGCTGAAACGCTGACGCTGTTCGGCCCAGACGACATCCGCCTGCGTCGGTCGCAGATTGACGAAGGGCTCGCCCCGCCGGAACGGCGCATGGCTGATCATGCACGCTTGAATGCACTGTTGGGATTGGCCGAAGCGCTGGAGTGCCGCCGCCAGACCCTGCTGGGCTATTTCGGCGAACAGATCGAACCTTGCGGTAAGTGCGATCTGTGCGACAACCCTCCGGAAGTGTTCGACGGTACCACCCCGGTCCGCATGGCCTTATCCGCGATCCTGCGCACCGAAGAATGGTTCGGCGCGGGCCATCTGATCGACATTCTTTTGGGCAATGAAACCGACAAGATCCGCGCCCGGCGGCATGACAACCTGTCCACTTGGGGCATCGGCGAAGACTGGTCGCGCCCGCAATGGCAGGCGATCTTCCGGCAGATGATGGGGCACGATCTGGTGCGTCCTGATCCCGAACGCCACGGTGCATTGCGCATGACCGAAGCAGCCAAACCGATCCTGAAAGGTGAGGCGCAGATCAACCTGCGCAAGGACACGATCCGCAAGGCTACCCGCCGCCCCGCCGTCAAGATGATGGTGTCCGAAGAAGACGCACCGCTGCTGAGCGCGCTCAAGGCCAAACGCCGCGCACTGGCGGAAAGCGCTCGGGTTCCGGCCTATGTCATCTTTCCCGACCGCACCCTGATTGAAATGGCCGAAAACCGCCCTGCCACGCTGGACGATATGGCTCGGATTAGCGGTGTCGGCGCGAAAAAGCTGGAACGGTACGGCGACATCTTCCTTGAAGTGCTGACCGGCGCGTTCGAAGAATTGCACCCCGCACGCCGCAAACTGGCGGGCCGCGAACAGGGGGATATCTATGACCGACTGCTTGAGGTTCAAACGCAGCTTTCGCGCGGCCCCGACGGGATTGACAAACCGCTGACATGTTCGGCCTCACAACTGGCCAAGGTCGCGCAACTGCGCCCCAATGACCCGCGCGGGATGGAACAGGTGCTGGGCGACCGTCGTCACGAAAGGTTTGGTGCCGCGTTTCTGGACGTGTTGCGTCAGGCGGGCTAGATACCCTGCATCAGGCAAGAAACGAGGACGGATATGCTGGTAGTGGTTTCCCCGGCCAAGCGGCTGGATTGGACAGAGCGGGACGTTGAGGTCACGCAACCCGACTTTCAGGACGACGCGATCCGGCTGTCGAAAACCGCCCGTAACCTGACGCTGGGTGATCTAAAAAAACTGATGGACCTCAGCGACGATCTGGCCCGCTTGAACCGCGACCGGTATCGCGCGTTTTCTGACGCACCGGATGCTGATCTGACACGGCCTGCGGCGCTGGCTTTTGCTGGGGATACTTATCAGGGTTTGGAAGCGACCTCATTGGATGCGGACGAAATGAGCTGGGCACAGGACCATCTGCGTATCCTGTCCGGGCTTTACGGGGTGTTACGCCCGCTGGACGCGATTCAGGCCTATCGACTGGAAATGGGCAGCAAGCTGAAAACCCGGCGCGGCAAGAACCTGTATGAATACTGGCGCGATCAGCTGAGCAAGTCGCTGAACGTGCAAGCTGCGGAGGTCGGATCAGACGTTCTGGTGAATTGTGCCAGTCAGGAGTATTTCGGCGCGGTGGATCTGAAGGCGCTGAAACTCCGGGTGGTCACCCCGGTGTTTATGGAAGACAAGGCCGGCACCCCCAAGATCGTGAGCTTCTTTGCCAAAAAAGCGCGTGGAGCCATGGCGCGCTACATCGTTCAACACCGTCTGACCGATCCCAAAGGTCTGTTGGATTTCGACACTGGCGGCTATGAATACCGCCCGGACCTGTCAGAAGAAGACAAACCCGTCTTCGTACGCCCCTATCAGGCCTGATCCAGCATCGACGGGTCATAAGCGACCAGCTCAACCGTGTTGCCTTCGGGATCCTCGGTGAAAATTCCGCGCCATCCGATCCAACCGAATTGCTCAACGCGGTAGGGTTGGTCGATCTTGTCATACCAGCGCATCACCGCTTCTTGTTCGGAAAAGGGCAGCGACAGCGCAATGTGATGCAGTGATGATCCGGCCCCGGTTGTGGGTCTTTCACCACCGGCCGGATGCAAGCGGGGCCGCGGGGCCGCCGTATGGTGAAACAAGGCTAAAACCTGCGTATGCCCGCCGAACCCTTCGGCGATGCGGAAAAAGGTGATGGTGCTGTTGTGATCACCGGTCAGGCGTTCCAGCCCAATCACATTTTCATAAAACGCCACCATCGCGCCCATATCGGCACAGCGAATGGCAATCTCACCCAATGCACGAGGCTGATATCCACGGTCTGACATGGGTTTAACCTAGTCAGCCGGTGCATCTTCGGCAATGACAGGCAGCACCTCTTCGGGCTGATGGTCCAGGATCATCTGGTGGATTTTCCGCTTTTGCAGCGGTTTGGTCAGATAGTGATCCAACCCGGCCGACAGAATGCCCTGATCATCCCCGGCCATGGCATGCGCGGTCAGGGCAACGATGGGCACGTGCCGTTTGGTGTCAATCTCGCGCCGCCGAATTTCCGCCGTGGCCTGCTTGCCGTCCATCTTGGGCATCGAAATATCCATGAAAATCAGGTCCGGGTCGAATTCCTGATGCTGCTCCACCGCCTCGAGCCCGTTCGCAGCGAATTGCAGGTCAATGTTCAGGTCCTTGACCATCTTTTGCAGGATCAATTGATTGGTTCGATTATCCTCGGCCGCTAAAACGCGCATCTTTCGTTCGCCACGCGGCTCAGGTGGGGCCTCGAGCTCGCTTGGCCCGACCTCAGGCTTGACTGGCAACCGTCCCAGCGTGGTCAGACGCGCATAAAGCTCGGCGCGGGGGATGGGTTTCTGCAGCACTCCTTCGATCAGATGACGGGCCGGATTGGCGTGGATGGCACCGGGATTGGCAGACATCACCACCACAGGCAAATTCCCCCAGCCCCGGTCTTTCAATGTGGTTGCCAACTCTAGCCCATCCATATCCGGCAAGTCATGATCACACAGCAGCAGATCGACACTGTCATCGACAGCGGCCAGCGCTTCGCCCCCCGAGGCGCAAACGGTAACCTTTGACCCCAGCCGCCCGAGTTGTTTCGACAGGATGGCACGGTTCACCGCCAGGTCCTCGACCACAACCACGTGCCGTAATCGACCGGCCAGATCCGGCGGTGTGGGTTGCGGACCTTCGACGGTGGGCAGCGAGATTCGGAACCCAAAACACGACCCCTGCCCCGGCTCGCTTTCCACCCACACTGACCCGCCCATTAGGGTGATCAGTCTTTTAGTGATTGCCAGCCCCAACCCTGTACCTTCGAACGCGCGGTTTTTCTCGTCCTCGACCTGATTGAACTCGCCAAAAATATGCCCAATCTTGTCCTCTTCGATACCAATGCCGGTATCTTCAATCGCAACGTGAATATCGCAAGTGTTCGAGTCTGCATTCGGCACCCCGGTGACGCGGATCAACACGTGGCCTTCGGTGGTAAATTTGACCGCATTGCCCACGAGATTGGTCAGCACCTGCCGCACACGACCGGGATCGCCCACAAACAGCGTCGGTAAGAACAAGTCATAATCGACCAACAAGGACAGGCCCTTGTCGCGCACACTAGGCTGCAACAGCATCGCAACCTCAAGAATGCAACGTTCGAAATCGAACTGTTCGGGGTGCAGGATCAGCTTGTCCGCCTCAATCTTGGAATAGTCCAACACATCGTTGATGATCACCAGCAACGCCTCGCCCGAGTTGCGGATGGTGTTGAGATACAGCCGCTGTTCTTCGTCCAACGGCGTTTCCGACATCAGCTCAGTCATTCCAACAATACCGTTCATCGGAGTTCTGATCTCATGGCTCATATTGGCCAGAAAGGCGGATTTGGCCCGGTTTGCGGCCTCGGCCCGTTCGCGGGCGGTCTGCAACTCGGTCTCATGACGGACCGAGCTGGTTATGTTCAGGCCCAGGCTGACCACGTCGCCGCCATTGCCGCGCTGGTCGATCATCTTGAAGTATTCGCCATTCCACAGCTTGATCACCACCGATTCCGGCTGCGGCTGCGCCCAGCGTACCAGCATTCTGGCCTGCCAATCGGCCGGAGATTCCGCGCCAATGTCGATCAGCCCTTCATCGGTTAAAATCTCAAGGATACGCGCATAGGAAATACCCGGCGACACCTCATCCAAACCGTCAAAAAGGCTGAGATAGGCGGCATTGGCCCCGATCATGTGGCTTTGGTCATCGAAAAAGGCGAAACCGTCCTGAATGGTCTGCATCGAATGCCACAGGCGGCGCTCGGCCACTTCGATCTTGGCGTTGGCTTCGGTCAGGTCGGATTTGACCTTTTCGTTTTCATCCCGAACCGTTTCGACCTCGGCCTGGGTTTCGCCGATGCGTTTGGTCAGAGCCATCGCATGCAGACCCAGCTTGCGATTGGCGGCAGACAACTCGGCCTGTTTCATCTCCAACAGCCGTTCAGCCGCCAGCCGCGCGCGCCGTTCCTGTGCCAGTTTGGTTGCTAGACTCATCGTTGCTGATCCCGGGTAACTTGCGCCCAGCATCCCGACAGAGCGTGAAAAAGTGTTTAAGCCGTTGCCCGAACACGGACCCTCGTGCCAGAGTTTTTGAAAACCCGGAGGTCTGCCATGCCGCGTAAAACGTACTTGTCTGCACTCTGTGTCATCATGCTTGGGTCCCATGCGATGGCAGAATGTGCCACGGATGCGCAGGTCGACCAATTTATTCAGGATTATTTGACCAACACACCAACAGCCGCCTTGTCCGCGGGCGGAAGCATGGATGACGCGCTGTGCACACAAGCCAAGATAGTTACTGCGTTAGAGCCGCATTTGGGGTCAGTCATCGGGTATAAAGCAGGCCTGACCAGCACTCCGGCGCAACAGCGGTTCGGCGCGGCTGAACCGGTTCAGGGCGTTCTGTTCCGCGATATGATGTTGGAGGACGGGGCAACGGTGCCTGTCACGTGGGGCGCCCGTCCTGTTTTTGAGGCCGATCTGGTTCTGGTTGTGGGAGACGCAGGCATCAATCAGGCAACCACCCCGACAGAAGTCCTTGCCCATATCGCAGCCATCCGCCCCTTCATCGAACTGCCCGACCTGACCTTGGCCGAAGGGGAACCCATTACACCGGTCACTTTGACCGCCATCGGAGTTGCACCGAAGCTGGGTGTGTTAGGCTCTGAAATTCCCGTATCCAACCCCGAGGTGATGACACAAGCACTGGCGGATATGAGTGTCACGCTCAGCGCCGTGGATGGAGAGGTGCTGGCGCAAGCTCCCGGGGCCGCAGTTCTGGGGCACCCGGCGAATGCCGCCCTATGGCTGATGTCAAAAGGTATCGAGTTTCAAGCTGGCGACCTGATCTCGGTCGGATCATTTGGCCCGCTTGTGCCACCTGAAAAAGGCAAGGGCGGGGCATCCGTCACCTATGCGGGCCTGCCTGGTGATCCGACGGTCAGCGTGGTGTTTGAATAATCAGCGCCGCCCTTCACGCAGCCAACCCGCCAGCAAAAAGCCACCGGCCAGCACCAAAACCAGCCAGGGCGGCAACAACCCGGCCTGTGTGACGTCGCGCGTCTCATAAGCATCACGCGGTGTCAGGCCGATCCAGCCGCGCCCGGCAGCCGGGCGTCCGGCGCGGACATTGCGGATCGAGGGCAATCCGTCTTCCAGCCGAACGGCACCGCCGCGCAGCTCAGCCAGCGCGGGTCCTAACACCTCATCAGTGGCTATGGTGCGCTCAAATTCTTTCGGCGCTGCGGGGCCAAGACCAATGACTGCCGTCTGCTCGCCTTCCTGAAGACGATAGAGGCCAATCTCAGGTCCGAAATACGTCGCCTCGAATCGACCCGGGGATACCTCGTCGAGCGTAATTTCGAGCGTTTCGCCATCGGGGCGGGTGATGGTCACGACCCCAACCTCATCCTCTAGCGTCTGACGGATGATGCGCATGATCTGCCCGTTGGCTTCGGCCCACAGGGCCTCTTCTTCCAGTTCGGGTTCTTTCATCATCCAATGGGCCAGACGGCGCAGCAGTTCCAGTTGTGGACCGCCACCTTCAAAGCCCCGGCTCCACAACCAGGCATGGTCTGACGCCAGCAGCGCCACGCGACCCTCGCCCACGCGGTCCAGCACCAGCAGGGGGCGCTCATCCACGCCGGTCATCAACAACTCGCCTGTGCGGTGGTTGACGTCGATCTGGCGCAGCCACGCGCCCCAATCCTCGGAATCACCCAGACCCGTCGTCACCGGATGGCGGTGCCCCAAATCGGTCACCATGGGCACGAAACGTTCCTCGATAACCCGTGCAGTGGGCTGCGCCGGCAGGATCGGCGCCAGAGGAGAACGGAAAATGCTGTCGGCACTGGCAAAATCCGGCCCCGCCGCAATTAGAACCGCGCCGCCTTCGTTGATATAGTTAGTAACATTGTCCAGATAGATCGCGGGCAGGATGCCACGCCGCTTGTAGCGGTCAAAGATGATCAGGTCGAAATCGTTGATTTTCTCCAGAAACAGCTCACGCGTCGGGAAGGCGATCAGGGAAAGTTCATCCACCGGCACGCCATCCTGTTTCTCGGGCGGGCGCAGGATGGTGAAATGCACCAGATCGACCGAACTGTCAGATTTCAAAAGATTGCGCCATGTACGCCCGCCCGGATGCGGCTCACCTGACACCAGCAGAACGCGCAGACGGTCGCGCACCCCGTTCATTTGGATCAGCGCGGTGTTGTTGCGGTCAGTCAGCTCTCCCTCGGCCTGGGGCACGGTGAACTGGATAACATTGCGCCCGCCATGCGGAAGGGCGATAGGCAGTTCGACATCGGCGCCGATGGGAATGGTGTACTGTTCTGGCTCGGCACCATCCACCGAAATTTCGAGCGGCGCAGTGGTTGCCCCGGCAGGCGCGGCACCGCTGTCTTCAACCCGCAACGTCAGAGTGACCGGCTCGCCAATAATGGCAAAGGCGGGGGCGTTGCGGACAATCAAGCGGCGATCCCAATCACTTTCGCGACCGGTTTGGAGCAAATGCATCGGTGCGGGCAGGTCAGGGGCCTGATCGACGTCATGCACGATCCCGTCCGACACTATCAGAATACCCGCTATCCGCGCGCGCGGCTCTTCTGCCAGCGCGGCGTTCAATGCGGCCATGACTTGCGTGCCTTCGTCGCCATCACCGTCGCCCACCTTGATCCGGCGCAGTTCGGTGTTATTGCGGGATTCGATCTCGGCAGCCAGTTCCTCGGCCGCTTGTGCGGTTTGATCGGCGCGATCAGATAGGGCCTGACTGGCGCTTTCATCCTCGATCATCAGTACGATATCGGTCAGCGGCGCGCGGTCCTCGACCTGATAGACAGGCCCGGCCAGCGCCGCGATCACCACCAAAGCCGCCAGCCCGCGCAATGCCCAGCCGGACAGGCCACGCCACAGGGCCAGCAGAACACCCACAACCGCAATCGCGGCGACAATGGCCAGAACGGGCCACGGGATCAGCGGATCAAAGATGACGGTTCCGGTCATTGTCCCAACCTGTCCAAAAGTGCAGGCACGTGCACCTGATCCGATTTGTAATTCCCGGTCAGCACATGCATCACCAGATTGACCCCAAAGCGATTGGCCAGCTCGCGTTGACGTTCCCCGGCATAGCCACGCCCCACCGGCAACAAAGCCTGCCCGTTGCGATCAATTGCCCAGGCCCCAGCCCAATCATTGCCGCCAATTACCACAGGGGTGACGTTGTCGTTGAGATTGCGGAAAGGCATGCCCTCAATCTGTTCCGCATCCACCGGGGCGGCCTCGACCCAGATCTCGGTGCCCGCGTAGCGACCCGGAAAATCCTGCAGCAGGTAAAAGGCGCGGGTCAGCACGTGGTCACCCGGAACGGGCTCTAACGCGGGGATATTCAGCGGGGCCGCGAGTTGTTGTAGCTTGCGCCCATTGGGGCTGGAGGCTCCAAAGCGCGCAATATCCGCATCTCGCGTGTCGAACAGAATCATTCCGCCCGAGCGAAGATAAGCGTTCAGCTTGACATAGGCCTCATCAGAAGGTTGCGGTTGATCCGGTGTGATTGGCCAGTAGAGCAGCGGGAAAAATGCCAGTTCATCGCGTTCAAGATCCACCCCAAAAGGCTCGGCAGGTTCGACCGATGTGCGATAGAACAGTGTTTGCGACAATCCACGCAATCCTGCGCCTGCCACATCGTCGACCTGCGCGTTTCCAGTCAGCACATGGGCCAACACCAGCTCATGCGTGGCGTTCAGCGCAAAATCGGTGTCTTCGGGCGTTTGCGCCTGCGCCTCGGGCACCAGCAACGTAGCACCCAGAGCAACCGCCGCCGCTTTGGTCAGACCAAGACGACCGGACAAGGCCAATGAGGCGATCACATCAATCGTCAGCAACAGCAACGCTAGGCTAAGCAGAATACCTCCGACCGGCATCTCGGAATTTACTTCCTGCCCTTTGATCGGCACATCCGCAGGCCAGGCCGTCGGAGTAAGAACGGATTCCGATGACAGAACATTCAAAGCCAGTTTCTGCTTGCCGCTTTCATAAAGGCCGGGCTGCAGATCGGGGCCGATTGTGCCGGAGATCAACTCAACCCCGTCCACGCCAGCAAGATTGCCTGCATCGGACAGGGTGCCAAAGCCGTCCATCACCTGCAACGGCTCCCACGTGGTCCCCTGCAACTGCGAATCCTGACGGGATTTCGCCGCCGAAGCAACGGCTAGCCGGTCCAGCATTTCAACAAATAGGCCCGAAAGCGGCAGGCTGGACCATTCCGCATCTGCCGTCACATGGAACAGCACCACCTGACCCAAGCCCAACGCCTTGCGTGTCACCAGCGGCGTGCCATCCGACAGCGACGCAATCACCCGATCCGCCAGATTAGGGTCTGGTTGAGCCATGACTTGCGTCGTGACAGTGACATCCCCAGGGACCTGCAAGCCGTAGAAAGGCGAGTTCTCGGGGAAGGGTGCCAGCCCCTTGGCCTCACCCCAGCTCATCGCGCCGCCGACCGAGCGGCCGCCGCTGCGCAGGCGTACCGGTAGCAATGTATCCTCGGCTTCGCGGCCCAGATCACTGGCGGCCATGCGCGGGCCGGCAAAACGCAGCAGCAGCCCGCCCTGTTCCACCCATTCAACCAATGCGGCCTGTTCCCCGCCGGATAGTTTTGCCACATCGGCCAGCACGATCACATCCGGATTGGCGGGCAGGACCTCGGACAGCCCGCCGTCGATGAAATCCGCCGTGGGGCTCAGGACCTGGGTCAGGTAATGCAACGGCGAGAGAAGCTCTAACCCTTCGCGGTTCAGCGTTCCGGCGATCAGGGCAACCTCGCGCCGACGCAGGCTGTCATCGGTCAGCGTCACCGACCCAGCCGAATGCTGGCCCTGAATCTCGAACCTTGTGATCCGAGCGCGCAGTTCTGACGGTAGCGCCAAATCCACCTGGGCCAGCGTTTCGCCGCTTGGGAATTCAAGTTCGGCAGATTGCAAGACACGCATCGCACCAGCTGGATCGCGGCCCTGCGCCAAAACGGTGATCTGCTCTGCTGGACCCGGTGCTGCGCGCTGGGCAGTCAGCTGAATAACACCGTCTTGATAGGCCGCGGGCAGAATGGCCAGCACAGGCGCGGGGGGTTGATACACCGTCACGTCACCGCGGGCCTGCAATGACTCAAGTATCCTTTCATGCCCGTCATAGGCCAAACGGTCACTGAACCAATGAGTATCAAAGCCGCCGTCCAACTGATTCAAGGCAGCCAACGTTTGGTCAATCTGCACCTCGGTGGGCTGCCACGGCACCGGCGTCAGACCCGGCAGACGCCCACGCCACGCCTCGGCTGCCTGGAACACGGGCGCTTCAGGCGCGGTCAGACGCAGGATCGCCACGGTTCGCCCCGCGCGTCCGGCTTCGGTCAGTTGTACATCGATCTGATCCAGTGTCGACGACCACCGAGTTGCTCCTGCCCAGCTGGCATCCAGCACCAATAACAATGGTCCCGATCCGGTCTCGTCCCGCGACGGGTTCAGAACCGGACCGGCCAAGCCTATAATGATCGCCGCCGCTGCCAGCATCCGCAGTAACAGCAACCACCAAGGGGTGCGGTCCGAGACGCTTTCATCATCTTTGAGACCCAAAAGCAGCGTTACCGCCGGGAACAACCGGCGTATTGGTGCGGGTGGGACGGCGCGCAGGATCAGCCACAGGATCGGCAGGGTCAGCAGACCCAGCAGCACCCAGGGTGCGGTGAACCCGATGCCCGCCAAAACCGTCATCGCGTTCCCCCGTCCAGCGCACGATAGAGCCACAACAGGGCCGCTTGCGCACTGTCACCGGTGTGATGCAAGCCAAGCTGCCATCCGGTCGCGCGGCAGAGCTGTGTCAGTGCATCCTTACGTTTGGCAAGGCGGTCCAGATAGCGCTCGCGCAACTCACCCGCCTTGAGGGTTTCATGCCGCACCGATCCGCCGACACTTTCGAATATGGTCCTCCCGCGATAGGGAAAACTCTCTTCTCCCGGATCAAGCACCTGCAGCAGAACGCCGCGCACGCCGCGATCAGCGGCTTTGGTCAGGGCCAGTTCGACCTCGTCTAAAGGCCCTAGGAAATCGGAAATAAACACGGCACGGGCATGCGGGATCATGGCGCGGTGTTCGGGCGGGGCATAATCCGCCTGCGCATCCTCGGACCACGCCTCAGCCAGCCGGATAATCTGCGCGTTGCCACGCCGGGGCGGCAGGGTCGTGCCGGTCAGGCCCACACGCTCACCTCCGCGTACAAGAAGAATGGCCGTTGCTAACCCCAGCAAGCGTGCCCGGTCGGATTTTGTGGGCAGAGACTTGTCGGACGCAAACCGCATCGAGGCCCCCTGATCCACCCACAGCATCACCGATTGCGCGATCTGCCATTCCCGTTCGCGCACAAATTGCTGATCCCCGCGGGCCGAACGCCTGTGGTCGATCATCCGACGACTGTCGCCGATCTGCGCCGGGCGGTATTGCCAGAAGTCGTCGCCAAGGCCCGAGCGTCTGCGCCCGTGATCGCCCAACAATACGGTCCCAGCCAGATGTTCAGCACGTGCCAAAAGGGGCGGCAGCCGTGACGCCTCGGCCTCGGATCTTTCGCGAAGGGTCAGCGCGGCATTCACGCCGCAGCCTCGGTGCGGATCAATCCGGCAGCCGTCGAGTCGATCAGTTCGGCCAGGCTATCGCCGCGCGCCCGCGCCGCGAAGTTCAGCGCCATCCGATGGCTGAGCACCGGGCGGGCCATATCCAATACGTCCTCGGCATTCGGTGCCAGGCGCCCGTGCAACATCGCGCGGGCCCGCACCGTCATCATTAGCGCCTGAGCCGCACGGGGACCGGGACCCCAGGCGACGGTTTCGGCGACACGTTCGGACACACCCGCCTCATCGGGGCGGAACGCGCGGACCAGATCAAGGATCAGTTCCACAACCGAATCCCCCACCGGCATACGGCGCAACAGAACCTGTGCGGCCAGCAATTCATCTTTGGTGAAAATCTCATGCGCGACATCTTCTTCGACGCCCGTGGTCGCCAGCAGGATATCGCGTTCGGTCTCACGATCCGGGTATTCGACGTCGATCTGCACAAGGAAACGGTCCAACTGTGCCTCGGGCAGCGGATAGGTGCCCTCTTGTTCAATCGGGTTCTGTGTGGCGAGAACGTGGAACGGCTCACCCAGCGAGCGATCCTCACCCGCCACTGTCACGGTGCGTTCCTGCATCGCCTGCAGCAATGCCGACTGGGTCCGCGGGCTGGCGCGGTTGATCTCATCTGCCATCAGCAGCTGGCAAAAGATCGGGCCAGAAATGAACCGGAAATGACGGGTGCCGTCATCGGCGGTGTCCAGAACCTCGGACCCCAGAATATCGGCGGGCATCAGGTCGGGCGTGAACTGGATACGGTTGCCATGCAGACCCATAACAGTCGACAGGGTTTCAACCAGCCGCGTTTTGCCCAGCCCCGGCAGACCGATCAACAAAGCGTGACCACCGCACAACAGCGCGGTCAGGGTCAGGTCAACAACCCGTTCCTGTCCGATAAAGCGACGGGTGATCGAGGCCTTGGCCTCTTGCAGCTTGTTTTCCAGCGCTTCGATCTCGGACACGAGGTCGGCAGGTTCGGTCATGACTTTCCCTTCCGTGGACTATTATGGTTGAAGTGTATCGCGCTGAGAGGAAATGGCAAAAGCAATGAGCGGACAAAAACCTGTGACCCCTTCGCCAGATGGTCTGGCGGCATCAGTCAAAGCAACCAAATCCAAGGGTTTGCCGCCCGTTCACCTGTGGAATCCTCCGTTTTGCGGCGATCTGGACATCCGGATCGCAAAAGATGGGTCATGGAGTTACTTAGGGTCACCCATCAACAGGTTCGAGCTAGTGAAGCTATTTTCTTCAATTCTTAAGAAAGAAGACGGGAAGTATTTTCTGGTAACCCCGGTGGAAAAGGTGGGAATCATCGTTGAAGACGCGCCTTTTGTCGCCGTCGATTTCGACGCCGAAGGTGATTATATGACGCAAAACTTGACCTTTACCACGCAAGTCGACGATCAGGCGGTAGCCGGGCCGGACCACCCCATCCGCATTGTCATTGATAAGGAAACAGAGGAGCCGTCGCCTTATATATTGGTGCGCGCCAATCTTGAGGCGCGCATCGACCGCAAAAGTTTCTACCGCCTCGTCGAGCTTGGCCAACACCAGGACGGCTGGTTCGGCGTCTGGTCGGGCGGGCAGTTTTTTCCGCTGATCCTGTCCGAGGATCTGCCAGACTAAGCCCGCCGCGCGACCCGGCGATCCTGCGCCAGAACCACGGCGACCGCGACGATGCCAGCACCCAGCGCTCGGGTGCTGTTCCACTCCTCGCCCAGCATCACCATGATTACCATCACGTAGAACGGTGCAATGTTGATATGGAATGAGGACAAGGCCACGCCCAGCCTTCCAACAGAAGCGATGAAGAATACTTGACTCAGCCCCATCGCAATCAGCGCGTAGATCACCAGCATCCCGGCCTGCTGCATGTCAAAAGCGGTTGCTGGCATGAATTCCATTCCTAACAGCGCCGCACCAGACAGCATGACCGAGGCCATGACCAATCCTCCGACAAAGGTGATCGTGGCACGGCCTGTTTGGCTTAATTCGGGAAAGTCCCGCGCGGTTGCCATGCTGGCCCAGCAGAACAAGGCAGTGGCCAGAATCGCAAGAGCAGCACCCAAACCTAGCTGCGCCGGAGCCACCGCGCTGGTTGCAATCAGCCCGCCAATAATTGACACCAGCACGCCCAGCGCGAAGTTCCAGCTTAACCGTCGTGTTCCCGCGGCCAGTTCCAACAGGGTCGCCATCAGCGGCGCACAAGACGCGATGATCGCGACCGTCACCGGATCGGTCACTTTCTGCGCCACGATCAACAGGAACATGCCAAACCCAATTCCAATCCCGCCAACCGTCATCGCACGCATCCAGCGGGCGTTCAGTACCCGACGCGGCCCATCGATTAACAACCAGATCGGCACCATGACCGCCACCGCCAGCGCCAGCCGCGCGGCGAATAGCGCCACGGGCGGCCAAGTCTGCAACAGCACTTCGGCTGCCGGAAATCCGGCCGCCCAAGTCAACATTGAGGCCACCGCCAAGCCATTGCCGGACAAGGCGGAATTCCGACCTGTAGACATCGAAAGAGCGTTCCCGCGCACGGGTTCAGGGCTCATTGCCATTGTATTCAAACCTTCTGTTGGCACGGCGCGCAAAAATGATTCGCCGCGTTGCCCCAAAGGTCTCTGATTTAATCGGGGCGATCTGGCCGATTTTCGACAATCTGTCGTTTTTGGTCCCCTTCCCCGCAAATCGCTGCCCGGCTATGGTCCGGCCAGAAACTGCCCGAGACCGTCAATGCCTAAATTCGCCGCCAACATCTCACTACTCTTTGCCGAGCTGCCGTATCTGGAACGTTTTCAGGCGGCTGCCGATGCCGGGTTCAAAGCGGTCGAGATTCTGTTTCCCTATGAGCTGGCCGCCAAAGAGACACGCCGCGCCCTGTTGGCAAACGGGCTGGACCTGGTTTTGATCAATGCGCCACCGCCCAACTACACCGGGGGTGAGCCCGGCTATGCCGCTGTGCCCGGAAGTGAAGCGCGTTTCCAGTCCGATATCCGCCGCGTCCTGCGTTATGCCGAGGTTCTACGCCCGGACCTGATCCACATCATGTCCGGATATTCCTCAGGTCCTGACGCGCTGGAATGTTTCGTGCTTAACCTGCAATGGGCCGCGGATTTTGCCCCACAACAGCAATTCACGATCGAACCGCTGAACCCTGTTTCCCAGCCTGGTTACTTTCTGAACGACTACGATTTGGCGATACAGGTGCTGGACCGTGTGAACCGTCCGAATGTCGGTCTGCAATTCGACAGTTTCCACGCCCATATGATCCACAACGACGCGCAAGCCGTCTGGGATCGTTTTCACCCTCGGATCATTCACGCCCAGATCGGCGCCGCCCCCGACCGATGCGAACCGGGGCGCGGCCCAACGGATTTTCAGGGCTTGTTCAAGGCCGTGGATGCGTCAGGCTATTCCGGTTGGGTCAGCGCCGAATACACGCCCTCGACTCTTCGTACACCCGACAGTCTTGCATGGATGCAAGGTTAACTCTGGCGTTTTGACAGGAAATACCGCACATCAGGGCATCTCGACCATCAGGACACCTGCCATGATCCCTGCCCGATTTTCCCGCATTTTGTTCAGCCTGATCATGTCCGGGATGATGTCCTGCATGGTGACCGGGATCGCCACCTTCAAAGCCATCGGGTTCTCATCTGCCGCCATCGGCGATTGGATGGCATCCTGGGTGTTCAGCTGGCCCATCGCCTTCACGGTCATCCTAGTGTTCGGGCCTGCAGTGCAATGGCTGGTCAACCGCATGGTGAGGCCGCAGGACTGACCCGCTGCGAAGAGGGCCCGTCGGGCCTGATGAGCAGCGACGCCCTCGTGCAAAACAACTAGTGCGCTTCCGCCCAGTTGGCCCCTTGCCCGGCATCCACGCTCAGCTTCACGTCCAGCTTCACCGCCGGATCCGAGGCACCCTCCATCACGTCGCGCGCCACGCCAATGACCTGATCCACCGCGTCCTCAGCCACTTCGAACAGCAATTCGTCGTGTACTTGCAACAGCATCTTGGCGGGCAATCCATTGATCGCGCCCGGCATCCGCACCATCGCGCGCCGGATTACATCCGCCGCCGTGCCTTGAATCGGAGCGTTGATCGCCGCCCGGCGCGAGAACCCCGCATGCGGCCCCTTGGCGTTGATTTCAGGCGTGTGAATTTTGCGGCCGAACAGCGTCTGTACGTAGCCATGTTCCTTGGCAAAGGCGACAGTGTCATCCATGTACTTCCGGATACCCGGGAAACGTTCAAAATACCGGTCGATGAACCCCTGTGCCTCGGCCCGCGGAATACGCAGGTTGCGCGCCAGTCCAAAGCCCGAAATGCCATAGATCACACCAAAGTTGATCGCCTTGGCCTGACGGCGGATATCCGGCGTCATCTCATCCAGCGGCACATCGAACATCTCGGACGCGGTCATGGCGTGAATGTCCAACCCATCGGAAAACGCCTGTTTCAGAGCTGAAATATCCGCGATATGCGCCAGAATCCGTAGTTCGATCTGGCTATAGTCGAGGCTGACCAGCACATTTCCCGGCTCGGCAATAAACGCCTCGCGGATGCGGCGGCCTTCCTCGGTGCGCACTGGAATGTTCTGCAGGTTCGGGTCGGTCGAGGCCAGACGCCCGGTGTTGGCCCCGGTTATCGAATAAGATGTATGCACTCGCCCCGTATCGGGGTTGATATGGGTTTGCAGCGCATCCGTGTAAGTCGATTTCAGCTTGGACAGCTGCCGCCAATCCAGCACGCGACGCGGCAATTCATGCTCGGTCGCCAGGTCCTCAAGAATATCGGCGCCGGTCGAATATTTCCCGGTCTTGCCCTTCTTGCCACCTTCCAGACCCATCTTGTCGAACAGAATCTCGCCCAGCTGCGCGGGCGAGCCGACGTTGAAGTTTTCGCCCGCCAGTTCGTGGATTTCAGCCTCTAATCCGGCCATTTTCTGGGCAAAGGCGTTTGACATGCGCGACAGCACATCGCGGTCAACCTTGATGCCGTGCATCTCCATCTCGGCCAGAACCGGCACCAACGGACGTTCGAGCGTTTCATAAACCGTCGTCACCTGCACCTGATGCAGCTGCGGCTTGAACAGTTTCCACAGGCGCAGAGTGATATCCGCATCTTCGGCGGCATAGGCGGTGGCTTCGTCAATCGGCACCTTGTCGAAGGTAATCGCTGACTTACCCGAGCCCAGCAGCGGTTTGATCGGGATCGGCGTGTGGCTCAGATACCGCTCTGACAGGGTATCCATGCCATGCCCGTGCTCGCCCCCATGCATGGCATAGGACATCAGCATGGTGTCATCAATCGGGGCTACATCGACGCCGTAGCGCTTAAATATCTTGGCGTCGTATTTCATGTTCTGCCCGATTTTCAGGATCGACGGATCCTCGAATATCGGTTTCAACAGTGTTAGAGCCTCATCCAGCGGCATCTGACCCTCGGCCAGCGCATCTGTTCCGAACAGATCATCCGTTGCGCTTTGACGATGGATCAGCGGGATGTAACAGGCCTCACCCGACTCAACGCACAGAGAAATGCCAACCAGATCGGCGATCATTTCATTCAATCCAGTGGTTTCGGTATCCACCGCAACCCAGCCGCGCTCATACGCCTGATCTATCCACTTTTGCAGCGCACCCGCATCGCGCACGCATTCGTATTTTGATGCATCAAACGGAATAGCATCAGCTTCGGTCTCTTCGACTACAGGCGCCGGCGCATCTGCAATCACCGGGGCTTCGGCCCCCAGCTTGTCGGCGATCCGTTTGGTGAGGGTGCGGAATTCCATCTCGGCCAAAAAACCCAGCAGGGTGTCTGGCTCAGGCTCTTTCACCTCAAGATCGTCCAGAGTGAATTCCAGCGGAGTCTGTTCGTCCAGTTGCACCAGTTTTTTCGACAGCTCGATCTGGTCGCGTTTTTCAATCAAAGTCTGGCGACGCTTGGGCTGTTTGATCTCTTCCGCGCGGTCCAACAGCGTTTCCAGATCGCCATATTCGTTGATCAGCAGCGCCGCCGTCTTGATTCCGATGCCCGGCGCACCCGGCACGTTATCGACGCTGTCCCCAGCCAGCGCCTGCACGTCCACCACTCGTTCCGGCCCAACACCGAACTTTTCGAACACGCCATCGCGGTCGATGCGCTTGTTCTTCATCGCGTCCAGCATTTCCACGCCGCCACCGACCAGCTGCATCAGGTCCTTGTCCGAGCTGACGATGGTGACGCGCCCGCCCGCATCCCGCGCCTGAACCGCCAGGGTTGCGATGATGTCATCGGCTTCATAGCCCTCAAGCTCTTTGCAGGCGATGTTGAACGCCTGCGTCGCCTCACGCGTTAGCGGCATTTGCGGGCGCAGGTCTTCGGGCATCGCCTCGCGATTGGCCTTGTATTGGTCATACAAGTCATTGCGGAAGGTGTGCGATCCCTTGTCGAAAATCACCGCCACATGGGTCGGCGCGTCCGGCCCGGCATTTCCTTCGACATATTTCTGCAACATGTTGCAGAACCCGGACACAGCACCAATCGGCAACCCGTCGGATTTCCGCGTCAGAGGCGGCAGCGCGTGATAGGCCCGAAAAATAAAGGCTGAT
Source organism: Ruegeria sp. BI11 (assembly GCF_056538005.1). Classification (NCBI taxonomy): domain Bacteria; kingdom Pseudomonadati; phylum Pseudomonadota; class Alphaproteobacteria; order Rhodobacterales; family Roseobacteraceae; genus Ruegeria; species Ruegeria sp. BI11. The sequence continues at coordinate 199,185 of NZ_JBQFSM010000004.1, read as the reverse complement.
CCGTCGATCAGATGCAGATGACATCCTTTTCCGAAATTGCTCATGTACGCGCTCCGTTCTTGTTGGGAACGGTTCTGCCACAGGGCCGTGCAGGTGACCAGCACAGAACACAAACAAACTGCTGATGCGGCCGCCTAGTTTAAGCTAAACACCCTGCGTGCCGCATCCCAGCGCAGCCCCGTCTGATCGGCAATAAGCTGCATCTGCTTGTTCAGTGAGCGGTCATTCAACTGGCGACTCAGGGACCGTAGCGGAACAAGGTTTCGCTCTCCGTACCCATCGATCAGGAAAAACATCCGGGTGTGATCGCGCAGCCCGTAGACAATGTTTTCCGCGTGGATGTCACGGCCCACGACCTGAAGCTTAAATAGCTTCTGCACGAACCGGTTGAGGTCTTGCAGACTTTCATCGTTCAAAAGTCCCTGTTTACACATCCAGGACAAGTGGCGGGCCAAATCCCCGTTTTCCGTCTGTATCCGTTCGACAACCACCCCAGGGCCGACATTTGTCTGCACGATGCCAAAACAACGCGCCAATGGCAGTTGCGCAATATCAGGGCCGCTTTTCAGCGCCGCCTTCATCTCGGATTCGATTTCCTTGAGAGCGTTTCGATACGTGGAATCGGGCAAAAGCCGCCGTACCACCCGTTTGGCAAAGGATCGATTCTTGCGTGTCCGCGGGCGCGTCACTTTAACCAGAAGCATTGGCTGATCGGGGCAGGCATACACATCGCGGTGGCCCCCTTTGGCCAACAAGTCCTGATCAGTTAGCTGCAATTGCTTAAGTGCAAACAGCATCAAACCTCCAAGCTGCACGAACCGGAAATGGACCGGGCGTAATCAAAAATAACGATTCCGAATGGACCGCACAGATTGCTTTTCAACGGCCTGCGTCAACGCCCTTCAAAACGAATTTGCAGTCGCAATAGGGGCATTCGACCCAACCAATATCCTCGGGGATTTGCAGCCAGACGCGCGGATGGCCCAACGCGCCTTCGCCACCGTCACAGGCAACACGGGCGGTTTCGACGATCTTGGTTTCCGGCGCTTCGATTGTCACGGCTGGCGATCCTTCTTCGGTTGTCGGCCTCGCGGGCATGCATTAGGTGCGTTTATGAGCGATGAGCAAACCGGGGGCAAGGGCCACATGCGTGATGCGGCAATCAGGATCGAAGGGCTGCGAAAAACCTATCGCGGCGGCAGGGGCCAGCCCGAGAAAAGCGCATTGAAAGGCATTGACCTGACCGTACCGCGCGGGTCGGTCTTTGGCCTGCTAGGGCCGAACGGGGCAGGCAAATCGACCCTTATCAACATTCTGGCCGGGCTGGTGGTGAAGACCTCAGGCAATGTGTCGATCTGGGGCTACGATCAGGATCAGAGCCCGCGCCAGTCACGCGCTGCCATTGGCGTGATGCCGCAAGAGCTGAACCTCGACCCTTTCTTTACTCCGCGCGGTGCGCTTGAGGTGCAGGCCGGCCTCTATGGCGTGCCCAAAGTGCAGCGTCGCAGCGATGAGATTCTGGAGCTGGTGGGCCTCAGCGACAAGGCCGAGGCCTATGCCCGAACGCTCTCGGGCGGGATGCGGCGGCGGCTGTTGCTGGCCAAGGCGCTGGTGCACCACCCTAAGATTCTTGTGCTGGATGAACCGACGGCGGGCGTGGATATCGAACTGCGTCAGATGCTGTGGGCCAATGTGCGCAAGCTGAACGAACAGGGCATGACCATCATCCTGACCACTCATTATCTGGAAGAAGCGCAGGAAATGTGTGACGAGATCGCGATCATCAACCACGGCGAAAAAATCGCGCAGGACAGCACCGCCAACCTGTTGGGTCGGGTGGATAGCCGCACCATGGTGATTGCGCCGGACAGTCCGGTTGTAGGTTTGCCCGCAACCGAAGGTGTTGAGGCCGCTTTGCGTGACGATGGCACTCTGGTGCTGCAGTATCGCAGTGCCCAGACCAGTGCCGAGCAAGTTCTGGAATCCGTGCGTGCCGCAGGCATCCGTATCCGCGACGTCCGCACCGAGGAAGCGGATCTTGAAGATGTCTTCCTCGCGCTCACTTCCTCTGGCGCAAATGAAACCCCGGCCGACGATCAGGATCAGCCGCGCCGGGGTATGCATCGGGTCAAGCTTTAAACCCGGTCGATTCGGGCCTGATAGCAATTGTTCCGCGCGGATCGGACGTGGATATAGCTCACATCGGGGCGGGCAAAGATGTCAGTGACCGCAGCGGCAATCCGGTCTGTGGGCGTGATCGCTCCGGTGCCATAGACGATCCGGTCATCGTGGCCATATCCCTTGATCAGATAGTCGGGCGACGTGGTCAGAATTTCAGGCAGCCCTTCCCCTTCGTACCGCTCACATTGTTTAGCGCATAGAAATATCGGACCCGTTTCCGCGTAAGGATGTGTCTCTAAAAAAGGCCGGTGTGCTAATATCAACATTTTATCGCCCTCGGGAATGTTCTGCAGGCAATGGCGGCATGGATTGCCTTTGCCTGTGGATGTCGCGCGCTCTGGCGCAGCGCCATAAGCATCCGGGTGACCGGCCTGAAGGGCGCGCACCTCTTCAGTGGGCAGTGCAGTAATTTTGAACATATCGGGTCTCCTTTTCTTTAATCATGCCCACCCGGAAATTCTCAATCGACCCGGTTCCTGCGCAAAGGACTCGAAAAAGAACAAAACGTGAATATAATACGGAATCGCCATGTATGCCGAGCTGTCGATCACGTCCAACTTCACCTTTCTCACCGGGGCCTCTCACCCCGAGGAATACATGGAGCGTGCCGTTACCCTCGGCCTGCCTGCCATCGCGATAGCCGATGACAACTCGGTGGCTGGGATCGTCCGCGCCCATACCCAAGCGCGTGAGATCGCACGCAAGGTCCGCGAGCGGCTGGAGTGGGAGGCGCATAACACCTCAATCGGCCCACCCTGCCCCGATCACATTCCCAAACCACCCTCGCACCCAATCCACGAGGTGCCTCGCCTGATCCCGGCGGCCCGGCTGATCTTCACCGATGCGCCCATCGTCACCGCCCTGCCCCTGAACCGACAGGGCTGGGCCAACCTGTGCCGTATCCTGTCCAAAGGCCGTCTGCGCGCCGAGAAAGGCGATTGCATCCTGCACCTGTCCGACCTGCTGGAGTTCTCCGACGACCTCCACCTGCTTCTCTGGCCACAAGCGACACTGTCTCCGGGCGGCGCGGACGCCTGGCGGACACCGGCGCAACAGCTGACGCGCCGCTTTGCCGGGCGGATGCATCTACTGATGCACCCCCGGTATGATGGCGCGGACAGCACTTATTTCTCTTTATTAGAGACTGAATCACAGCAGCTCGGTATCCCCACTCTCGCCAGCGCCACGCCGCTGATGCACCACGGGACACGCCGCAAGCTGGGTGACGTACTGACCGCCATCCGCCTGCGCCGCAAGGTGGATGACCTGGGCCGAGACGCACTGGCCAATGGCGAACAACGCCTGCGTTCGGAACCTGAAATGCTGCGCATCTTCAAGGGGCATGAAGGCGCTGTCACTCGCGCCCATGAACTCAGCGAACAACTCACCTTCTCGCTTGATGAGCTGCGCTACGAATACCCCAGCGAGGGCAGCGAGCAGGAGACCCCGACCGAACGCCTGCACCGTCTGGCGCATGAGGGGTTGAAATGGCGCTATCCGGCGGGTGCGTCGGAAAAGGCCAAGAAGATGCTGGCGCATGAGCTCAACCTGATCGGCAAGCTGAAATACGAGCCCTACTTCCTTACCGTGCGCGACATCGTCAAATTCGCCCGTTCGCGCGATATTCTCTGCCAGGGGCGCGGGTCTGCGGCCAATTCGGTGGTGTGTTTCTGTCTCGGCATCACCGAAGTCAGCCCCGAGCTGGGGACTATGGTCTTCGAACGGTTCGTCTCAGAAGCCCGCGATGAACCGCCCGATATCGACGTGGATTTCGAACATGAACGCCGCGAGGAAGTGATCCAGCACATCTATGACCGCTATGGCCGCCATCGCGCCGGCCTCTGCGCCACCGTGATCCACTATCGCGGCAAACGTGCCATTCGTGAGGTTGGCCGCGCCATGGGCCTGACCGAGGACACCATTTCGGCACTTTCGTCCCAGCTCTGGGGCTTCTTCTCAGCCGCCGGGCTTGAAGCGGAACGGATGCGTGAAATCGGCCTCGATCCTAATGATCGGCGATTAAAACAGACTCTAATGCTAGTTTATGAGATCGACGGCTTCCCCCGTCACCTGTCTCAGCACGTCGGCGGTTTCATCATCACCGAGGGGCGGTTGGACGAACTTGTCCCCATCGAAAACGCCACGATGGAGGACCGCACGGTCATCTGCTGGGACAAGGACGACATCGACTCGTTGGGTATCCTCAAGGTCGATGTGCTCAGCCTTGGGATGCTCACTTGTATCCGCAAGGCGTTCGATCTGATCGGTCAGCACCACCAGACCAGCTATACACTCGCCACCCTGCCGCCCGAAGACCCAGCGATCTATGACATGCTGTGCAAGGCCGATAGTATCGGCGTGTTTCAGGTGGAAAGCCGGGCGCAGATGAACTTCCTGCCCCGGATGCGGCCGCGCAATTTCTATGATCTGGTGATCGAGGTCGCCATCATCCGCCCCGGCCCCATTCAGGGCGACATGGTCCACCCCTATATCCGCCGCCGGAACGGAGAGGAGGAGGTCAGCTTCCCCTCGGACGAATTGGGTGAGGTGCTGGGCAAAACGCTGGGCGTGCCGCTGTTTCAGGAACAGGCGATGCAGATCGCCATCGTCGGCGCAGGTTTCACCCCGGAACAGGCCGACCGGCTGCGCCGTTCACTGGCGACCTTCAAGAAACATGGCAATGTCAGCGAATTCCGCGCGTTGTTCCTGCGCGGGATGAAACGCAACGGCTATGAGGGCGATTTTGCCGAGCGCTGCTTCTCGCAGATCGAGGGGTTCGGCTCTTACGGCTTCCCCGAAAGCCACGCGGCCAGCTTTGCGCTGCTGGTCTATGCCTCGGCCTGGATCAAATGCCACCACCCGGGCATCTTCGCCTGCGCGCTACTGAATTCACAGCCGATGGGGTTCTATGCGCCCGCCCAGATTGTGCGAGATGCGCGCGAACACGGGGTTCAGGTCCGCCCGGTCTGCATCAATGCCAGCTTCTGGGACAATGTGATGGAACCCGACGGCCATGGCGGACTGGCCCTGCGGCTGGGGTTCCGCCAGATCAAGGGGCTGAGTGAAGAGGACGCCAGCTGGCTGACCGCCGCGCGCGGCAATGGCTACCATCAGATCGACGATGTCTGGCGCCGGGCGGGCCTTGGGCCCTCGGTGATCGAACGGCTGGCCGAGGCTGATGCCTTCGCCGCCTGCGACCTGACCCGGCGCGAGGCGCTGTGGCAGGCCAAGGCGATTGCGACTGCGAAACCCTTGCCGCTGTTCTCGCAGGACCTGGAAGGCGAGGCGCTGGAGGAACCCGAAGCCTATTTGCCGCAGATGACATTGGGCGAACAGGTGGTCGAGGATTACGTGGCCACCCGCCTCAGCCTCAAGGCGCATCCAGTGGCCCTGCTGCGACATCTGCTGACACCGGACCCGCGCGACAAAACCACGCCTGTTACATAACCGCTGAACCGGATATTGGCCGGAAACAGAGTCGAATCCCGGTACTTTCATGACCAGACCCATCTTGCCGCCGCGCTTCCCGGCAACGCCCGATCAGATCAACGCGCAGGTCCGTGCATTCTATGCCCGCGTGCGCGAGGATGCCGTACTGGGTCCGATCTTCGCCAACCATGTCACCGACTGGCCCGCGCATGAGGAAAAGATCGCCGCCTTCTGGCGCAACGCTATCCTGTTCGAGCGTAGCTATGACGGCAATCCACAGCGGGTCCATATCGAGCGGCCTGACGTAAAGCCCGAGATGTTCGCCCACTGGCTAGACCTGTTCGAAGAAGTCGCCCGCCAAACCCTGCCGCCGGAAACGGCAACCCCGTGGGTCGCGCTAGCCCGGCGCATCGGTGTCGGCATGAAGGTCGGTGTGCAATCGGCGCGCCAACCCAAGGACGCCCCGCCGATCCTGCGTTGATCCCACGACATGGCGGCCTTGCGATGTTAGCGGTAAAATAGGGGCTATGCGGACCGGCCAAATGGGTTTACTCAAGGGCAAGACAGCCCTTTGCGCTGCTACGGCATAGCGCCACCACACCGACATCACCCGAGGCCGATCCATGAGCACTCAGAACACCACCCTCCGGGGCCTTGGCTATGCGTTTGCAGGCTTTGCCGTCTTTGCCAGCCATGACGCGCTGATCAAAGTGCTGGGCGGCACCTATTCGGTGATGCAGATCATCTTTTTCGCCACGCTGTTTTCCTTTGTGCCGATGGCGGTGACGATCCTGACCGACCGGACAACCGGAAATTTCCTGCCGCATCACCCGTGGCTAGTGCTGCTGCGCTCGGCCCTGATGGTCACGTCCATGGTCTGCGCATTCTATTCCTTTTCGGTTCTGCCGCTGGCCGAGGTCTACTCGCTGCTGTTCTCATTTCCCCTGATCGTCACCGTTCTGTCGATTCCGATATTGGGAGAAGTCGTCCGCGCCCAACGTTGGGCAGCCGTCGGCGTTGGCCTGATCGGAGTGCTGATCGTCTTGCGTCCCGGTGCCACGGATATAACGCTAGGCCATCTTGCCGCCCTGACGGCCGCGTTCTGCAGCGCCTTTGCGTCCGTTCTGGTGCGCAAGATCGGGAATGAGGAACGCTCGGCCGTGTTGATCCTATATCCGATGCTGCTGGCCATTGTAGCGATGAGCCTTGCCCAACCCGCCGTATATCTGCCGCCCTCGCTGCTGCATCTGGCGATGATGGCACTGGTCGGCGTGTTCTCGGTCATCGCGCAGCACCTGATCATCCTCGCCTATCGCGCCGCGCCTGCCGGTGTCATTGCGCCCAGCCAATACAGTCAGATTATCTGGGCCACTCTGTTTGGTATGATCTTTTTCGGCGAAAAGCCCGATGCTTGGGTCGCCGTCGGAGCCAGCATCATCATCGCATCCGGGGTGTTCGTCGTCTGGCGCGAGAGCCGGGCCAATACGTCATCGGTCAACACCCCGGTTTTGCGGGTACGGTCACCGCGGTCGGATACCGGGGCGTCACGGCCGGGGGAGTGACACGCAGATTACTTCTCTGAATATCTCATCCGAAAATTACCATGAACATCCGCTTCGTCGAAGCGACCAAGACCGCGAACCAGATCACTCAGTTTCCGGTAACCATAGCTGCGCGGATCAAAGTCTGGGTAAATCTTACCCAATTGCCGTTCAACAAAGGGCAAAGTCGCCCACCCATCGGGATCATTTGTAGTGTTGACTACATTTCGGATCAGTTGAAATGCATGATTTAGGCTTTGTTTTTCTTTCACCTCGCCCGTTTTGATCGAGGGTAAGACAGGGACAGGTGCCCTTTTGATATTCTCAATTGAAATGTAGCGGTTGCACGCGGCCTTGAACGCCCAAGGTGCCTTCTCCTCGCCAATCCCGAATACGCTCACCCCCTGTTCGCGGATGCGACTGGCAAGCCGGGTGAAATCGCTGTCTGAGGATACTAGAACAAAACCGCTGAATCGCCCGGTATACAAAATATCCATCGCGTCAATCACCAGCGCGATATCGCTGGAGTTCTTGCCGGTTGTATTCGCAAACTGCTGATGGGCAAGGATGGCGTATTCCGCCAATGATTGGGCATCCCAACCTTGCGGTGATCCGTTGGAGAAATCTCCGTAAATTCTTCTTAAGTCAGCTTCGCCCAACTTGGCGATTTCTTCGAAGATGCCGGCTGCATGTTTTGCCGGTACATTGTCCGCATCAATCAAAACCGCAAGACGGTCCGTACTTCCTGTGGTCACTTCAATCCCTCAACGCAAATATTATTTGTATTGAGGAATGTAAGAGCGAAATGGGGCAGGCAAAAGCCTGCCCCGTGCAATTACTTCAATTTTATCAGTAGACTACCACTGACCGGATGCTTTCGCCCTTATGCATCAGGTCGAAGCCGTGGTTGATGTCGTCCAGACCCATGGTGTGGGTGATCATCGGGTCGATCTCGATCTTGCCGTCCATGTACCAGTCGACGATTTTGGGCACATCCGTCCGGCCTCGTGCACCGCCAAAGGCCGTACCGCGCCAGGAACGGCCGGTGACCAACTGGAACGGTCGGGTCGAGATCTCGGCCCCCGCAGGCGCCACGCCGATGATGATCGATTCACCCCAGCCCTTGTGGGCCGATTCCAACGCGTCGCGCATCACGCCGACATTGCCGGTGGCGTCGAAGGTATAGTCCGCGCCACCCTTGGTCAGGTTGACCAGATAGGGGACCAGATCGCCTTCGACCTCTTTCGGGTTCACGAAATCGGTCATGCCAAACTTGGTGGCCATTTCCACCTTCGACGGGTTCAGGTCGACGCCGACGATCTGATCAGCTCCGGCCAGTCGCAGGCCCTGAATCACGTTCAGGCCAATGCCGCCCAGACCAAACACGATGGCACGGCTGCCAATCTCGACCTTGGCGGTATTGATCACCGCACCGATGCCGGTGGTGACGCCGCAGCCGATGTAGCAAATCTTGTCGAACGGCGCGTCCTCACGCACCTTGGCCAGCGCGATCTCGGGCAGAACCGTGTGGTTTGAGAAGGTCGAGCAGCCCATGTAGTGCAGAATCGGATCACCATCCAGCGTTGAAAAGCGCGAGGTGCCATCGGGCATGAGGCCCTTTCCTTGGGTCTCGCGGATCGCCTGACACAGGTTGGTCTTGGGGTGCAGACAGTATTCACACTCGCGACATTCGGGGGTGTAGAGCGGGATCACGTGGTCGCCCGGCTTCAGGCTGGTCACACCCGGGCCGACTTCGACCACCACACCCGCGCCTTCGTGGCCCAGAATCGCCGGGAACAGACCCTCGGGGTCGGCACCCGACAGGGTGAATTCATCGGTGTGGCAGATGCCAGTGGCCTTGATTTCCACCAGAACCTCGCCCGCTTTGGGGCCTTCGAGGTTCACATCCATCACTTCCAAGGGTTTGCCGGCCTGAACGGCAACGGCGGCACGGGTACGCATATCGTTGTCTCCCTGTCTTCTTTGACCCGACCCTGCGTCAATCGCAGGGCGTTTTCAACTGCGCTTTAGTGACAGATTGGCTAATGTTTTGATATTGCAGAAACGACATTGCCCCAAAGAGGAACGCCAATGCGCCGTTTTATCTCGATCCTGATCCTGCTGAGCGCCTGCGCCGAGACATCTCCCGCGCCGGAAGACGCCCGCCTTGCGCCCGAGAATGCACCGGTCGATCTGGCCTTTTGCAAGGGGGAACCCTTTGCCGATTCCATTGGTCAGCCGGTCTCAACTATTCAAGCTGCGCTGCCCGAACGTTCGCGCGTGCTGGGGCCGGATGATTTGGCCACACAAGATTACCGGATCGACCGTTTAAACGTGTTCGTCAACGGCACCGGGATCATTCAGCGTCTGAGCTGCGGGTAAGCGTGGACTCAGGGCTTGATTCTACGGTAAGAACAAAATGGGAACATTTTTGATGTCTGCCGATGCCCAAACGCCGAATACTCTCACTCTGGTTTCCCCGTCTGGGGGCTGAACGGCTGGTCCGCGCTGCGCGGGGCCTGCAGGATGGGCCTTTGGCCGTGGTGGCCGAGCAAGCGAACATGCAGGTTGTCACCTCGCTGAACGCCGAGGCGCAAGCCGCCGGGCTGCGCGTGGGCCAGCCGGTACGCGACGCTCATGCCATGTGCGCGAACCTTGTGACGCGCCCCCGCAATGTCCCTGCCGAAGCGGCTTTTCTGACCGCTTTGCGCCGCTGGGCGGGCAAGTTCAGCCCTTGGGTGGCTGAGGAAACGCCGGACGGGCTGATTGTCGACCTATCGGGTTGCGCCCATTTGTTCGGTGGCGAAGAAGCACTGCTGAGCGTCCTTGAGATCGACTGCGCCGATATGGGTCTGAGCGTGCAGATGGGCATCGCCGACACGCTGGGCGCGGCCTGGGCGCTGGCGCGATACGCGGGGCAAGAGGCCACGTCCGACCGCAACGGCGACGCCATCAGCCAAGAGGCCCGCGCCACCCGCGCCCGCGCCACCAAGCGGCGGCACTGGACCAAAGGTGGCGCCGCGCCGCAGGTGATGGCCTTGGGCGGTGGCGCACGGATTGCAGCCCCGGGGCAGTCCTATGGCGCGCTCAGCCCTCTGCCCATTGCAGCACTGCGGCTCGAGGATCAGGTGGTCGCGCAGCTGAACCGGCTGGGCCTGCGCCGGATCGGCGATCTGCTGGGCCAGCCGCGTGCCTCTCTGGCGCGGCGGTTCGGGCGCGGGCTGGTGCTGCGGCTGGATCAGGCGATGGGTAGCGCACCCGAACCGGTTTCGCCCGCGCGCCCGCCGCATCGCTTTGCAGTGCGGATGACCCTGCCCAACCCAATCGGTCTGATCGAAGACGTCATGGCCGCGATCGATCGGCTGCTGCCCACGCTCTGCGCCAAGTTGGAAGAAAAAGGTCGCGGCGTCCGCACCCTGCGGCTTGAGGCGCATCGTGCCGATCAGGCGGCCGAGATTATCGAGGTCGGTCTGGCCCGTCCGACCTTTGACAAACACCGTATTCGCCCTTTGTTAGAGATGAAAGTTGACAAAATCGACGCGGGCTATGGCATCGACATGTTACGGCTCGAGGCGGTACAGACCGAGCCTATCCACGCCCGCACCATGGCAGGCCATGCCGAGGCCCGTCGCGCCGTACGGGACCGGCTGGAAGGTAACACGAGCGTCGACGACCTGATCGGCAAGCTGGGCGCACGGGTTGGGCTTGGGGCGATTACACGGCGACACCCGACGGCCTCGCATATCCCCGAGAAAACGGCGCAGACGCTGGCCGCCGCGTGGTCGGAACCGGCGCGCGACTGGCCTGCCCCGCCACGCCCGCGCCCCTTGCAGATGTGGCAACCCGAACCGGTAATGGCCCCGGAAACCCCGAACGTGCCCAGCGCCTTTCGTTGGCGTGGGCGCGACTGGCAACTGTCGCAGGCCACCGGCCCGGAACGCATTGCGCCGGAATGGTGGCTGGACGACCCCAACTGGCGCAGCGGAGTGCGGGATTACTGGGTAGTGGTAACCGAACAGGGCGAACGGCTGTGGCTGTTTTACGGCCATGGCGGCACCATGTCGGCGGGTTGGTTTTGTCAGGGACAGTTTTGTTAGAGTCTATTTTCCGCGATACACCAGCCAATCAGGCAGATAGTCAATCAGACGCACCAGCCAGGAAAACGGTGCTGGGAAATCAGTACGGAAGCGGCGGCGTGACATTGCCTTAACCACACGATCCGCCGCATCTTCGGGCGTCATCAGCATCGGCATCTTAAAATTGTTCTTCTCGGTCAAACGGGTCTTGATAAAGCCCGGGTTGACGATGCGCACAGTCACCCCCGTACCTGCTAAGTCGAACCGCATGGTTTCGGCCAGCGAGATCAACGCCGCCTTGCTGGCCGCATACCCTACCGCCGCTGGCAGGCCGCGATAACCGGACAGCGACCCGATCAGCGTGATATCCCCTCGCCCGCTGCGTACGAACCTGCGCAAAACCTCACCCAACACCCGCAGGGCACCCGTGTAATTCACATCAGTCATCGCCAGCACGGCCTCGGTATCCCAATCGCCTGAACGCATCGGTTCATAGGCCCCGGCGTTATAGACCACCCCATCCACTTCCCCAGCCTCAACCGCAGCGCGGCGTACGGAATCCAGATCGGTCACGTCACACGGTACAGCTTGTGCATTCGGCAAGGCAGAACAAACCTCGGCCAGACGATCGGCATTGCGGGCGGACAGGATCAGATGCGCGCCCTGAAGGCTCAGCGCCTCGGCCAACGCTCGGCCCAGCCCTTCGCTGGCACCGATGATCCAATAGGTTTTTCCCTCAAAGTTGCTCATGCCCTAGCCATTCCAGTTGTATCTAAGGTTTTACGGGCTGAACAAGACGCTGGATCAAAACTGCAGACGTCACAACATAGTGCATTTGCGAAAAACTTCTAATCCGATTGATCCACCCCCGCATTTCCTGCGTATCCTATTGTAAAATGTCGCACAAAGAGGATGGTATGTTCGACGAAACCCGAGGCGCACGCAAGAAAATCGCAGTGGTGGGGGCAGGTATCTCAGGCCTGTCGGCCGCTTACTATCTCTCCAAAACCAACGATGTGACCGTGTTCGAGGCCGAGCCCCGACTGGGCGGACATGCACGCACCGTCATGGCTGGAAAGAATGGGGATCAGCCGGTCGACACCGGGTTTATTGTGTTCAACTATGTCACCTATCCCTACCTGACCCGCTTGTTCGATGAACTGAACGTACCCGTCATCAAATCTGAGATGAGCTTTGGCGCCACCATCGACAACGGTCGTATCGAATACGGTTTGAACAACCTGCGTACCCTGACAGCACAGAAGCGCAACCTCGCGCGGCCTGCCTATTACAAGATGATCGCGGACATCCTGCGCTTTGGCAAAGAAGCACCCACAGCCGCCCGTGACGACGACACCACGATCGGAGAATTGGTCGATCAGCTGCGTCTGGGCCACTGGTTCCGCCACAATTACCTGATGCCGATGTGCGGCGCGATCTGGTCCACTCCGGTCGAGTTTGTGGATCAGTTCCCGGCCCGCTCGCTGGTGCAGTTCTTCCGCAACCATGCCCTACTGGCCAGTGGTCGCGCCAATCAGCATCAATGGTACACGGTCAAAGGCGGAAGCATCGAATATGTCCGCCGCATAGATGCCGCATTGCGTGAGCGTAGTTGCGATATCCGTCTGGCCTGCCCGGTTGAGCATATCCAACGCGGCGAAACGGGCGTAACCATCCACAGCCAGGGTCAGGCTGATCTGTTTGATGAGATCATCCTAGCCACCCATTCCGACCAGTCCCTTGCAATCCTTGGCGAATCCGCAACTTTCGCCGAAAAGGCGGCATTAGAGTCGATTAAATACCAACCCAACACCGCCATTCTGCACTGCGACCCCCGTCAGATGCCTCGTCGACGCGCTTGCTGGTCCAGCTGGACCTATCGCTCACAAGCCGGGAATGTCGGAGTGACCTATTGGATGAACCGACTGCAGAACATCCCGGACAGCGACCCGTTGTTCGTGACGTTGAACGCATCTTCGGAAATTCCCGCGGACAAAATCTATGACAAGGTCGAATTCGCCCATCCGGTGTTCGACAAGGCGGCCCTGAAGGCACAGGGGCAAATCCGCGAAATGCAGGGACAGAACCGAACCTGGTTTGCCGGTGCCTATAACCGGCATGGCTTTCATGAAGACGGGATTGCCAGCGCGATGCATGTCGTCGAGCGCCTAAACGGCACCCCGCACACACTCGGAGCTGACAATGGCATTCTTGCACAAGATCCGGCCATCCCTGCCTCGGCCGACATATAACCCTCTTCGCGCAGCGATTCTGTCGCTTGCTTTGCTGGCCCCGGGCGGGCTTGCGGCGTCTTCCGGTCTGAACGCGCTGGACGACGCGCAATTGCGCGGCACCGCAACCTTTAGGTATCTAGGCTTCCCCTTGTACGACGCGCAATTGTTCACACCGGGCGGCGCCCCGCTCAGCTGGTCCGAAGATTTTGGGTTGGAGCTGAAATATCGCCGTAATGTATCTCAAAAGGCGCTGATCAACTCGACCCTGGACGAGATGGCACGCATTGGGCGCCCAGCCCCGGTACGTGATCAGCTACAAACCTGTTTTAAAGCGGTGAGCAAAGGGGATCGCTATCTGGCGGTTTCGGATGGACCGGATGCAGTTTCCTTCTGGCTGAACGGCCGTAAGACCTGCACCATGTCGTATCCGGGCATCAAACGCAGTTTCATGTCAGTATTTCTGGGGAACAATACCCGGTCGGCTGCTTTCACGCAGAAACTGCGCGGGCAGTAATGCTGTATCCGCGTGTCAGTCTGTATGCGCTGATGCTCGCTGCAGCAGGAATACCGCTGTATATCCACTTGCCGCGGTTTGCCGCTGTCAATCTGGGCATTGGGCTAGGTGTGATCGGCACTGTTTTGCTGGTGATCCGCTTGGTCGATCTGGTGCAGGACCCGCTTATCGGCTGGGCCATCGACCGCTGGCCGAGCGCGCAACTGCTGTTCGCAGCGGCGGCGGCGGCTGGTTTGGCGGTCGGGTTTCCCATGCTCTTTGGATTGCCACAGGGAACCAATATTCCTGTTTTAGTGTCTATATTGGTTCTGCTCTTCTCGGCTTATAGTCTGGGCACCATCCTGCTTTATGGGCGCAGCGCGACGCTTGCCAAACGTCCAGAGCCGAAAGAGCTGATAACGCTGGCCGCCTGGCGCGAAGGCGGACAGCTAACGGGCGTTATCCTGGCCGCCAGTGCCCCGGCCCTCTTCGTCGCCTTTGGGGCCAGTGCGCAGGGATACCCCGCCTTCGGCTTGTTTCTGGGCCTGATCGCGATCCTTACACTGATGCTGACATTTCCAATCTGGCGCCGCCCACCAATCACTGGCAATGGCCTGTCCTTTGCGGGGCTCGCTCAGGCCGGTGCGTTACGCCTGCTGCTTCTGGCGCTGATCAACAGCCTGCCTGTGGCAATCACCTCGACGCTGTTTTTATTCTTTGTCGAAGATCGCCTGCAATTGCCCGGTAAAGCCGGACCGTTGTTGATCCTGTTCTTTCTCAGCGCCGGGGCCAGCGTCCCGCTTTGGGCAAAGCTGGGGAAGCGGATCGGTCCAAAACGGACGCTGATCATCGCCATGCCCCTGTCGATCGCGGGGTTTATTGGTGCCGCTTTGCTGTCAGCCGGAGACCTGACCGGGTTCGCCGTGATCTGTCTGACCTCGGGGGCGGCGCTGGGGGCGGATATGGTGGTGCTGCCCGCCATGTTTTCGGTCGTGCTGACGCGGGCAGGGCTGAATGCATCCGCCGCGTTTGGCATTTGGTCCTTTGCTGGCAAGCTGGGCCTCGCGCTCGCTGCCTTTTTCACCTTACCGCTGTTGGAACGCAGCGGGTTCACCCCGGGACTAGCAAACTCGGCCGAGGCGTTGCGGACACTCACCCTCGCCTATGCTGTGCTGCCCTGCATCCTGAAACTCGGCGCGTTCGGGCTGGTCCTGACGTTGCCTACTGAGGTCTCAGCCAAATGACTATCGTAGCTATCCTTCTACTTGCCATCCTTGTCCTGGTCGCAGCTCAGCGCCGATTCCTAAGCTTTCGGTCGCAATCCCCTGCCGATTACAGCGGCACCGGACCCGCCTTTAAAATGAAAGAAGTCCTAAACGGCGAAATCCTATCCGAAGGACTGATCTATGGGCCTAACGGTAAGATGTCGAACAGCTTTGTCGCTCGTATGGTGGGGAAATGGGATGGCAACACCGGCACGCTGGCCGAGTATTTCACTTACTCCAACGGCAAGAAGATGACCCGCAAATGGTATCTGACGCTGGGCACGGGCAACACGTTCACTGCAACCGCGGATGATATCGTGGGCGAAGGCCGCGGCACCATCTCGGGTTCAACCGTCAAGCTGACCTACCGGATCATCCTGCCACAAGACGCAGGCGGCCACACGCTGGACGTCACCGACTGGATGTATCTAACCGAAAACGGCGTAATCATGAACAGGTCCGAGATGCGCAAATTTGGCCTCAAGGTCGCCGAACTGGTCGCCACCATGCGCCCCGCGCCCGAGGTCAAATCGGCTCATGTCAGCGGCTCAAACGGGTATGACGTAACGGCGGAAACGAGGACCTTGCAATGACCGCCCGCCGTATCCTGATCTCGGTCCTTGCCATTGGGGGGATTGCTGCGCTTGCGGCCTGTTCGGCCAAACCACGCGTGCCCAAAAGCTTTTTATCCGACCGGCAGCTGAACCTTGAGGAGTTCTTTGAGGGCAAGACTGTCGCCTATGGTCAGTTTCAGGATGTGCTGGGCAATGTCCCCCGCCGCTTTACGGTGGATATCGAAGGTACATGGGACGGCGAAACCCTGACCCTGGTCGAGGATTTCGTCTATGACGACGGCGCCACTGAACAACGCATCTGGACCCTAACCAAAACCGGAGAGGACACCTGGACTGGTACCGCACCCGGCGTGTTAGGGACCGCCAGCGGGGTTGAACGTGGTGACACATTCAACTGGACCTACAAGATTGATCTGCCGATCAAAGACGGCACCATGCGGGTAAATTTCGACGATTGGATGTGGCTGCTAAGCGATGACCGCCTGCTGAACCGCGCCTATGTTTCGCGCTATGGCGTACGGTTGGGCGAGGTTATCTTGTTCTTTGAAAAAGAATAGGCCGCAATATAGCGCGAGACCAGGTTGGGTTACAGCACCAAAGGGCTTCTGGTCTTAAGGCAAGTCATCTGTGAAACCAACTGTACGCCTTTAGCCACTATCCGGCGCAGTCGCTCCGGGCCGTCAGCCGACATCCAGATTCCTAGCAGAACACAAATGGCGGGAATTTTCACCAGAAAGCTCGCTTCAGATACTTCGGCCCGCCAACCATGGGTGCACCAGACACCCCATTCCTGGTGGCCCGATAGTTATACTTATTGAGGTCTTCAGAACCTGCAATTGGGGCGTCACGTTCATTCATGACAGACAACAACTTTGCGGATCCAAAAACCGATTTATCAAGCGCTGGATCTGCCCAATGCGAGGATTCAACTCCTCTGTTAGTCGCTATAATATTTGTTTGCGTAGCTGCCGTAGGAATAGCCGTAATGTTTGGCGCTGCGGGTGTTGATCTGACCCAGTACAAGACCAGTTAGGCGTTGATTATCGTTGTGGAATAGGCGCATCGCCTCGACGATATCCTGTTCGGACGTGTCGTTCCATTTGATGGTCAACAGCACCGCATCTGCATTGCGCGCAATCAGGCGTGCATCTGACACCAGCAGGGTTGGCGGCGTATCGATCAGGATGACATCGTAAACCTTGCGCATATCGTCCAGGAATTGCCGGAACCGGTCCGAGGCAAACAGATCCGCTGCGTTGACCGACGTATGCTCGCCAGCCAGAATGTCGCAGCCCAGCAGCGGATCCTGAAAGATGGCGTCCTGTGCGGTTATATCCCCAGCCAGAACAGACACGATACCTTTCTTCGGCACGCCCTCGAGTTGCGCCGTCATCGTCAGACGCCGGATATCGCCTTCGACCAGTAGCACCCGCTTGCCGATCCCAACAAAATTCTGCGCCAAAGCCAGCGCGTTCGTAGTCTTACCTTCACCTGGCAGTGACGAGGTCATCACCACAACCTGCGGCGGGTGATCTACATTGGACAACATCAGCGAGGTGCGCAGATTACGCACCGCCTCAGCGGTAGCCGAGGAAGGCTTGTCGGCGAGATATTCCAGAACCTTGCGGCGCCCGCGGGCAGGGAAAATCGGGATCTGTCCCAGAACGCTGTAGCCAGTCTGGCGTTCAAGCTCCTGCGCTGACCGGTAGCCTTTGCGCCGCATCTCGGCCAGCAGCACAATGCCCGATCCCAGCATCAGGCCCAGAACCGCCGACAACGCCAGAATCCGCGATTTCTGTGGCGACGCAGGATTGTCGGGAATAACAGCTCGGGATAATAGCCGACTGTCCGCTTTCTGGATGCCTTCCTGCGCAGATGTCTCTTTCAACCGAGCCAGGAAATACTCATACAGCAACCGCACTGCTTCGGCTTCGCGCACCAGTTGCTGCAGGGTGATCAAATCCGCACTCTGCTGTGCTATTTGCTGGCCCAACTCGTCGGCCGATAGCGTCAAGGCCTGAACCTGTTGCGTGGCCCGCCGGGCCTCGAGCGCGGTGCGCGCCATCAGGCGCTGAAAAGCGGTGTCAAAGGCGGCTTCACCGGTGTCAGAGCCTTCGATCCCGTCGAACAGGCGTTGCAACTGTGGGTCTTGGCTGACCTCGACTTGGGTCTCGCGGTCATCGGCGGCCTCCAGCGCTTCAAAGCGCGCCTGGGCCGCAACCTGCGTCGCCTCGGCCGACACGCGACGTTCGCGCAGATCCTTCACTTGCACCTCCTGGGCTTGCAGGGCTTCGGGCGAGATCAGGGCCGTTGTCGAGTTGAATTCGTTGACCTTCGCCTCGGCGGTTTCCAGATCAATCTGAAGCTCAGCAACGCGGCCAGTCAGCCAGGTCGTCGCCTGTTCGGTAGCCTCGAACTTCACTTCAATCTGGTTCAGCACATACAGCTCGACAATCGTGTCCGCGATCAAGGCCGATTTACGCGCCTGCTCGGTCTCGACGGTCACTTCAAACACAAGGCTTTGGCGCAGATTCTGGACTGAAACCTTTTCTAGCAGAGTCGAAATCACACGATCTCGGGTCAACCGCGCGGCTAACTCCTCGGGCACTGAGGCCGGATCGGTTCCTATTCCAAGCGCGGATTTGACAAATTGGTTCGCGCGGGACAGGGCCGAAGCTGGCCGCAGCGCGTTGTTAAACTCGGGGTCCGAGATCAGATCCAGTCTGTCCACGACCTTGCCAATCAAACCTCGCGAGCTAAGCACCTGAAGCTCGGAATTGACCTCGGCGGTGTCACCAGCCAGACCGCCGACAACACTTTGCAGATCCACAACGCTGGCCTGCTCCGTCTCAAGTATAACTACCGATGTTGATCGGTATTGCGGAACGGCTGCAAAATACGCGTAATATGCCCCAATCAATATTGCCGCAGCCGCACTCAGCCCAATGATCCACTTTCCACGCCACAACGTGCCTATCAAAGCCATAACGTCAATCGTGTCGTCCTGGGAATTGTCAGTAGACGGAGTTTGACTCGATTTAAACTGTGCTTCGTTGATAAGCATTTGATTTAATTTACCTTATTGTATTTACGCTGAAGCTGTTGTATGGATATAAACGCGTTTTTCACTGGTTTCATTGCTCTAATAAATGCCTATGCAGCATTTAGCCAGCCGTCCTCGTAACCGGCGATGACTTGGGCTTCTTGCTGAGTGTTTCTAGCGCACGGTTTTATGTAATCCTACGCCAGAAGTTGATTGGGTTTACCGCTTGAGCCACGCCTATTGCGCAAGGTATTTCAGCTTGTGGTGGCATTGATTAAGGTTGATTGGGGTGATGGGGTGATCTTTCAAGCCAACAGCAACCGCCCAGCACCCGTGCGATACATACTATCGTAGAAGGGTGTTAAAGCCCTTATGCATCTCGGGCGAACGGCGTGACAATGGAAATCTATCTTTGTAACGCGCCGTAGATTGAGCGTTATTTCAGGTCAATTCCACACTTTTTTCATGCATTTGCAGCGCCAATCGCGCTGACTTTCTCTAAGGCATAAGACACCAGCGATTGATCTCCCAGCCTCTGGGCTGCGCGGGAAACAAACTTCCAGTTCTGAAGGCTGCTCGGTTTCCGCTTGCATCGCTCCTGAGCTAGTGAAAGAGCGAGTTCAGCTTTGCCCGCGCGGATGGATGCCTCAACCAACGTCCAGCCGATCACGTCCTGCTGTGCGGCGCTGCCTCCGATGTAATGAGAATTACCGCGCAGCGGCAACAGCTTGTCGACGCATTTGTCATACTGGCGGTTATGGAAGTCCTGTATCGCCTGACAGAATGGCAATCCGGCATTTCGGGTCATGCCAGCATTGTCGTTTTGGGCTGCTTTAACGACACCTTCGTTGCACAGCAGCAAACGTTCCTGATGGTCATTCATTTCCGCACCGACAAAAGCCATCATCGCGTGTATGTCATTGAAAGCATACAGCGCATCCTCAGCCGAGTGCGCCCATTTTTCAGCCAATTCAACCCAGCGGTCCCCAACATCCGCACCCAAAAGCTTCATCCGCCACAGCAAGGCCGCACTGTCCAGATCCTCATACGCTCCGTCTTGCGCCGCCTTCCGACGCAGACCGTTGTCGTAAATGTTCAACGCACTTTCGAAGTCGTCCAGATCGAGGTGATAAAGCGCCGTATGCCACCAGAGGTGGTTGGAGAAATTTGACGAATCCCAAAGGCCCGCGCGTTCGGTCATGAATTGCACACCTGCCTTTTGGCGGCCCTGCATTTCCATCACATGAGATACGGTGTGCACTGCGTAGGGGTTATTCTCCCTCAGCTCGAGGGACCTGAACGCAATTTCCTCTGCCTTGCCAAACTGACCATTTTCTTCAAGCCCAAAAGCGTAAAACCCAAGTACGAACTCATATCCCTGGATCGAGTCATTCCATTTAGGCAGGACCTTTGAGACAACATCTCGTTGCATGCGCGCATCGCCCAGCAAAACGCTGGAAAGATGCGCCAGCTGTAAGGCAAACAGATCGTGCGGATTGTCGTCCAAGATGGCGCTCCAAATTAGAACCGCCTTGTGAAATTCACCGTTCAGCCAGCACTCAATCGCAGAGAAATGCGCCCGTTCACGTGCATTTGCGTCTTTCATCAACCCGTTAACAGTCTGGATATCGGACTCGAGTTTCGGGTTCACTCGACGTTCCATCGCCTGAGTAAGCCAGCCGAGACGGAACAAATAAGCAAATATGAACTTGGGATGTGCCTCGATTACTTTATCAATTTCCTGGATCGCATCCCCAAAAAAATTCAGGGCACACATATGAGCACGCTCAAGACCCAAATGCGCGTCTGGGTCAGCATAGGAGGTTGGAACCCCCCTGCAGTCAAAGCTGTTTGCGTGGCCAGATTTACTAATCACTAGGTCCTCCAAAGTTTTTCAGAATTTTAACTCTTTGGATTGAAGCCCAACAACGGAAATCCCCTCATATACATTCACGTTTGAGTGTGCGTTTGAAGCAAGGAATTCATACCAAGCAATCGCTGGAGTGAGCGGCGTAACGCAGAAAGGTTTTGGGAAAGTACCCCGATCTGGCCGCGCATGAGGTCATGTTCGACACGTTGGGTTGGCTGATAGCCGACTTGATGTTCAAAAGGGCAGCCCCAAACCGTCCTGACGACAACAGCCAATAGCGTGCCCGCCGCCCTTGGCCTGTTGACAGGGTTGAATGGACCGCAAATCGCCCTTTATCACAAAGATGTCGGCAACCCTTTCACGACCCAGCGGTCTTGGATAAGACGGATACAGCGCCGTCGGACCCCTGTCTGCGTAAATCAACTGGGAGCGTATTCATGAAGTTTCGCCCTTTGGCCTGTGTTGCCATCGTTTGTACGCTGCCGTTTTCGGCCCAAGCTCAAACCGCGGGTGATGCTCCGGGGTTGATGATCGAGCTGAATGCGGTCGAAAATGTCGAAGGCGCATGCCGCCTGACCTTTCTGGTCGAAAACCGAACCCCGACAACGATCGACACTGCCGACTACCAGGTGGTAATCTTTGATGCGGCCGGTGTCTTTGAACGCCTCACCCTTTTCGGGTTTCGCGACCTGCCCGCCGAACGCCCGCGTGTGCGTCAGTTTGATGTGCGCGACATAACTTGCGAGAACCTCGGACGGGTTTTGATCAATGGGCTGAGCGGCTGTACCGTCGGCGGTGCCGACAGTGATATCTGCGATAAGACGCCAATCTTGCACAGCCGAACTGAAGTGGAGCTTTTGGGATGAGCATTCTTGACGCCCTGCGCGAAATTCTGGCCCTTGGCGGGCCGGTTGTGGCCATCCTGATCGCCATGTCTGTGGTGACACTGGCTGTGACGTTGTACAAGCTCTGGCAGTTTGCGGCTTCGGGCGTCGGGCGACACCGGGTGCTGTCCCAGGCGCTGGACGCTTGGGATGCCGGTGACAAACAGACCGCCCGCGCGCGCCTGGCTAAAAGCAACAGCTATCTTGCGCCGCTGGTCGGTGTGGCGATGGATGCGCCGGATGCGCCTGGTCTGGATCAACGGCTGGATGCCGAGGCGGGGTTGGCGCTAGCCGGGCTTGAACGCGGTTTTCGCCTGCTGGACACGGTGGCACAGCTGGCTCCGCTGCTGGGTCTGTTCGGCACGGTTCTAGGCATGATCGAGGCATTTCGTAGCCTGCAATCCGCCGGGTCCTCGGTGGATCCGTCGCTGCTGGCGGGCGGTATCTGGGTAGCACTGGTGACGACGGCGGTAGGCCTGGCGGTGGCGATGCCGACCTCGATGGTGTTGTCGTGGTTCGAAAGCCGTACCGCGCGGGAACGGGTGTTCGCCGACAAGGCACTGCGCACGGTGCTGGTGCCGGGGCAGGCCATCCCACTGGCCGAAGATGCACAGACCATGGCGGCCACGCCCGGACATGCGTAACCTCGCACCCTTTGTCAGACGACCACTGGCGATGACGCCGCTCATCGACGTGATCTTTCTGCTGTTGCTGTTCTTTATGCTAACCTCGACCTTTTCCAAATACGGCGAGATCGAGCTGAGCGCGGCCACAGCAGGCGGCGCGGCCTCGGATGCGACCCAGGATCGCGCTTTTGTTCAACTGGGGGCTGACAGGCTGGATTTGAACGGTACACCGGTCACATTCGAGGATCTGACGGTGCAGGTAACGACCGGGCAGGTGCTGGTTAGCCTTGACCCGGACACGACGGCACAACGGCTGGTGGACCTGTTGGTTTTGTTGCGCGGACGCGAGGGCCTCAGCGTTCTGGTGCTGGAATGATCCGCTATAACCGCCCCCGCCGCAAACGTGACTCAACCATTGCGTTGATCAATGTCGTGTTTCTAATGCTGATCTTTTTTCTGATCGCAGGCACCGTGGCCACGCCGCTGGACCCTGATCTGGATCTCGTCGACACGACCGAGCTGGAAGGCCGCGAACCGCCCGATGCTCTGGTCTTGCACCGAGACGGGACGCTCAGCTTTCGCGGCGCGCCGATGGCGCTTGAAACCTATATGGCGGGGCGTGAACCCGGACCCGTGCGCATCGTCCCCGATCGCGAGGCATCGGGCACGCGGCTAATGGAAGTGACTGCCGAGTTGCGCCGTCTGGGTGCCGTTTCCGTGTATGTCGTGACCGAAAAGGCGCTTGAATGATCCGGGGGTCGCTCGTCATTGCTGTTCTTGCCGCGCTGCTGTCGCTGCTGCTGCATCTGGCAGGGCTTAGCCTGACCGCCCCCAGGCTGACAGGACAGTCGGGCGAAACCGATGCACCGGACAGGGTTGAGCTGGGCAACAGTTTCGAAGACCTAGTCGAAGCTGTCGCCGAACCGGTTGAACCCGAACCGGTTGAAACGCCGGAGCCTGAGCCCGAAGAACCGCCCGAACCCGCGCCGGAACCAGCCGAGATTCCAACCAGCGAAGTGCATGTGGCCTCGGACGATCCGCAGCGAACCTTTGCGCCCGACACCGGCACGTCGGAGGTCTTGCAGCCAGTGTCCCCCGAGCCAGTCGAGTCGGAGGCCCCGGAAACTCAGGACACTACGGACGGCGACCAGAGCGCCAGTGATGAGGTGGATGAAACCCCGCCCGTTGAGCCAGCCGAAGTTGTCGAAGCCCCCGAAAGCAATCCCGAGGTGACCGAGCCGGTCACCGAACCCCCCGCTGAACCCGAACCAGCAGAGACTGAACAGATTGCCGCGTTGCCGGAGCCGTCCGAAGATGTCCTGCCATCGGTTGAGCCTGTTATTCCTACTGAAAGCGAGGCTGTCGAAGCCGATATTGCAGCCACCCCAGCTGAACCTGTGCCCCAGGAGGAGGACAGCAGCGAAGGGTCTGAACTGGCCGTGACCTCTTCGATCCGCCCGCAATTGCCGGACCGTCGTCCGCAGGCTGAGCCACGGGATACATTGCGTAGCGTGCGGGATTTCAGCAACTTGCGGTATCCGTCGCGCGAAATCGAATCCCCTTTGACCACTTACGCACGCCGAGGTGTCGATAGGTTCACTTCGGGCAACAGCGGAAGACGTTCGGGCGGGCGAGGGCCCGGTAACTCGGACAGAACCAACTATGCCGGGGAGGTGCTGGTTCATCTGAATCGCGCGCCCATCGTTTACACAGCGGCGCGGGGGTTTGCGCGGGTGTTTTTCGTGATCAAGCCAGACGGAACTCTAGACTATGTGGAAGTCGTGGACACCAACGGCTCACCGGATCTTGAGCGGGCGGCCAAGGCGCAGGTCGAAGCAGCCTCACCCTTCCCGAAACCTCCTGGAGGTGTCAGTCGGTCGCTGTCTTTTGTCTATTACGGTAACTGATCGTAAGAAGCCCTTGGCGAGTTGAGCAGGAATACGCAAAAGCGTCGCGCTTCATTGAAAACAAATGACCCAAGGTTATGGAAAGGAAGCCAAAAAACCGAAAAACGACTAACGGATCGATCGTTCCAAATTAAAGAGGGCGAAGCCTATTTCCGTAGTCAACTTTTTGTAATCACACCCAACATAAATTGTAAGTCATTCAAAATAAAAGGGAAATATATTTTCACCTGTACTCGCTTGTGCAAAGTTGCAACGCAACTCTGGACTCTGACGGGCGTATACCTGTGCATACTGTTGAATGATCCCTGGGTTTATTGGAGTACACGCGCAGCCACGCTGTGTGGCGACGCTCCTCACATACCCCATGGAATTGTCATGAAAAAACTACTTTTCGCTTCGACCGCGTTGATTGCAACCGCGGGTATCGCAGCAGCCGAATCCGGCATTAATCTCAGCGGCTATGGCCGTTTCGGCATTGGTTACCTGGAAGATCGTTCCGCCAGCCGTCCGATTACGGCTACGGCCACGGTGACCACAGCAAGTGGTGCAACGGTTACTGTGACCGCCACCGCAAACGTAAGCGACCCTGACCCGGATGACACCATCTTGGTCTCGCGTTTCCGTCTGAACATTGACGGTTTCACCGAAACCGACAGTGGCCTTCGCTTTGAAGCCCGTGTTCGTTTGCAAGCCGACGAAAATGCCAACGGCGAAGCCAACAACGCCGGACTGAACGGTGCGCGTTTCTCGGTTATCTACGGTGGTCTGCGTGTTGACGCCGGCAACGTTGCCGGTTCGTTCGACAACCTGGATGACTATTTCGGCACGGAACCAGGCCTGGAAGAGTTTCTGGGCCAGTATTCGGGCGTGAACTACTCGTTTCTCGAATATGAATCGACCAGTGCGGGCGATAATGCTGTGTTCGTGCAGTACAAAGTTGGTGAATTTGCCTTTTCGGCGTCCTACGACCAGAACACCATCTTTGCGAACAATGGCACAGGCGCGACCACCGACCGCGACCGTTGGGACGTTAGCGCGGCTTACTCTTTCAACAATATCACCGCCTCGCTGGCTTATGGTGAAACCGATGAAGGTGATGGTGTCGAAAAGGAAAGCCTGACCGTCTTCACCTTGGGCGCTGAATTTAATGACTTCTACGGTACGCTGTTCCTGGCGGACGATGATGTGGCCGACGATGATGAAAACGGCACCGCTTACGGTTTCTCGGTCGCGTACAATCTGGGTGCGGCAACCACGCTGCAATTGGTTTACGGTGACGGTTCGGCCGATAACGACACACGCAACATCGGTGTGGGTGCCATCTATGATCTGGGTGCTGGTACAACCCTGCGTGGCGCTGTTGGCGAAGTTAAAGACGGCGACGAAGACGGGCGTATTCAGGCCGACTTTGGTGTCTGGTTCAACTTCTAAAGCGATCTGATCCACCAAGTTTCCAGGGCGGGTCTTCGGGCCCGCCATTTTTCTGCGATCTACTGTACTTTAACAACAGAAAGACTTCGTCCAGCAGCAAGCAAAAGGGCGGAGGAGGACTGGCGGAATCATTTTAAACATCGGTGCCGAAACAGAGAATGTTTCCATCAGGGTCGGCTATTTCAAACTCCCGCATCTTATAGACTGTGGTCCAGATGTCCTTGGATAATTTACCGCCAGCATCGCGAAACTCCTTGGCCAATGCGTCGATATCGTCAACGTGGAAATAGGCGCGCCAGTGATCATAGGCGGCCTCTGCACCATTGTGACCATTCACGAATATGAGCGCATCATCCCGCTTGAAGATGCCAAATTTGGCGGGCTCTCCACCTTCCTCGATGCAATTGAAACCAAGTATGTTGGTATAGAACGCGTTCGCACGGGGATAGTTGCCAGTACGTACAACCGGTGTTGCGGATTTAAGCATCATGTGCCTCCTTTAGAGCTCAGAATACCAGTGGCGCCTTCGGTGATTAACCCTTGTTCCTGTCGGAAGAAGTTAGCTTAGAGCTAGCAGGAGAGGTTTGCTGTTTTGGGCCAAGCCAGCCGCGTTGATCCTAACCGCTGAACCAAAGCGGTGCGTCGCCTTCTGTCCACGGCGAATACTTGTTCATTATCTGCGTGAAGGCTTCGCTTGCCAGGAAGCGATCCAACCATGCAATCAAGTTTGGCCAGTCCTGTGCGTCAAACCACTCTCTGTCTATATGGGCGAACTGACGGACAAAGGGCAGAAGTGCCAGATCGGCAAGGGTTGGGTGATCTCCAAACAACCAGGACCGCCCAGCCAATCGTTCGTCGAGCCTGACCAGATAGCTTGCAGCTTTTCTGCGTTCTGTAGCGTGGTCAACGTCCGGATAGCGGGTGGTATATTTTGTGTGATCCAACGCCGTCTTAAATGGGCCATCGTTTTCCGCGATCAGGTCCCACCCTTCCTGAGGCATGTTCAAAAGCCGCAATGGATCATTTTGTTCGAGAGCCCAGATCATGATATCCAGACTTTCGTCAAAAACCTTGTCCGTCAGGCGAAGCGCCGGCACCGTACCGGATGCGGATGTTTGCAAGAAGGCGTGCGGCTTGTCCCTTAGACGAATTTCACGCAATTCGACTCTAACACCCGAGCTCGCCAACGCGAGGCGGGCTCTCATTGCATAGGGGCAGCGGCGGAACGTCCATAAGATAGGGTGATGAGCCATAGAGGAATTATCTGCAATCCTCCGGTACGGTCAAACCCTTCCTCGACTGTCACGTTGGATGTTCAGCTATAAGGCCGCAAGGTCCGATCAATCGGCCCACCGCTTCGCAAATATCAGTAACCGTTGCCGTCGGCTCAGGGTCAAACCGGGTCTCGTCACCTTCACGGAATTTTCCGGTGCGCACCAGATACGCCTCTGCCAAGCCCGCATCCAAGGCGCCGGCAATATCGCTTTCAGCATCATCACCGATCATAGCCGCCTGGGCCGTTGAGGCTCCGGTGCCAACAAGAGCAGCTCTGAAAAAATCAGGATCCGGTTTGCCGAACAGCCGAGCCCGTACGCCGGTAGCGTGCTCTAACGCTTTGACGAAACAGCCGGCATCAAGGCTGAGCTGCCCATCCTCATCCATGAAAACGCGGTTGTTCGCGAGAGCAATCAAAGGTGCCCCTTTCTGCAACATCCGATATGCCCGGTTCATGTTTTCATAGGAAAATTCTAAAGCAGCATCGCCAACAATAACGGCGGGCGGTCCACTGCGATCGCAGCAAGAGAATTCCTCCTCAAGCGCAGGGTGGACGAGCAAATGCGGGCTATGCTTCGTGCGGACCAACCAATCAAGGGCAGCAGCAACAGGCGTAAATAACTCTTCCGGCATTATGTCGAACCCAAAGTCGTGCAGCTTGCCCATTATGCGGTGCTTTGGCTGCCGGGTGCTGTTGGTGAGGCACCTCACCTGCCGCCCACTGGAGCGCAACCGGGTAAGAGCCTCTGCGGCTCCTGGGATTGCTTCGCCCCCCTGGTAGAGAACACCAGAGACATCAACCAGAACTGCTTGGATCATCGTCAAACTTTGCCCGAGCGTTCGAGAGGCGTCAAATTCGACACCCGCCGCCCCGTTCGGAACCGGCGGAATCCGGATCAGCATTCCGTCCGCAGAGATGATGCAATTGTCGATTCTGCCTTGGTGTTGATGTTCAATAAAACCCATTGTTCCGACCCGAACCTCTGTTTCCGGTCTTTCACGGAATGCGAGAACGAACGCTGCGGCGGCTGTAAACCTTTACTTAAAATTCGATCCCGTACTTCGGATGCTCCAGAGTCGATTGGCGCATAATGCAGACTTGCCATCTTAGCTTCTTAAAGCCCGCGTTGCCGCCTGCAAATGCCGCAAGTCTAAGATAGAGGTCCATCGAGTGGAAAACATAGCTGCTTTCTGAACCCGCGGGGATTATTCTTGGCCACTTGATCGCAAAAGGTACGCGCGTGCTCCCTTCAAGGCTGGTGAACAGAGTACCGCGCCAAGGTCCGGCGGTCCCATGTACCGCTGGCACGGGCGAGACATTTGCGTTTCCAACTGGAAGAGCTTCGGGGCCGTTGTCGGCAACAAAGATCACCACTGTGTCGCCGGAAACACCTTCGGCCTCAAGCGCATCATCTATGCGCCCTATGCACGTATCTGTCTGAAGCAATATATCGGCCAGACACCGTTTCCAGCAGCGCCATCAAATTCCTCGGACGCGATGTTTGGATAGTGGGTCTGCGTATATGCAAGATAGATGAAAAACGGCACGTCTTCGGCACTGTTCGCTTTGATTAAGTCGATTGCCTTTTTCGTCAGGTCGCCATCTATCTCGCCGCGATAGTACAGATCGTAGTCTCGCGCGATGGTTGCTGGCGCACCCGCGACACCCTGCATCACCACAGGCTATTCCATATTAGCTTCCGCAAATCCTGGAAGCGTATGCCAGACTTTAACGTCAGTGGTCTCAACGCCGTAAAACTCGTCGAACACTTGATTCGTTGGATAGCGCCCTTCGGTCCAGCCGGGGCGTCCTTTGCCGTACATGGCCGTGTTAAACCCCGCATCCTTCAGCATTTCGGCCATCATGATTTCCCTTTGGGTCAGACCGTAGACGCCTCCTCCCAGAGGGACCGTATGGTTGCCGCTTCGGATGCCGTTCCGTCCTGTCATAGTTGCTGCGCGAGAAGGCGTGCACTGGCTTTCTACGTTGAAGTTCGTGAGTCTTAACTCTTCAGCAGCGAGGGCGTCTATCTCGGGATCCGCCGTACCACGAATAATGCCGCCTCCATTGAACCCGGGTTCACCTCAGCCAAAATTATCTAGAAATATGAATATGATGTTGGGTTTGTCTTGAGCTGAAGCGACCGTGGCAAATAAAAT
Organism: Ruegeria sp. BI11; assembly: GCF_056538005.1. Classification (NCBI taxonomy): domain Bacteria; kingdom Pseudomonadati; phylum Pseudomonadota; class Alphaproteobacteria; order Rhodobacterales; family Roseobacteraceae; genus Ruegeria; species Ruegeria sp. BI11. The sequence continues at coordinate 170,195 of NZ_JBQFSM010000004.1, read as the reverse complement.
AGATAAGGACAGTAGGAATGTTCGCGATAACCACTTCATAACAAAACCTCCAATCAAGATCATGGTCTCAAGACTGAAATGTCAAACCACCAGTCGTCTAGAACGCCCACTCGTTGCGGTACTTTATCAAAGCGGCTGAACGTCACAGTTACGGGCGAAACTGCAGTCCAGGATTACGCGAACCTCTTTTTGGGTCGCTCTTGCCCAACTAAGAAAACCGTTGTTTTCCTTGACGAACAGCCACTTCAGATGTTGCCATTGGTTAGCATTCAGCTCGGCTGGGAGGTTCAAATGAAGTTTTTTCTAACGACATCGACAGCAATAGTTTCCGCAGCATTCATAACAAGTTCTTCAAATGCTCAAGAGGCCGCACAAGGTGGGCAAGTTGGAGAGATGACCATATCGGTTGATGATATGCGTGAACCCGCGCCTGCTGATTTCTCGCCTTATGCAGGTCGAGACTTTCCTACACGCCCGCTGTGGGGTGACACTCACTTGCACACGTCAAACTCACTCGATGCGCGCGGATTTGGTGTCATTCTTAGCCCGGACGATGCTTATAGGTTTGCACGTGGTGAGGAAATCACTACGTCGCACGGCCTCCGCGTGCAGTTGGCGCGTCCGCTCGACTGGCTTGTCGTATCCGATCACTCGGACGCCATGGGCGCCATGAATGAGATCGTCGCAGGGAACTCCACGCTGATGCGTGACCCAACGCTGCGAGACTGGAACGAACGCCTCAACGCCGGCGGGGACGTCGCTCTCGGCGCAACAATGGAAGTCATAGAAACCTTTGCTGGTATAACCGGTGATGCTCTTCCCGAGGCTGTTTCAGATCGACGGTTTGTACAATCCGTCTGGGACGAGTTCACGCAAACTGCGGATCATCACAACGCCCCTGGCACATTCACTGCGTTCATCGGATATGAATGGACATCCACCGAGGGTGGCAACAACCTCCACCGTAATGTGATCTACCGGGATGATGCCATTCGCGCGCGGCAAATGCTGCCCTTCACAACCGCAGAAACCTTTAATCCAGAACGGCTATGGGACTGGATGGAAACTTACGAACTAGAGACTGGCGGTCGTGTACTGGCCCTTGCCCACAACGGCAACGTCTCCAACGGCCTGATGTTTCCTGTCGAAACGAACCCGGAAACAGGTGAGCCACTTACAGCAGAGTACGCGGAACGGCGCGCAAAATGGGAGCCGATGTACGAGATCACCCAGATCAAGGGTGATGGCGAAACTCACCCGTTTCTCAGCCCGAACGATGAGTTCGCAGACTATGAAACCTGGGATAAATCCAATCTGGGTCCGACACCCAAAGAGGACTGGATGCTTCAGTACGAATACGCGCGCGAGGCTTTGAAGAATGGTCTCAGACTAGAGGCTCAGCTTGGCACCAATCCATACAAGTTCGGAGTGGTGGGCTCGACCGACAGCCATACCGCTTTAGCAACGGCGGAGGAAGACAATTTCTTTGGCAAACACTCCGGTGTCGAGCCGGAACCCGGCCGTTGGCAGCATGTCGTTGGCGAGTTTGATGCCTTAAGGATTCTAGGGTGGGAAATGGCAGCGTCTGGTTACGCCGCTGTCTGGGCCGAAGATAACACGCGCGAAGCAATATTCGACGCAATGGAACGGAAAGAAGTCTATGGGACAACCGGCAGTCGAATTGCAGTTCGCTTCTTTGGTGGCTGGGACTTTACGGAAGCTGATGCAAGATCACGTTTGCCAGCCGAAATAGGATACGAAAAAGGCGTTCCGATGGGTGGGGACCTCTCAGAACCTCCTGAGGGCGTAGACGCCCCAACTTTCCTCATCGCTGCCCTGAAAGACCCGTTTTCCGGCAATCTCGATCGTGTTCAGATTGTGAAAGGTTGGTTAAATGCCAACGGCGACACTGAAGAGCGGGTTTATGACGTGGCTTGGTCAGGAGACCGAGAACCTGATGCTGATGGAAAACTACCCGCGGTGGGGAATACCGTGGATGTCGCAACGGGTACGTTCACCAATTCAATAGGGTCTCCGGAACTGATCACCGTTTGGAAAGACCCCGAGTTCGATCCTTCAACGCCCGCTTTTTACTATGCTCGCGTCTTGGAGATCCCCACACCGAGGTGGACAATTTACGACGCCGTTCGGTTCGGAGACGAATTGCCTGCTGAGGTACCTACGTCAACACAGGAACGTGCTTACACTTCGCCAATTTGGTATACTCCCGAGGGTTGAGGCCTTCAAAAAACTCACGTTGGTCACAACTAATGCCCTGCAACCCCTCGGGTCATTTCGGTTGGCATACTCTATTCACACGAACGTGCGCTGAGGGATCAATGCGGTCATCCGACAATTGCCGCCAGCCTTGCATCCGATGTGTTGTGAGGTGGCCGACTTCCAAACAACAACACTAAAAATAACAACACATATAATCCCCGCTTTTTGAAATCGCTTTCTGAAACCCCCGCCCCCCCCGTCTTCATTCTGAAATGAATTCTCTTTGGCCAACTGCCCAACACAAAAAGGCTTCCCGGTCTCTGCCGAAAGACCTTGCCCGTGTGTCAGCCTCAGAGCGTGGCGCAAATGTCTGTCTATGGAGTCGGTTTCGACTTTTGGCAGACTCCCTGCCGCAACTTCCTAAACATCATTGGCAGACAAGGAGACCATCGCATGATGATCGGATATGCACGCACCTCGACACTGGAACAGACAGCATCCCTAGAGACTCATAAAGAGTCACTGAGGGGCGAGAAGGTGTACGAGGAACAGATAAGTTCCGTGGCCCCCAGAGAAGCGAGGACAATACTCAGTCAAAACGCAACCTGAATTAATCTATGGCCCCAGTTTTGGCCTCCGTATGGAGTTACCATACTTTTGGCGGAGGCCGGATACCTTGTAAGTTATTATAATTGAAAAAAGTGGTGAGCCGTGCAGGATTCGAACCTGCGACCCACTGATTAAAAGTCAGAAATAACAGCTTTTTCACGCAGAACCTCCTTTCGTATCATGCCGCCTCAGGTTGGCGCAGTATTCGCCATAAACACCTTGATAATAATGCAGAAGATTATTGTCCCCTGGTCAAATCACGCCTAATATCGCCTCATGTTGCGTCATGCAATCTAGCGGATTTTGTCCCCTATGTGTCCCCCAGAGGTGCTTTAGGTGAAGCTTGAACTAAACGAACACTATCTAAAGAAGCTGGAACCACCTGAGGCAGGTCGGCTTGAGATATCGGATACGAAGCGCACCGGTTTGAGACTACGGGTGTATTCGTCAGGTCGGGCAGTCTGGATGTACGAAAAGCGAGTAAAGGGCGGTGCAAAACGCAAGCATACCCTTGGCGTTTATTGCACTTGGAATGCAGTAGGAAAGCGTGAGACAGGCCCGATTGGATTAGCGGAGGCCCGCAGGGTCGCGCTCGACATCGAGGCGGAAGCTGCCCGAGGGTTCGATCGCGTCTTGAATGCTGAGAACGCACGGCGGGAAGAGCAGAAAGCCGCCGCAAGCATACAGACGGTCCAGAACGTACTGGAAACCTACTCTGAGCTGCACCTTTCTAACCTGAAATCAGGTGATGAACGAAAACGCCAACTTACAGACGCATTGACGAAACACCTGGATCAACCGATTGGGATTCTGACCCGCGCCAGCCTGCAAAAGTCGATTGATGACAAGGCCAAGGAAGGCAAGCTGTTCATGGCGAACCGGATCAGGGCTGCGCTCAAGCACTTCACGCACTGGGCATGGCGGCGTGAATACATTGATGCGGACGTGGGAGACCGGTTGGAGCGAGCCACGAAAGAGCGCATTCGTGAAAGAGTTCTATCGCTCACTGAGGTTCGTGAAATCTGGGCCAAGTCATTCGAGCTGGGGGACCTATGGGGGCCATTGTTGCGATTGCTCGTACTTACAGTACAGCGCCGCAGTTCGGTCACAGGATTGCGCAAGAGCGAACTGGACCTGACAAACAACCGGTTCAAGAAGGCCACCTCCGACGAAAAGAATGACCGTGCACACATCACTCACCTTTCACCCCAAGCGTTGACCGAAATTGAACACGCCCTGAAACGTTTGGAGAAGATGGAAGACGCAGAAGAAGACTTCCTGTTCAGCACGACAGGGCGAACGCCACTTTCAGGTTGGAGTAAAGCCAAGAGCCGTCTGGACAAGCATCTAGGCAAAGAGTTCGAACACTGGCGCTTTCACGACATACGAACAGCTTTTGCAACGCATATGGCTGAACGGGGCGTTTCTGAATCTGTTGTGGATCGAGTCCTAAACCACGCTGCCACGGCGTCAAAGGCCAGTGCGGTCGCGCGTGTCTACAATCAGGCTGAGTTGCTAACTGAACGCGCGGTCGCGCTGGATAACTGGGCAGAATTGGTCACAAGCGGCTCAGCAATGACCATTCAATCTGAGGCGGAAATGAGTAGCCCATGTGATGGCGACCAATCGCTTTCCTCTCTGAGAAACGACCTGTCACCCCAAAGCGCACTTCAAAAAGTGCAACGTGCCGATGGTCTAACGCATGACGCTGGAATGCGGGTTCTCTATCACATGCTCTTCGGGAACGACCCACGTGAAGCCGGACGCGCGGCAACCATTGTCTACCAAGATTACAACACAGCGTGTGAACCAGGCTTTATTGCCAAAGAAGTCGACAAAAGGTTTTTAAACCATCTTAACATCGGGAGAACATGCGGGTGCGTTGCTTTGCAAGTCTTGCGAAACAGCCAACTTCGGGGTGAGCCAAAGCTTAGCCAGTCGATTTTCGTTGTTTCTGAATGGGCAAGCACATTGAGAACCAACGAAGACAAAGCAGTCCCTTCAGATGCGAGGAATCTAAGGAGATACTTTAATGGTGAGTTCAAGCCGGTGCTGCATTTATGGGCAGCGCTTGAACTGATTGGCTTCGAGAAACTTGATGTGGTGTTTGGAACCGATCCTGGAGTTGAACAGATACTGAAGGCGGCTGCTTGGTTCGAACTCAACTTGCTAAAATACAACGCTATTGAGAACTGGCAGCCGCTGTGTGTACCTGAAAGGTTTAAGGAGCCTATTCGTGCGGGCAACTTCACGATTAATCTGCCACCAGAAGAACCGGAAATTCAGAAGCTCATGGATTCCTACAAGCACGGATCAGGCCGGGCTTAACTTAGATTTCAAGGGGGGGGGTAAATGATTTGCCCCCCGTTATATCGCGCAATTCAATTACTTAATCTCAACGCACCGCAACCAACCGCGAGGTGTTGAAATGACCGCATACAAAGCAGACCGCCTTCTCTCGGTGAAGGATACCGCAGCCGTTCTTGGTTGTAGTGCTGCAACTGTTTGGCGCAGGGTCGCCGCAGGGGAAATTCCAGAACCTGTGAAGTTGGGGGGCACGACCCGTTGGTCGGAAGCCGAAATCCAAAATCTCATTGAGGAAGCGAAAGCACAACGCACTGCTGCTTAAAACGAAACCCGCGCCATGGGTCAACATGGGCACGGGGCATTTCGTTTTCAGTCCGTGTCAGGGCTGCAAGAAATGTAACGTGTTCGATCCCCCGGCGCAAGACGAGGATAGGACGAATGACTGTTTATACAGGCAGTGAATTTAAGATAAACCGTCCCGCACCGGGCACACTCTGGGTGACAGGCTGGCAGTGCCTGAAATCCGAAACAGGCTTGGCGGAATTCCTGGTGGAGAATGAAGCCACCGATCCGCGTACCATTCACGTTAGCAAGAACAAGCGTCGGGTCCTGGAAGCCCTGATTGTCGTGCCGATGTACTGCGCCAGCCCCTGCCGGTTGTCACAGTACGTGCGGTTGCTGCGCGAAGAGCATGGCCTCAATATCAAAACCGAGTGGTATGACAATGATCCGCGCACCGGACGTGAACGGTTCGGTGTGTATGTACTCAAGGACAAGGTCGCCCGGATCGAAAGTCAGGGAGTGACGGCATGAGAACCCGCGACCTTCAGATCCACGCCCTTCGTCGCAAGCATGGCCTTTCGGAGACTGCTGCCCGGCTGATTGCCGCCATGCACTACGGGGAGGCGCGGTCATGATTACCATTCCGAAGAACAGCCGCGAGGAATACCGCGTCAGCCGGGATGAGTTCCGGGGACACGATCTCATCAACATCCGCGTCTATTACATCTCTGAAGACGGTGAGATGCGCCCTGGCAAACAGGGCGTGTCTTTCCGGGCCTCATTACTGCCTGACTTCATGGACGCACTCAGTAAGGCGGAGGTTGCGTAGATGGGGCGCGACAAGAAAAACGAGAGACGCGGCGAGCACTTCACAAAGATGATCCGGCACACAATGGAGGAGCCCGCTTGGCGGGCCCTCTCTTCAACTGCCCAAGCACTGTATCCATGGTTGAGGCTGGAATGGCGTGGAGTGGATAAAAACAACAACGGCAAGATATGCTTGAGCGTCAGGCAAGCTGCTGAACGTCTCGGTGTATCGTACAACACCGCCGCTAAAGCGTTCCGTGAACTTCAGGCGAAGGGCTTCATTGCCGTCACGCGCCCACCAAAACTCGGCACAAGCGGCGTCGCATCTTCTCCGCTGTTCGAACTGACCGAAATCTCATTGCCTACCGCCCAAGGTGAGGCTGGCCGCAGGCTCTACAAGCAATGGTCGGAAGGTTCAGATTTCCCGGTTGTTAAGGCCCCTATTCACAACCCGACAGGCAAAGGCGGAAAAACAAAACCCTGTCTCAAAAACTGCGACGAGACCGTCGTAAAATTTGCGACGAGAAAAACGGAGGCGTCGTAAAATTTGCGACGGGCCGTATCAATATTTGCGACGAAAACACCCAATTTTCGGCAAGTCCGCCGTCGCAATTTTTAAGACATCCTTAATCTACCAGGGGGTCTGGGGGAGACGGACACCTTCTGCATCCAGCTAATCGGAGGCCAGTCATGAGCGCACAAGACCTGTCATTCAATCTCGGGGGCGTCTGGCGCAATGGGCGGGGTTCTGCACCCTGCCCCGTTTGCCAGCCTGAACGCCGCAAGGATCAGCAGGCACTATCAATAACCGAAAAAGGCGGCAAACTGTTGCTCTATTGCTTCAAGGGCAATTGCGGCTTCAAGGACATTGCCGACGCAGCCAAAATCCCGACCAGTTCTGTGCAGATCGATCCGGTAGCCCAAATGGAAGCGGATCAGAAGCGCAAGGAATATGAGGAAAACAAGTTGCGGCAGGCGCGCGGGATATGGGAAGCATCCCAGTCCATTGAGCGCACCAAGGCCGAGGCCTATCTACGGGGGCGGGGTATCACCTGCGAGTTACCGCCAAGCCTGCGTTGGGCACCTGATATCTTTCATGGTCCATCAACGTCTTGGTGTTCTGCGATGATTGCGAACGTCACGACCGGCGGCATTCACCGCACATTCTTCTACAAAAAAGGGTTGCGGATCAGCAAAAGCCCGAAACTGATGCTGGGGCCGTGTGCTGGCGGCGCTGTGGTCTTGTCAGAGGCCGAGGGGCCGCTTGTGGTGTGTGAAGGCATAGAGACGGGCCTGTCCCTCTTGTCGGGGCTGTTAGACGGCCCTGCGACGGTCTGGGCCACGCTCAGCACCTCGGGAATGAAAGCCTTACGCCTGCCGGATCAGCCGGGGGCGCTGATTGTTGCAACAGATGGTGATCCAGCCGGACGGGAAGCGGGCGACAAGCTCGCGTCTCGGGCACATGCCCTTGGTTGGAAAGTATCAATGATGCCCGCGCCAGACGGGCAGGATTGGAACGACATCCTGAAAGATGGAGCAGTGTAATGAATACAGTAGCGAAACAGACAATCGTGCCATTCACACCCGACACGGATGAGCTAGCTATCCTGGAATTGGCGGCAATGCCGACCCTGGATTACGAACGGTGCCGTGAGAACAAAGCCGAGGAATTGGGCGTCCGGGTGTCGGTCCTTGATAAGATGGTTGATGCAAAGCGGCCAAGGGATGAACCCAAATCGGTTAGTATCGTTGATGAGGTTGTACCTTGGGAAACCCCGGTATCCGGCGCAGAACTGATTGATGAAGTGCTGAGCACCATCCATCGGTTCTGCGTGCTGCCGGAACATTCAGACGTAGTCATGGCGTTTTGGGTGCTACACGCACACGCGCACGATGCCGCTGATATCTCGCCCATCCTGGCTTTCACCAGCCCTGAAAAACGGTGCGGCAAAAGTACTGCGCTCGGTGTGGTGTCCGTAATGGTTCCAAAGCCGATACACACCGTCAACACCAGTGCGGCTGTGGTGTTCCGGGTTATGGACGCATATCGGCCAACAGTCCTGATTGATGAGGCCGATACGTTCCTGTCGGACAAAGATGAGTTACGCGGGATTCTGAATGGCGGGCATAACAGGCTTACGGCCAAGGTGTTGCGTACAGTTGGGGATGACCACGAGCCCCGCGCCTTCTGTGCATGGGCTCCAAAGTGCATCGCAATGATTGGCAACCTGCCCGACACCTTGGAGGATCGCGCCCTTGTCGTCAGGCTTCGCAGGAAGCAACCGGGGGAAGTGGTTGAACGCTTCCGTGGTGACCGCATTCATCAATTCATCCCGCTATGCCGCAAGGCTGCCCGCTGGGCAATGGACAACGCCGATATGTTGCGCGGTATGGACCCGGATGTGCCCGACGCGCTGCATGACCGAGCGCAGGATAATGCACGAGCGATGATTGCGATTGCTGACCTGATTGGCGGTGAGTGGCCCGAGCGGTTGCGGGCCTCATTGGTGGCAATGGCGGCTCGGAGTGACGATGATCCCAAAAGCGCCGGTGTACTGCTGCTGCGCGATATTGCCGAGATACTGGCGGCGCGGCGCGGCGGTCATATACCAAGTTCTGACTTGGTGGACGAGTTGTGCAAACTGGAAGAAAGCCCGTGGGCTGAGTGGCGGCGCGGACAACCCATCACTGTCAGAGGTGTGGCAAAGCTGTTGAAGCCGTACAACATCGCGCCTAACCGAACGAGCAGTTACCGCTACTATGAAATCACCGATTTCCGGGACGCATTTGATAGGTATCTCTCTGACCCCCCCTCACAAGCGTCTCCAAGTGTCACCGACACTCAAGCGATTGATAACGTGCAAGAAAACGGTGACGGGTTGAGTGACACTTACGACCGAGTGACGCTTGCAAGTGTCACCGCCTCACAAGCGTCACCGCAAGTGTCATCGGAAAATGGCGCAAATACAGACACTTACTCCTCAGTGACACTTGGAGACGCTTATTCCGGGGGTGCTGGGGGAAAGGGTGCATCTGACGAGGTGGAGGGCGAGATATGAGCGTTGCAATCAAGTTGGTTGAAAGCCTGCGTGAACAAGGTGTCCGGTTCGAACTGGCAGGCGACAAGGTGAAGTTCAGAGGTAACCGCGATTTGCTTACACCGGATCGGATAGAAGCGCTCAAGCAATGTAAGGGCGAAGTGGTGGCATTCTTGAGAAAGGACGCACCCCCCACCGGCCAATCTGCAAAATATCAATCGGCTCAACTTGCACCGATTGAAACCAATCAGCACCGCTCCGGTCACATCAGCAATCAACCCCAAACCCGTGGACCTGTACCGGATCGTGTCGGCGTTGGCGGCAGGCCTGTCACATGGACCGGCAAGGTAGTCAGCCTGGATGAATGGCGGAACCTGTCTGAATGGGAACGACACGGCCCGAACGGCAAGGTGTGGAATGGCGCAACTCAGCAGTGGGAGCAAGCAAATGACAAATGACTTGAGCAGTACCGGATCGCTGAAGCGCTATTGCTCTTGTTCGTTCATGTTCTGTTTTCCGTGCGAGACTAATGTGATACATTTTTCAATAAGGGGGCTCTGACGTGGAAGAACCGAAGGAAGTAGAAAAAACCTACGTGCCACCGGCAAAGGTGCCGCCGGAGGGCCTGGGCAAGTTTGCCGCTAACTTCAAGGAAGGTTTCAACCTTGGAGCAGGTGAACAGTGTTGGACATATGCCGGTATCTTGGCGGCATTCAGGCGCACCGAGGTTGACGGGGTTTGGAGTGCCGTATTCAGTTTCGATGTTCACTCGGGATTCCCGCTCAAGGACTTCTCACCGTACATCGAAATACTAAAATCATTCTGGTTACAGGTGAAACCGGAAATCGTGACAACAACGGTCCCGGATTACCCCCCACTCATAGAAGAGGCCTTAGAGGCCGGGTTTTTGTTTCTGGGCAGATTACCCCTTAGCAAAGGCGACATTATCACTTTGGGGTGGAGACTGCGCCAATAAAGGCAAACCCACTCACAAAAACTGTCAAATGGGAGATATGAAATGGCCGGTGGCAGCGAGACACAAACAACGGTTAAGAAGACGGACCCTTGGGGGCCGTCCCAGCCCTATCTGAAGGCGGCGATGGGGGATGCGGCGAGCCTTTACAAGTCAGGTCAGATGAGCGCACAGCCTTTCCAAGGCGACCGGGTTGCAAACATGACGGCTCCGACAAAGGGTGCTTTGACCCAGATGCTGACTGCGGCTGAGGATACAAGCCTGATTGATGGGGCGGGCGGTGCCCTGACACGGATGATGAACCCTGGGGATTATTCCGCGCGCTTGGAAGGCGTCAAAGATAACGCTCTCAGCTCCGCAATTCCATCCGCAGTCAGCATGTTTAGCGGCAGCGGTCTGACAAATTCCACTCAGGCCATGGATCACGTCGGACGCGCGGCCACAGAGGCCGTTGCGCCCTATGAGTATGACGCATTCAACCGGGCGGAAGGCCGCGCCCTGCAAGCAGCCGAAATGGCACCCGGCATGGACGAGGCCCGCTATACCCCCATGCAGCAAATGCTGCGCGCCGGAGAAATAGAGCAGGACCAGGCACAACGGGAACTCGATGCTGAAATTAAGGCGCATTACGAAGCCGGAAACAAAGACGCGAACGATCTTGCGGCCTACACAAACATGTTGCTCGGATATGGTCGTATGGGTGGCACTTCTGAAGGTACAACCACAGCCAAGTCAGACCCCGGCTTTTTATCAATTCTTGCGGGTGGATTGGATGCTTTCAGTCTGTTTGACGAGCTTGAGTGGCTATGACGTGGTTGACTACGCGAGGGTCTCATAATGCTTGCTGATGCGGTTACGGACCCTGACTTGTTCCGATCACTGTTAACGCAAACCAGCAGCGCACACGCCTTGGATAAGGCAATCCCTCGCTTTTTGCCCTATCTGATCGGGGGTGCAGCCGCATCTCAACAGTAATAAACCGGGTGAAACTTCGACATGGCAAATATCCCTGATAATACAGGCAAAAAACAGGCAAATCGGACATCGTTTAAGCCTGGCGCGTCCGGCAATCCAAAAGGACGTCCGAAAGGGTCCAGGTCAAAGCTGGGCGAGGCGTTTCTGAGCGATCTTCAGGCTGACTGGCAAGAAAATGGCCCTGAGGTGATTCAGGCGGTCCGGGAAAAGAGTCCGGCGATTTATCTCAGGGTTATCGCATCAATTTTGCCGCGCGATCTCAATGTAACTGTGAATCCGCTCGAAGAGGCGACAGATGAAGAGCTCGTTGAAAGACTACGCCAGCTCGAAAGTGTCATCCGACCATACCTTGAGCTTGAGGGAGATGACGACGATTGCGACGGAGATGAAGCGCCGAGAGCGCGTCTCCGGCCTCATTGAATTCGGGGCAAGGTAGGGCGGGGCGAAAATCTCTGGCAGATTTTGCCAGGGGACCGGCGCGGGGAAGCCAAATTTTCTCATCCACAAAATGAAAGGTATTTTGCGTGGCCGGTAGACCGAGGCGACCGCAGGCCAAATCCCTAGACTTGGCGTCGGCATGATGGCTCAGGAGGTCTTACAGCCTGAAGGTTAATTACAAGCGGTCTATGACCGAAATGGAGATATATCGGCGGTCAATATAAGCACACACGATATGGGGTCTTTCGACGCCCGGTATTGCAAGGAAGGTTGCCGCAAGATGGCGGCACGAAAACGACGCTACAATCGAAGGAGATTTTCCAAATGAGCTTCATTCAACGCGAGCTTGATAAGATATCATCCGCACTTCGAGAGAATCCGAATGCGAATGATAGGGCTGAACTGTTTGCTGCTCAGCAAGCACTCTCATGGGCGCTTGAACCCAAAGGATACAAATCACCCATGGCGCAGATTAGGGGCACTCTGGAAGACTTAGAAGATTGTTTGGAAGATCCCCATCCGCTTCCGTCTTAATGTACTTGTTGCCATATCTACTAGTGGCGACTAGGCACCAAACTGTGTCGCCACCGACTCTTACGTAGAAGTCCCACTCGCCTTCAAGAAATTCGATTGCCCTTTCCTGTGACAGCTTCCACCGGCTGCCATCGGGATTGACGCCACCTACATGTGTAATTCTCGCGTGGGGATCATCCCGGTCTTTCTTGTTGATACACCTAATCTCAGCGGTTTTACCCATACTCAAATCTCCAAGTTGAAACGAACCGAGGCTACGCACCGAATTCGCGATTCTTCTAGTGGCGCAAATTGGCGCAGGTCAGAGGCGTCTAAAGTAGAGCGAAGTTGATACCCTTTCCTCAATGCAGGAAACCCGGACCTTTCCAGTGTCATGGAAATAAATTGCCTAAACCGGTTCAGGCGCTTGGTGCAGGTACGTGATTGTTGACATTCAACCAGACATGGAGAGTTAGCCACACAGTTCGTCACATTTTCTTACCTCTCCTTGCTCAATCTAAGTATTTCGCTTACTTCTGTTGGGGAGGAATTTTATGGCTTACAATCCGCGCAAAGCATCTCAGATAATAGCTTTTTTCGCACTCAAGACAGGCAACAATGCCATCAATGTCTTGAAGGCAGTAAAACTGGTTTATCTTGCAGACCGCGAGAACATTGCGTGCCATGGTTACCCAATCTTGGACGAACGTCGGGTAAGCATGAAGAACGGACCCGTAAACTCAACAACTTACGACTACATCAAGGGCGAAATTCATCCCGACTACGACGCTGGATGGTCAGAGTTTGTTTCAGACCGAGCAAATCACGACGTTGGGCTGAATAAAGCTGGATTGACCGCAGATGATTTGGACGAGCTCAGTGACGCAGAATTAGACACACTTGAGGCAGTGTGGGAACAGTTCGGCGGTTTCGACCAGTGGCAGTTGGAAAAATTTACGCATGTGCATGGTAATATTCCTGAGTGGGAAGACCCCAAAGTGACGGGCATCAACTCCAAAACTATCCCCCTTGAAGCCATGTTGGCGGCATTAGGGGTCCCTTCGCATTCAGAGCACGCATCTGAGTTGGAAAGTGTAAGTAACGCGACCGCGTTCTTGAAGGGCCTCTAATTTGGTATGCAGGGCAGGAACGCTGCTGGTGCCATCAGGTACGTACCACAACCCCAACCAGCGCCATCTTCACATTGTTTGCACTGACCCTGACGACCGAGGACGAGTAGTCTTGGTGTCGGTAACAACTTGGACAAACAACCTGTGTGACGGCACGTGTATTCTTCAAGCGCATGAACATCCTTGGCTTTGGAAGCCTAAATCTTGGGTGTGTTACCGCAAAGCTGACTTCCATAGTTTGGAGACACTGCAGCGCGGCCTAAAGCAAGGCAAGATAGAAACACACGAACCTTGCAATGGCCAAGTATTCTTAAGGGTATTCAAAGGGCTTTGCACATCTCCCCATACACCGCGAAAGATAAAGCGATACGTAGGATGCTAGTAACTACTTTCCCCTGCGGATCAAACTTGACGCCTGCGGAGGTTTCCATGTTCACGAGCACACGTAAGGTGCAGCGAAATGCTGAGCGCGGCGAAAAGGTCTGTGAGCAAGCCTTGCGGATGATCCAAGGCACCAAGTTGGACACATGACAGCCTGTTAATACAGGGGATTTACAGGGCCCAACCGACCCAAGTTAGGGGACGCGCCTAAAATTGGATAACCGATCCACAATTGTCGGAAGGCGTCTATTTGGAGTGCTGCGCGCTAGTTTAGGCTTACGCTGTCGCCAGCGCGAAGAAGGGACTTCTCCGTCCACGAACTGTTGCCTTGCTTGCGAAACTTCACTTTTCCGTATCCGTCATCCAGGGCACCGCTGGAGCAGATAGGGCGAGAATCCGATCCTCCGGAGTTCAGTGTAACTTGGAACTGATTGCCGCAAACCATGTCTTCCACTTCAAACGTGTAGTCGAATGAAGTGCTGTTCTTAAACGTTACGTTGATGTTTTGCGCGAGGGCGGCTTGTGCTGAAAACAATAGGACAACAACCCAAATTGATATCTTTGTCATTTTTTGTATCTCCATGAACTTTTTGCGAATTCAGGCGAAAATACTGCAAATCATGATTAGCAGGCCCGAGAGTCCGCTTTAATGGTTTCGTTGGCAATGTTTTGAACCTTAGCACAAACTTAGGCGATTCTGAACTTAACCATTGGTACACTTCGAGCTAAAGCACCTTCGGATCCGGCCCTACACTGATTGCGCTCAGTGTGGGGCTTTCTATTTGCTGACCCCACATTTGGAGCCGGTTGTTACCGGGGTTAACGGGTTTGCCCGCTTTCTAGCGGTGTTTAGCGGGCGGGTGCATTTGGTGGGCGATTCAAACTCATGGAGCGAATGCAGAGCCATTTTTAATGGTCAGTATGATTAGGCTGTTACTCTGGTTGGTTTGCAGGGGGATCTTGGTGAGCCGCGTTCCAAGCTTCCACTTGTTCGATCAGCAGTTTTTCCAGGAATCCAACAAGTTCTGACAAGTCTAGGTCTCCGGTTGCCGCCGAGGCATCGACCCTTTGCAAAATCCCGACATATTCATCTCGGTCGCGGCGAATAAGTTCTGGCAAAATCGGTTGGTACGGCAACCACCCTCCGGCTTTGACGCACAACACGAATAGGCACGCTGCCCTAGCAGTTCGACCATTGCCGTTGATAAACGGATGAATGCCATTCAGACGCCACAGAACAAATGCTGCGAGGCCTAAATCGTTCGCCTCGGCCCATTGTCGATTCACCAAGTTGGTGAAGTCGTCCATGAGGTCGGGTATCTGCCAAGCCTCTGGAAAGTTCGTGTTGTCGCCGACTTTTACAGGGCAAGGCCGGTACGACCCTGCATTGGGGTGCAAACAAGCAATAGCGTGGAAATTCAGGGCCTTGAGAACCGTTTGCGAAATGAACGGGCGGTCAGTGTCAATAGCCGCTTCCACCACAGACCTTAAAAAATCGTAGTGACGAATACCATTTTCAATTTCAAGTTTCTTGTAACTTGGGTGAGATTCATGCCCAGTTAAATCGTGTATAATCAAGCAGCTTGGCCTTCCCTTTCATCGACCAAACGCTCAACATCGGCGCGAGTAATCTCTGCATCATCTTCAATAGTGCTCATCACAAACGAAATGCGCTGCTCTCGTACCTCAGCCGGAGACATTTTTTGGCCAGCGGCCTCTTTCAGTGCAGCTATTAGGTCTGGGTTAGTCTTCAAATTGGTCATCAAATTAAACTCCTACGACAATGCCGACGCCCGGCCCGCTCCCCACGCAGGTATGCCATGAAGGTATTACTCACTAGTAATAATGTCACGAATTATTCGCGCGACTCTGCGTCAAATTGAATCAGCTAGCGGGAAATTGACCACAGCACCACCCTGCAAAGCAAAGGCCCCGCCGGAGCGGGGCCGTATTCAGCACTGGCTTGTGACTTGCTTTCGTCAGGACGGCCAGTGGCCCTTGGTAGGGTCTTAATGCGGATACTTCTCAGCAGTGCCGCCACGCCTAGTGGCAAAGTTGCTTGTTTCGCTTTTGGCTATCAATTGCGACAGTCATATCGATACCCTTTTGGTCATCACTCATGAGAGCGATTAGATTTTGTATCTGCCGCTCAAGCTTTGCAATACGTCCGTCAGCATGGTCGGCGTAGTGGAGTGCGGCTTTCAGCGCTTCAAGTAGCGCAGCCTGACGCTCGCGTGCGGCTTCGATAGAAGACCCTGGTGCAGGCACTTCCCGGTCCATGCCTTCATTGGCCTCGAGCCATGCTTCTGCCGCCTTATATGCGTCCGAAACTGCTGCTTCCGGAGTATCCCCGTCGCCCATGCAACCCGGCAAATCAGGGATGTACGCGGCATAGCCACCACCATCTTCTTCGGACAGCGACATTACGAGCGTAGGATAATCACGAAGACTCATGCTTTTCTCCCCTTAGCTTGTTTGTGTGATTTCGCAAAATTCACGAACTTTCTTACATATACGGGCTTAATGGGCCGTTTAAATGGCACCGGCAGAATTGATGGCAAGTATTCACTGGAAATTGTGAAATGACTACCCCTGCGCGGCCTCTTTATGCGAAGCCCAAGTTGCTTTGCAACAGTCTCGAAATCCGCAAAGCGCCAATCCGCTTTTGGGTTTGCCTCCATTCGAGCAAGCAAATCTTTCTTCGAAACCACTAACCTATCCGTATTCTTCCAAATATTGCTTTATTGCACCACATCGCAACGTCAGGCGCAAGTTTCCAAAGTAGACACGCTCAGGCTACCTCCGCATAGGGTGGTACGATATCATCACTGGCCAAAAGTGGAACAGAACCTATTGGTCGCCTTGAACTCTATTTGGCAAATCGGACGCCTGCGCCCCCGCCATTCTCGGGAATGAATTCTATACCTGCGGCCTCAAAGGCGGCAACTGCGGCATTCTGATTACCGACACTAAGACGCTTTGTTCGACCGCTCTCAAAGCTTCGCAATGTGTCCACCGATAGTCCTGACGCCTCCGCCAGTTCTTTTACCGACCACTGCTTGAGACCTCGGGCCGCTTTGCAAAGCTCTTGTGTAAGCTCCATCTTACCATTCCTACATAAAAAATGTCATCAGCTACACAAATAGTGTTGACACTAGTGGTATAGCATCTTACATATAACATGTAGGAAACAACAAACAAGGTGAGGTTTTCCGCCATGTATGACTGCCAGAACATCATGAACCGCGCCTGGGAGATTATGCAGGGCAAGAAGTTCCACCGGATCATCTGGCGCAATGCTCTGTGGCAAGCATGGGATGAAGCAAAGGAAGCCGTTCGCCGTGCGGGCATGTCTGACGCGGACCATATCCGCGAAGCAATCAACATGCTTCAAAACAAGGATACGTGGACCGATGGGGACTATCGCAAGAACGACGAGCTACACGCCGCTTTGCGCGTCGCACTGGACCACGAAGCCAAAGCAGAAGCCTACGCCGAAAAGCGCGACCTGATTGCCAAGGCAAAGGGCCGGTTTGTTTCAGTCACCTTCACCAAGCAGGATGGAACCCCGCGCACCATGCGCGTACAGCCCGCCACCCTGCGCCAGCACGTCAAAGGCGATACAGCGTCACAAGCGGCCCGTAAGGCCATTGAGACCCGCGCACGGCGTCACCCTCACCTGTTGGCAGTCTGGGACACTGAGGCACAAGCCCCGCGCTCTGTGAACCTCGCAACCGTGTCCCGCATCGCCGCTGACGGCCACATTCACACATTCCCCCGGTAAAGGATGAACCAATGCTAAAATCCGAAGCCGCGCCCCTGAAAGACCTGACCAAAGCCCTTGAGGGTCTGTCATGGGAAGAGCCTGAAACGCGGGGTTCAATTGCCGCGCAATCCCGCGCTCAGTTCTTTGCGGACACCATCGGGAAAAAGCCCCCGGCCCGGCTGCTAAGTGACGATGGCGCACCGTCGCCTGAGTTGCTGGCCTTCTGCGAGAAAACCGGCATGCCACTCGATTGGGTGTTCCTGGGCGATCTCCGGCCCGCAGTTCGGGCGGTGTACCGCGATCACCTCGCCAACCAACCACTCTGATTTTGTTCAAAGGAAGTGAAACCATCATGAAGCCTATGTCTAACATGAAACCTGCCTTCAAAGACGCGTATCTGAATGTCGAGTTTGGCACGCTTGAGCAGCGCTATGCGCATGTTCTCGAAACCTTTGACCTCGATAAATCGACCTCACCGCTTGTTCTGGACAAGGACGGGTGTCCGGACCTCAGCAGAATGCTTTGGGTTCACGAGCACGCGATCAATATAAACTGGTTCTGCTGGGGAAACCCTACATTTTTGCTACAAGATTATGCGGAGCGCCGGCTCAAGATGAAAGCGGGCGACGTGTATGACGTATGGGACATGAGCCTGTCCCCACCCGGATACATCATCCGCCCCGTGAAATACTCCCGGCACTGATCTTTAAGGGAATACCCCGGCCAAAACAGGGTAGACTGCAAGTAAAAGCGTTGCTTGAAATAATAATCAAGGAAATCAAGATGACACCTACGGAGAACGGAGAAAGTGAAATGGGCAAGGAAATCACAACGGCGAATATCAGTGATGCGATCTGCGAGATGCGCAGGATTGTGACGGTGTATGACGCCGCTATTGGTCTGCCGCGCCGCCACCCTGCGGCGACACGGCTTCTGACGCGCTCTGAGGCGCGTGCAGACGCCCAAACACCGCCCCCAGATACCCGGACACCTGAGGAGAGGCTGAACGGTGCTGTGCGGCGTTATATGGCGCTTGAGGGGTGGTTGGGCTACACGGACAAGGCTGCGTCCTCGGAAACGAGGCGCGTTGTGATCGATGACGGTGCTTGTGTCGACCGAGAGGGTCTACTGTCAGCGCTGCGCTGCGTGTCGGACGGGCTCAAAGGAAAGCGCATGGTGTATCGGGGGCGAAGTTGAATTTGTCGTCAATTTTACCCGTCTTGATAGCTTTTTTGAGGTCAACCATTTGGCCGAACCCCAATTGCTTTCAGGCGAATTTTCATCGCAGCGAGTGACACTCCGCACATATTAGCCAGAACCGGAACGTTGTCTTCTTCGGGGTCGTAATTAGCCCGAAGCACACTTGCGGGCATGAGTAAATCTGCCGCAAATTGATTGGCCTGTACCTCATGGGTAGGTGAA
This sequence comes from Ruegeria sp. BI11, assembly GCF_056538005.1. Classification (NCBI taxonomy): domain Bacteria; kingdom Pseudomonadati; phylum Pseudomonadota; class Alphaproteobacteria; order Rhodobacterales; family Roseobacteraceae; genus Ruegeria; species Ruegeria sp. BI11. The sequence continues at coordinate 151,334 of NZ_JBQFSM010000004.1, read as the reverse complement.
AACGGTTCATAAGGGTTTCTCTGCCCCGCCCGTGGGTGTGGTCGGTGTGTCGCCATCCTCTACGGCGGGGCAATTTTCGCGTGCCGCCACTGTTACTGGCTGGCCTATCCTTCGCAGCGTGAAAAGCCTGGGGATCGAGCGACACGGCGGGCGGATCGCATCCGCGACAAGATGGGCTGGCCCGGTGGCATCCTGGAAGGCGGCGACTGGGGCAAGCCCAAAGGGATGCACTGGCGCACCTATGAGCGACTTTGCCGGGAACACGACGCCCTGTCAAATCGCGCCCTGGTCGGGATCATGGACCACCTGAACCGCCTCACGAGTCGTTTCTAAAATAGGCTGATTTAGACAGGCCAACCTAAGGCCCTATCCCTCGTTTAGCGCGGCGAAGGTGGTAGGAAATAGGGCCGCTTTCTTCCGATAATTCTCAGCACAAAAAACTGGCACAGTTTCTAAGGCATCATCCGTTTCAAAATGAGGGTTCGACCTTGACAGGCCTCAGGCGGTGTCAGGTCAGGTGGTAAGGAGGTGCGTCACGCACCTTCATCATCTGTGTCGGGAGGGGGTGGAGGGGCGCGAAGCCTTACCTCGCGGGCTTTCCATTCGCCGAGGCTCTCAGCCCACGCTAGGGCCAAACCATATCCGATCCATCCGATTACAACGGTGTAAACAGCAACGTGCAGATCCATGAGCCAGTTAATGATCCGATTGACGCCCACCCAGTCCGTAGGGGCGACAGATTGGGGTCTGCACCACCCTTCACCGCACTCCGAAACCCCGTAGAGCCAGAATCCGTCGCGCGGCGAAGCAACGCCGTTTTGCAGCCATTCTATGGCTTGAGCAGCTAAAGGCACCGCTAAGCCAACCATGACCACCAGACCAAGGCCAAGTGCATACACCCAGAACCCAATCTGAGTGACTAGGATCAAAAAATCCTCAAACAGGTTCGAAATCTTTTCTAACATCTATCGCCTGGTGGTGGCGATCAGGCCGCTACAAGCGGTTCAATGTCCGAGACATCGACGGTCTTGCGGGCTGAGGCCATGTCAAAATTCGCCTACATATTGATCCAAAATTCCGGGGTTGTCCCGAGGGCCTTGGACAGGCGCAGAGCGGTATCCGGGGTCACGGCGGTTTGTTCCTTCACCAGCCGTTCGACGCGGGTGCGTGGCACGCCGATCAATTTGGCCAAGCCAATCGCAGATACACCAAGCGGCTCAAGAAATTCGTGCTTGAGGATTTCGCCGGGGTGCAGGGGTCGATCATCAGTCCCATCGCATTTCCTTTCAGTGGTAGTCCGTAAATTCAACATGAGCAGGACCGCCTTCGGTCCAGACGAAACAAAAGCGCCATTGGTCATTCACCCGGATCGAGTGTTGCCCTTTCCGGTCGCCTTGCAGCGCCTCAAGCCGGTTGCCGGTGGCACGCGCAAATCCTCAAGTTTGGTCGCTGCATCGAGCATGGTCAGCTTTCGGCGCACAACCTTCATGATACCGGCAGTTACAGCCAGATTGCGCGCGAGCGTTGTTTTTCCGGAACCGCCTTTCTGAGAGGCGATGAGAATCGTCTTCATGGTTTGTCTTTCCTGAAGCCACGGATAGCCCAGAGCAGAGCCACGCCTGTTGTGAAAGAAACAAGAATGGGAGCGAAGATTACCGCCGCGATGTCCTGCAGTTCGCGCATAGCCCGATCCACACTGATCCGATCCGGAAATCTCAGATTTCCGTCTGGTGTTTCTTGCGCTCTGTTAGCCAGTTCCGCCAATCGCGCAGAGGCATATTGATCGCCAGCATCGGCGGCATTCTGAGAAGCCCGCACCAAGTCGTCGTAACTTATTTGGCGGTCGCCATCACCCAAGGCGGATTTTGCGGTCTGGTAGTTGGTGATTACCTCATCAGGGCCCGATGCAATTACCACCACTACTGCCCACAGAACCGATAACACGATCCAAAGTCTTAAAAGGCCGCGCCCCCAAGCCAACTCAGTTCTCCGCCATTCCTATGAGAATCGTTTTCATTCCGCCTTCTAGCAAAGCGGCGCACTGGGGATATTTGCGCCATTCCATTTTACGCATTCCCGCGAAAATCTGTCCATAACCGTAAACAGCGCGAATAGCCTGTGCTCATCGAACTACCGGCGCTCGCCTGCACATGGACGACAAGCGGAACGCAAATGGTGCGTGCTTCAAATGTTTCGATATAAGGTCGTTCCCGAAGGAGCCGCCATTGGTGGTTGCTCACGGATAATCGCTCGTTAAGTAACGTGGGATACTACACGCACTGATTCGTAGATGACTCTTTGTTTCATGGGATTCCAATATACGAATGCGAATAGTATAGTTCTGCCGAGGTGAATGACATGCTTGAAAAAGGTAAATCGGTTCCTGCAAAGGTCATAGCGCGTTGGTTTCTGAACCATGTGGACCGTAATGCTGGCGAAGCTATAACTCACCTGAAACTTCAGAAACTAATCTACTACGCTGACGCATGGTTTTTGGCCAATTTTGATCGACCTTTGATTTCGGAAGATTTCGAGGCATGGGCGCACGGCCCGGTTGTCCGGGCGATTTATGCAAAGTATCGGGGTAATGGATGGGAGGCTCTACCACCTGAAACCGGAGCTCGGCCCCCTGCTGAAATTGAAGGCTTTTTGGAAGCGGTTTTTGATGAGTATGGTCAATTCAGTGCCAAGAAGTTGGAGAAGCTGACACATAGCGAGAGACCCTGGCTTGAAGCTCGCGGAGACTTACCGCCCGAAGCTGCCTCTAAGGCGATTATTTCAAAACTATCAATGCGCAACTTTTACGGCGAGAAAATTGGCAAAGAAACCGCAGCCAACCTTTAAGATAAACTCCGGTCAAATCACTAACCCCAGATCTTTGGAAGCGTCCAATGTTCGCCCGCAAAGACGAGAACCTGCGTCGGTAAATCTGAGGTATTATCAGCGTTCCAAAGAGTGCTTCTCAAAATGGAAACCGAAAGAACTCAAAGTCTTTTCAGGGTTTATCGAGAAGATGGCCACAAAGACCGAAGCGGATGTGACGTCCGTGACAAAAACCTGTCATTCACACAAAGGTGCGACGTCAAAACTGTTGCCAAAAGAAGTTAGCCCGGATGTCAGAATGTACAGCTTGGACGTTGGCCCAAAAGGGCGCGTACATGGGTTCTTTTCACAAGGAACATTCTTCCTCGTTTGGATCGACCGCGAAGGTAAAATTCTGGGTCACTAACACCAATGAGCTAATTGAAGAATATCCTTTGAGGCGTTGAATCATCTGGCAGAGCGCGGTATCCATGGCACCAACCAGTCTGAAGTCGCGCGGTACCTAATTATTCGCGGCTTGGATGAGTTGCGCCGGGACGGGTACTTTAGAAAAGAGACTTGAGCTGATTTCAAAAACTCCTGGCTGGCCGATTGAATGGCACGCACATCATACGCGCGTCATATCAACAGATTTGTCCCCCATATGTCCCCCAGCAACGTGGCGCGTGAGGCCTTAGCCCGAGCCAACCCAAGTGATATGCGTGATATCATACTGTTTTATTTTGGAAAAAAGTGGTGAGCCGTGCAGGATTCGAACCTGCGACCCACTGATTAAAAGTCAGTTGCTCTACCAACTGAGCTAACGGCCCACTCTTTTGTTGGATCTTGTCGATCCGTGGCGTTCTCTAAGGCATTTTCCCACCCGGGTTCAAGACCTTATTTTGCACCTCGTTTCGCCTTAACTTAACTTGTTTCCGGCGCCCCGATAGGCGGCCTAATTAGGCAGGTGGCGCGGGGGGGTCAACCCCTTTTTTCAGGAATCTTCACCGCAGGGTGGATTCCTTTCCAACGCAGGGTTATATGCCCGCCATGCAAGGATCACAGAAAACCGAATTGCCCTTCATGAAGATGCACGGGCTGGGCAACGACTTTGTCATTGTGGATGCGCGCGCGCAATCGGTTGAGATTTCGCCGGCCCTGGCGCGGGGAATCGGGCACCGGCAATTCGGTGTAGGATTCGATCAACTCGCGGTGATCGAAAACGGGGAATCGGACGCGCATCTGGTGTTTTATAACGCGGACGGGTCGACCTCGGCTGCGTGCGGGAACGCCACGCGCTGTATCGCCCGTTTTCTGATGGAAGAAACCGGCAAATCGGAACTGACACTGACCACCGAACGCGGCACACTATCTGCGCGTGACGCGGGGGACGGGTTGACCTCTGTGAACATGGGTCAACCGCAGCTGGACTGGCACGAGATTCCCTTGGCCGAAGAGGTCGAGACCTTGGAGTTACCGATCGAAGGCGCTCCGACGGCAACTGGCATGGGCAATCCCCATTGCACCTTCTTTGTTGAAAACGCCGAGGCGATCCCGCTGGAAGAATTTGGTGCGCGCTATGAATATCACCCGTTGTATCCCGAACGCACCAATGTGCAGGTGGCGCAAGTCATCGGACCGGATCACATCCGCATGCGCGTGTGGGAGCGGGGCGTGGGCATCACGCTGGCTTCGGGGTCGTCCTCTTGTGCGACGGCGGTCGCAGCTGCCCGTCTTGGTCTGACCGGCCGTAAGGTGCAGATAGAATTGGACGGTGGCACCATCTGGATCGATTGGCGCGAAGATGGGGTCTGGATGACCGGCCCGACCTGCCATGTGTTTTCGGGTACTCTGACATCGGAATTTTTGGAGTCGCTGGGATGAGCGCCCCCAAATTCACCACTTTGGGTTGCCGCCTGAACGCCTATGAGACCGAGGCGATGAAAGAGCTGTCACAGCAGGCAGGACTGTCTAATGCGGTTGTGGTGAATACCTGCGCAGTGACGGCTGAGGCCGTGCGCAAGGCCCGGCAGGAAATTCGTAAGCTGCGGCGGGAAAACCCGAACGCGCGGCTAATCGTGACCGGGTGTGCGGCGCAAACCGAACCCGAAACCTTTTCCCAGATGGAGGAGGTCGACGCGGTTATCGGCAACACCGAAAAAATGCAGCTCGACACCTGGAAAGGCATGGCCGCGGATTTCATCGGTGAGACTGAGGCTGTGCAGGTCGACGACATTATGTCCGTCACCGAGACGGCCGGGCATTTGATCGATGGGTTTGGCACCCGCTCGCGCGCTTATGTGCAGGTCCAGAATGGCTGTGACCACCGCTGCACCTTCTGCATCATTCCTTATGGCCGCGGCAACTCGCGCAGCGTTCCAGCGGGCGTGGTAGTGGATCAGATCAAGCGGCTTGTGGACCGGGGTTATAACGAGGTTGTGCTAACCGGTGTTGACCTGACCTCGTGGGGTGCGGACCTGCCCGCAGAGCCCAAGTTAGGTGATCTGGTCATGCGCATCCTGAAACTGGTGCCAGACCTGCCGCGTCTGCGGATCAGCTCGATAGATTCCATCGAAGTAGATGAGAACCTGATGCAGGCCATCGCGACCGAGCCACGCCTGATGCCGCATCTGCACCTGTCGCTGCAGCACGGGGACGATCTGATCCTGAAGCGGATGAAGCGCCGCCACCTGCGCGACGACGCCATCCGTTTTACTGAAGAGGCCCGCAAGCTACGGCCTGAGATGACCTTTGGCGCCGACATCATCGCTGGCTTCCCGACCGAGACCGACGCGCACTTCGAGAATTCTCTGAAACTGGTCGCTGACTGCGATCTGACTTGGCTGCACGTCTTTCCCTATTCGAAACGCGACGGCACCCCTGCGGCCCGCATCCCGCAGCAGGTAAACGGTAACATCATCAAGGACCGCGCTGCCCGCCTGCGCACGGCGGGTGAGGCTCAGGTCGCCAAACACCTGACCGCCCAAATCGGCAAGACCCATCACATCCTGATGGAAAATCCGCATATGGGTCGGACCGAACAGTTTACCGAGGTCACTTTCAACGCTCCGCAAACCGAGGGACAGATTGTGACGGCGGAAGTGCTGGGTTGCTCCGATACACAGCTGACCGCCTGAGCCAAAACCGTTCAGTTGACGACAGCAGAAACGGCCGCAGTGTCATAGAATTCTTCGTATTCGCAAACCAACCCATCGCGGAAACGGCAAATGATGACAATCGGCGTTTCGACAGTCTTGCCAGTGCCTTTGTGCGTCCAGGCGCAGGCCCCGATGCCGACGACACGGTCGTCCTGAGCGATGGTGTCTTTCAGGGTCCAATGCTGCATTTCAAATGCGGCGGTCAGGTCTTCCAGATACTCTTGCATCTCGGCCCGACCATCGCGCCCGCAGCTGAAATCCAGACCATATTGCCCCCGACCCAGAGAACGCATGCACAGGTCCTCGGTCGTGTATTTGTCCCACATCCCGATGTCTGATGCTTTGCTGTCGTTCCATTCTGCAAATGCTTTCCGCATCTTTTCGACATTGCTCTGCGTGTCCATAATCCGTTCTCCCAAATGTAATGCGCTGAAAATGTACTGCCCCTGAAACACCAAAGGACACGGTGAGTATAACACCGGGAGCTATTCAAACAAAAAAGGCCCAGCGCTGAGCACCGGACCTTTTAGAAATCAGGAATGATATCCGATCAGTCTTTCTTCTTACCTTTTACGCCTGCCCACAGACGTTTGTTAACCAGGTACAGCAGCACCGACAACAGCGACAGGAAGATAACGCCGACGAAGCCCGAATACTTGCGCTCCATCATCTTAGGCTCGGCGGTCCACATCAGGAAGGCTGCGATGTCCTCGGACATGGCTTCAACCGTGGCCGGATGACCATCGGCGAATTCGACCTGATCTTCGGCCAGCGGCGGAGCCATCGAAATCCAACCACCGGGGAAGGCGGTGTTTTCGTACAGGATCGTGCCTGCTTCTTCTTTTTCCTTACCGGTATAGCCATCCAGCAGCGAGGCGATGTATTCCGCGCCACCCATGCCTTTGAACAGCTGGTTGATGCCCAGACCATAAGGGCCATGGAAGCCGGCACGGGCCTTGGCCATCAGGCTCAGGTCCGGTGCGCCAACACCGGTATTGGCCGGGAAGTGGTCGGTCGGGATCGCTGGGCGGAAATCGTCCAGCTCGGGATCGAACACTTCGAAATTGTCGGCCGCATAGGTGATGACCTGCTCTTCCGAATAGCCCAGATCTTCGAGGGTCCGCAGAGGCACATATTGCAGCCCGTGGCAGGCCGCGCAGACCTCGGTATAGACCTGAAGACCACGCTGCAGCTGGCCCTTGTCCCAGGTGCCAAATGGGCCTTCGAACGAGAAGTGGAAATCCTCGATATGCTGCTCGCCGCCGCCTGCCGCGAAAGACGCAGCAGGGGTCAGGGCCAGAGCAAACGCGGCACCGATTGCAAGTTTTTTGAACATGTTTCCGGTCCCTCTTCTTACTCGGCCGGCGTGGCGTCGGCGTCAGCCTTGCCATAATGCGCGTTGAAGTCTTCTTCGATGGTCTCAGGCTGGGCCAGAGGTTTCTCGATCACACCGAGGATCGGCAGGATCACGAAGAAATAGGCGAACCAGTAGGCGGACGCGATCAGCGAGAAGGTCGCATAGGGCTCTTCCGCAGGCATCGCACCCAGCCACATCAGGGCAAAAAAGTCGATGACCAGCAGGTAGAACCACCATTTGAACAGCGGGCGGTACTTGCCCGAACGCACAGTCGATGTGTCCAGCCAGGGCGCCAGCGCCATGGCCAGGATCGCACCGAACATCGCGATCACACCAAAGAACTTGGCGTCGATGATGCCGCCGGTAATGAAGCTGGCGAATTGTACAACCCAGACTTCACCGGTGAAGGCACGCAGGATCGCGTAGAACGGCAGGAAGTACCATTCGGGCACGATGTGCGCAGGTGTCACCAGCGGGTTAGCTTCGATATAGTTGTCGGGGTGGCCCAGATAGTTCGGCATGAAACCGACAATTGCCCAGAACACGACCAGGATCACGGCCAGTGCGAACAGGTCCTTGATCACGAAGTAGGGCCAGAACGGCAGCGTGTCTTTCTCGGCTTCGGCTTTCGAACCGCGACGCACTTCAACACCTGTGGGGTTGTTGTTGCCTGTGGTGTGGAAGGCCCAGATATGCACGACAACCAGCGCCGCGATAACGAACGGCAGCAGGTAGTGCAGCGAGAAGAAGCGGTTCAGCGTGGCGTTGTCCACCGCGGGTCCGCCCAGCAACCAGGTCTGGATTGCTTCACCCACGAACGGGATCGCGCCAAACAGGCCGGTGATAACGGTCGCACCCCAGAAGGACATCTGACCCCAGGGCAGAACATAGCCCATGAAGGCGGTGCCCATCATCATCAGGTAAATCAGCATCCCGATGATCCACGTGATTTCACGCGGAGCTTTGTACGAGCCGTAGAAAAGGCCACGGAAAATGTGGATGTATACCGCGACAAAGAACAGCGACGCGCCGTTCATGTGCAGATACCGCAGCATATAGCCGCCATTCACGTTGCGCATGATGTGCTCAATGCTGGCGAAGGCCAGATCGACATGCGGGGTGTAGTGCATCACCAGAACGATACCGGTGACGATTTGCAGCGCCAGGCAGAACGCCAGGACGATGCCCCAGATCCACCACCAGTTCAGGTTCTTCGGTGTGGGGATCATGATGGTGTCGTAGATCAGGCCGACGATGGGCAGGCGGCTGTTCAGCCACTTCTCGCCGTTTGTCTTCGGCTCGTAATGATCGTGGGGAATTCCGGACATAAGTTGGGTCTCCCTTAGCCGAGTCTGATGGTGCTGTTGTCGACCCATTCCGCCGGGGGAACAGGCAGGTTTTCAGGCGCGGGGCCTTTGCGGATACGTCCGGCTAGATCGTAGTGCGATCCGTGGCAGGGGCAAAACCAGCCACCAAAGTCACCAGCATCACCCAACGGCACACAACCCAAGTGGGTGCAGACGCCCATTTGGACGATCCATGCGCCCGGCGCTTCGCCCTCGGGCGACGGCATCACGCGGTTGGCATCGGTTGCCGGCGCATCTGCGTTCAGGTTGAAGTTACGGGCCAGCGGATCAGGCAGTGCGTCGACACCTTCTGCATCCTGCTCTTGTGCTTCCTGAATCTCGGCACCGGTGCGGTGGCGAATAAAGACAGGTTTACCCAGCCATTTCACCGTCAGCTGCGTTCCCGGCTCGACGCCGCTCACATCCACGCGGATCGAGGACAGCGCCTGAACGTCTGCCGATGGGTTCATTTGGTTGATCAGGGGCCATACGGCAGCACCCGTCGCAACGACACCTGCGCCGCCAGCGACGTAGTAGAGGAAATCTCTGCGGGTGCCTTCGTGGTCTTCTGCGTGGGACACGAGGTTTTCTCCGATTCCGGCGCCCGGGGGTACCGGGCAAACATGCATCAGCACCGCATCAAAGCGGCGTCTCATCGCGGCTATCTAGCCGGGAGAAATCGGTTCGTCCAGCGGTCATAGGCGCGCACTACGCCGCATCTGGGCATTCATGTCACAACGAAGGGGTATTTTTTCAAGATTTCGACCGGTTTAAGCGGGGAAATCCGCCAATCGCCCGAAATGATACGCCATGTGATTCGGGTCAGAGAAGCACCCAGGGGAAGGCGTCGATGAGCTAAATCATGTCGCGCCCAAAAAAGCTCTACAGGCACGATTAAGACCAAATTCTGCCACGTAAATTTCCCCTTCTACGAAATGTGTGGCCAATTAAAAACTGAGTTGAAAATGTATATTTTATAGTAGGTTACACATGGCAGAATTTGATTGCACTTTTAACGGGAATCCTTGAAGGCCGGGGCAATCCCAATCACCTCAGGACGTTTCATATGCCAAACCCCATATCAAAGCTTTTTGTCCCCACGCTGGCTCTTGTTCTGGCCCTTGCTTCACAGGCCACAGCCGCCGGTGATCCGGCGAAGGGCGAAAAACTCTATAACCGCTGCTCTTCCTGCCACGCGATCATTAAAGATGGCGAGGTTTTGGTCAAAGGGGGCATCACCGGGCCGAATCTTTACGGCGTCGTGGGTCGCGTGGCCGGATCCGAAAATGACTATCGCTATGGCAGCGAACGCCTGCCCATCGGCATGTTCACCGATGACATGATCCGTGCGGGTGATGAGGGCCTGGTCTGGACCGAGGAAAACATCATTGCCTATTCCCAGGATCCAATCAGTTTCATTCGGGAGTTTCTAGATGACGAAAAAGCCCGCCCGAACATGAGCGTCAAGCTTAAGAAAGGCGCCGAGGACATCGCGGCCTATCTGGCCACCTTCGGCGGCCAGTAAAAGCAACGGCCCCGCCCTGGCGTCAGCGCGGGGCCCGTTTCTTAGCTCGCCGGGCGTGTGACAACCATGCTGGGACGCTCGCTGAAGTCTGCATACCACGCGGCCAGAGCATCATTGCCCTTGCGCCAACCACGCGCATCGTGTCGCAGATCCAGATAGCCCAGCGCGCAGGCCACAGCGATCTGCCCCATATCCAACGGACCCGACAGATGCGCCATCCAGCGTTGGTTCAGCGCAGCGCAGGCACGCTCGATCTTGCCCCATTGCGCATCCAGCCAGCCATCCCACTGCTTATCCTCGGGCCTAAAGCGTTGTTCGTACGCCATCGCCAGAGCTGAATCCAAAATACCGTCTGCCAGTGCTTCCAGCGTCAGCACGTCCCAGCGACCGGCACCATCGGAGTACATCCCGGCCTTGGCTCGCGAATCCAGAAAGGCACAGATGACTCGGCTGTCGAACAGAGTCGGACCATCAGGCCGCTCCAACGCCGGGATTCTGGTCAATGGCGCCTTGCCTAACAGGGAATCGGCCGGATCCAGCGGCGTAGTGGCGACGGTCATCACCTCGACATCGTCAAGCTGGTCAGTTTCATGCAGCAAAACCATTACCTTGCGCACATAGGGCGACATCGGGCTGTGATAGAGTTTCATTCACTTCCTCCTTGGTTGCGGCGACCTTACAGCAGCGCAGGTGAAACGAAACCCGCCAATTGCCGGACTTACCCCCTTGCGAAAGCGCGCGCGCATTGGCAAGGTCTCGCTCGTTCTCAGGGCGGGGCGAAATTCCCCACCGGCGGTATGCGGGCCATTACCCGTAAGCCCGCGAGCGGCCTCGGTTTCGGGGTGACAAGCAGATCTGGTGAGAGGCCAGAGCCGACGGTTACAGTCCGGATGAAAGAGAACGTGCTGATGCGCCGCCGTACGGCGTGTCTGCTCGTGATCGCCTTGGGTGACGTGTCTGTTACGAAAGGAGATCACGATGACACACACCCGCTATGCTTTTATCAAAGCCAACTGGCATTCCGATATCGTCGACCGTGCGCTGGACGGGTTTTTGGAACTCATCCCAGCTGAACAGGTAGATGTCTTCGACGTCCCCGGCGCGTTCGAGATGCCTCTGCTCGCCCGCGATCTGGCTCAAACCGGGCGCTACGCCGCTGTCGCTTGCGCCGCCTTTGTGGTGGATGGCGGCATCTACCGGCACGATTTTGTCGCGCAGGCCGTGGTCGACGGGCTGATGCGCGCAGGGATGGACACAGGCGTTCCGGTCCTCTCGGTGTCGCTGACCCCGCACCAGTATCAGGAAACCGATCACCACAACGCTATCTACCGCGACCACTTCGTGCAAAAGGGCCGCGAAGCAGCGCAGGCGGCGCTGAAAATCACTGAAACCCGCGCCGGATTGGCTTCGGCTGCGTGATATGAACAAGGTTGGGGTCAAATAGCCCCAACCGCAAATCCGCTTGAGGCCGCGGGACTTGACCGCTAATCACATCGTTCAAAGGAGCACGCCCCATGTCGATGAACAGCTTTGGACACCTTTTCCGCGTCACCACCTGGGGTGAAAGCCACGGACCCGCTTTGGGCGCCACCGTCGATGGCTGCCCGCCGGGTGTTACCATCGACGAAAGCATGATCCAGCACTGGCTGGACAAGCGCAAACCGGGGCAGAACAAATTTACCACTCAACGGCGTGAACCCGATCAGGTGAAAATCCTGTCCGGCGTGTTCGAAGGCCAGACCACCGGCACACCCGTGCAGCTGATGATCGAGAACACCGACCAGCGCTCGAAAGATTACGGCGATATCATGGACAAGTTCCGTCCAGGCCACGCCGATATCACCTATTGGCAGAAATACGGCATCCGGGATTATCGCGGTGGCGGGCGCAGCTCGGCCCGTGAAACGGCTTCGCGAGTGGCTGCAGGGGGGCTGGCACGCGAGGCGATCAAACAGATCGCGCCCAATGTGCAGATCACCGGCTACATGGTGCAAATGGGACCGCGCAAGATTGATCGTGCCAATTTCGACTGGGCGCAGATCGAACAAAACCCGTTCTGGACGCCCGACACACAAGCCGCCGAGGACTGGGCGACCTACCTGGATGATCTGCGCAAATCCGGCAACTCGGTCGGCGCGGTTGTCGAAGTTGTGGCACGCGGCGTTCCCGCCGGGATAGGCGCGCCTGTTTACGCCAAATTAGACACTGATCTGGCCGCTGCGATGATGTCGATCAACGCCGTCAAAGGCGTTGAGATCGGGGAAGGCATGGCCGCAGCCGAACTGACCGGCGAGACCAATGCAGATGAGATTTTCATGGGACAGGACGGCCCGCAATACAGCAGCAACCATGCGGGCGGTATTCTGGGCGGCATTTCCACCGGTCAGGACCTTGTGGTGCGGTTTGCGGTGAAACCAACCTCGTCAATCCTAACCACCCGCAAGACCATTACCAAATCCGGTGATGAAACCGAGATCATTACCAAGGGCCGCCACGACCCCTGCGTGGGAATCCGCGCGGTTCCGGTGGGTGAGGCGATGATGGCCTGCGTGATCCTCGACCACCTGCTGCTGCACCGTGGGCAGATCGGAGAGAACCGTGGACGGATCGGCTGATCTGCGCGCGCGTCTGCGCGCTGTTGTCGCCCAACGGATGGAAACCGATCCAGCGCATGATCTGGCGCATCTGGACCGGGTTTGGGTGAACGCTCAGGCCATCGCTGACGATCAGGCCGATATGCCCGTGTTGTTGGCCGCCAGCTACCTGCATGACCTGGTGAATCTGTCCAAGGACAACCCCGACCGCCATCTGGCATCCCGCCAATCCGCGCAGGAATCAGAGCCTATTCTGGATAAACTTGGCTATAGCGCAGATCAAATCCGCGCCATTCAGCACGCGATTGAGGCACACAGCTTTTCGGCCAATATCACGCCGGTATCGCCCGAGGCCTGCATTCTGCGCGATGCGGATCGACTGGACGCGCTGGGCGCGATTGGCATTGCGCGAAACTTTTCCGTCTCAGGTGCTTTGGGACGGGCGCTTTACGATCCAGCAGATCCGTTTGCCACGAATCGGTCACTGGACGACCTGACCTATTCGCTGGACCATTGGAAGGTGAAATTGCTGGGTCTACCCGGCGATATGCTGACCGAGGGCGGAAAAATCCTTGCGCGGCAACGCATCGAGCTGATGATCCGGTTTCTGGAGGATTTCGCCGAGGAGATCGGCCAGTCTCTGCCTTCGGACTGGACGAATTCCTAAATCCACGCGTTGATCTTTGCCGAACAAAGGCGCAGGTTCGCGCCGATGGCAAAACCGTTAACATCGCATCGACCGCTGCTGGCCGTCGCTCTGAAAACGAGCGCGGTGTTTTTGTTCACTGTCATGGCGGCGCTGATCAAATCGCAGTCTGATCACTTTCCACCGGGCGAGATGGTGTTTTTCCGATCGTTATTCGCCATTCCGGTAATTGTCATCTGGCTGATCTCACGCGGAGAATTGGCGCAGGGCTTTGTTGTGCGCAAACCCATGGGCCATTTCTGGCGCGGCGTGCTTGGCACGTCGGCGATGGGCCTGACCTTCACCGGTCTTGGCCTGATCCCCTTGCCCGAGGCCACGGCTATTGGCTACGCCACCCCGATCTTCACTCTGATTCTGGCGGCGGTCATGCTGGGCGAGCGCATCCGCAAGATTCGAATCGCCGCCGTCGCCATCGGCCTTTTGGGTGTTCTGATCATGATCTGGCCCCGGCTGGGCGGTAACAACATGGAGGCTGCCGCCACCTTTGGCGCGCTTTGTATTTTGGGGGCAACAATCGCCCGTGCCTTTGTGCAGATCCACATCCGGCAACTGGTACAGGTCGATCATCCGGCGGCCATCGTATTCTATTTCTCAATGACCGCGACCCTGATGTCCGGACTAACCGCATTCTGGGGCTGGGTCCTGCCCACATGGGAACAAGCTGCCGTGTTGATTCTGGCCGGACTGATCGGCGGTGTGGCGCAGATTCTTGTAACGTCGTCCTACCGCTTTGGTCAGGCGTCGATGCTAGCGCCTTATGACTACGCCTCGATGCTGTTTGCCATCGTCATCGGCTACGTCTGGTTCAGTGAATTGCCCACGCTGGTGATGCTGATCGGTGCGGCACTGGTGATCGCCGGCAATATCGTAGTGATCTGGCGTGAACATCAGCTTGGTCTGGAACGCGGGCGCGCCCGCGCCGTCACCGACCCTAAAGCCTGACCTTTACCTTTGCCAAACTTCCCCTAGGGTGTGCCCGACACAAAGTGAGGGTTCCCCATGAGCGACGCGCAGGATCACAAGGAAAAGATGCAGAAGGTGCAGGCCCAGCACCGCAAGAAAGTCTCGGAGGCGGTCGATCCCGGTCGGGGTCTGGTGCTTATCAACACCGGTAAGGGCAAAGGCAAATCCTCGGCTGCGTTTGGCGTGGTGATACGGGCCTTGGGCTGGGGTCAGAAGGTCGCCGTGGTGCAGTTCATCAAGGGCAAGTGGAAAACCGGCGAGCGGCGCTTCTTTGAGGATCGCGATCTGGTCACCTGGCACACGATGGGCGAGGGTTTTACCTGGGACACGCAGGACCGCGAGCGCGACATCGCTGCGGCCAATGCTGCCTTTGACAAGGCCCGCGCGTTGATGGCCAGCGGAGAGTATGATCTGGTGGTTCTGGATGAGGTCAACATCGCCCTGCGCTATGAGTATTTGTCGGTCGAGCAGGTCATTGACGGGCTGAAAGAGCGATCAGACAAAACCAGCGTGTTCCTGACCGGGCGCGACGCCCCACAGCCGCTGAGGGATTATGCCGATCTGGTCACCGAAATGACCGAAGAAAAGCATCCCTTCCAAGCTGGGATCAAAGCCCAGCGCGGCGTGGATTTCTGAGAACAGAGTCTAAACAGCCCAATAACCAGGGCTGTTACCCTTGCGGGTGTTCATTGAGAAAACGCACTGACCCGCGTTGGCTGGCTGCGCTGTCTGGCAAACGCTCGGACGGATTTCGGCGTGTCATCGGTTTTTTCTTTTCGACATAGGCGCAGAAGTCATCGTCACAGCAGCAGCAGCAGCAAGCAGTGGCGGCCTCGTACCGTGCCATGATTTCGTCAAGCGGATCGCCCATACCAAGCTTTTTCCGTACAAGTTCCGTTTCGTTTTCGAGGCTGCGGCGGGCTCTCACCAAGTCATGCGCTAAGCCCGCAAACCGCCTCGAAACTCTGTGCCGGATGATACTGCATCTAGAGTTGCCTTTTATCTGATTATTTTAGTCGGGAATTGCAAGGATAAAAACCACACGCGATCTGCTTCCTAGCTAGTGAACAGCATTGAGCCACTTGTTCTAACAACAAGCGGCTCAGAGGCTCGGGCATGTCACGATGAACTTGTGAAACTCACTTATTTCACGATCAGGCGGCCACACTCTCTTCCGATGAGCTGAGCGAGATCACAGCAACAACCGCTGCGCCGTTCAGCCAGTAGTAAATCGCATCCAGTCCCGAGAAGCCAAACAGGCTGGGCGCGGCCAGAAACGTAACGCCGACCAATAGATCGACGGCCAAATGGAATTTATAGGGCAGAACCCGCCAGACGCCGAGATGATGGTCGGTCAACACGGTCAAAACCAGCGCAGCGACGCCGGTAACAACCGACAGCCACAAGGCCATCGGGTTGGATTGCCCCAGCCCCAAAACAAACGGCAGCGCCATCAGCGCCAGAGCGACCGGATAATCAAGATAGGCGTGCACAGTGCGGGTAACGAAACGGACAGACATTGATTTTTCCTTTCCTAACGTGGCATGACACCAAGCTAGGCTGGGATACTCGAACGTTTAATTCCGGATCGTTCGGGAAATCTTGCAGATCGTTCGGAAGTCAAGCGGATCAGTGCATTGACCGGTATGCTGCCGGTGACAGACCAACCTGTTTTTTGAATACGCGGGAAAAGGCGGCCTCGGATGCGTAACCGACCTCGGCCGCCGCATCCGCCACGTTCCAGCGGTTTTCGGTCAGGCCATGGCAAGCAATCTGCATGCGCCAATCCGTCAGGTATTGCATGGGCGTTGTGTTCATCTTCTCAGCAAACAGCTGCGCGAAGGCAGTGCGCGACATTCCGGCCTCGCGCGCCAGGGACTCGACGCTCCATTCTTGCGCAGGAGCCTGATGAAAGGCCGTCAGAGCGCGTGAAATACGCGGGTCAGCAAACCCCGCCAATGCGGTGTCGCTGGGGCTCTGGTGTTCCAGATGGGCGCGAATGGCCTGCGCAAACAACACCTCGGACAGTTTCAAGGCGATCAGATCGCCCCCGATCCGCGCACCGCTGACCTCGGACCCGATCATGCGCAGGGTGGCTTCGATCCAGGCCCCGGCCTCTTCGCCGTAGTTTTCGATCAGAATGTAAGGTGGCAACCTGTCAATCAGCATATGACCCGCGCCCTTTCGCCCCGGCGGACCGGTGAACGAGAAATGACCACAGACAAGCTGTGTGTCGCGGCTTTTGTCCTCGCCGCCGTAAATCAGAACGCCATCGCCCTGATACCCGGCTTCATCAATGACCTGTTCCAATGGCAGGGCATTTAGCGGTTGAACCTCATTGCACAGCAGGGCATGGGCCGCCCCGTGCGGAATCAGGATCAAATCACCTTGCTTGAGGCGCAGCGTTTGGCCTGTGTTAGAGACGTTAACCTTCAACTCACCACGCTGAACAAAGTGGAACCGGGCGACGTTCTGAAAGGCCGGGACCTGGATGCCAAAAGGCGGTGTGAATGACGTGCGGAAATAGAATGTTCCACGCAGGGACAGACGGGTGAGGATATCGCTGAGAAGGTCCAACATGGGTGTAACCTATACTCACCTGCGCCTTCGTCCAGCCAACTGAACGTTCTGCACGGAAACTTGAACTTTGGGCAAAGAAAAACCCCCGCGAAAGGGCGGGGGTTCTCGGACGTTATACTCTAATCAGATCAGGCGCGAACCAGCGCCTCATAATCCTCCGCAATCTCGCGGGTCAGATCTCCGACCTCAAAGGTGTAGTCGCCGATTTGCCCCACCGGTGTGACCTCGGCCGCCGTGCCGGTCAGCCAGCATTGTTCGAAATCGGCCATTTCTTCGGGCTTGATGCGGCGCTCGATCACGTTGACGCCCTTGTCTTTCAGCATCTGGATCACTGTCTGGCGGGTGATGCCATTTAGAAAGCAATCGGCCAGCGGGGTGTGCACCTCACCATCCTTGACGAAAAACACGTTGGCGCCAGTCGCCTCGGCCACGTAGCCGTTGTAATCCATGAACAGCGCGTCCGAGCAGCCCTTGGCCTCGGCCTTGTGCTTGGAGATAGTGCAGATCATGTACAAGCCCGCCGCCTTGGCGTGAACCGGAATGGTTTCGGGGCTGGGGCGTTTCCATTCCGCGATGTCCAGCTTGGCACCCTGCATTTTAGCGTCGCCGTAATAGGCACCCCAAGGCCAGACCGCGACGGCCATGCGCACCGGGTTCCGGGCCGAGGCCACACCCATATCTTCACCCGAACCGCGCCAAACCAGAACACGCACGTAAGCGTCCTGCAGACCGCTGGCTTTCAGGGTTTCTTCCTTAGCGGCTTCAATCTGATCGATCGTATAAGGCATCGGCATGTCCAGCGCATCGGCGGATGCAATCAGACGCTCGGAATGTTCGCGGCTTTTGAAGATCTTGCCGTTATATGCGCGCTCGCCCTCGAACACCGAGGACGCGTAGTGCATCGCGTGGGACAGGATGTGCACATTGGCATCGCGCCAGGGCACCAGTTCACCATCTATCCAGATTACGCCGTCACGATCATCATACCCCGCCATGCGAAACCTCCTGAACCGGGTTGAATTTTTCGTTTGTTGCGCCATTTAAGTCCGATGCGGACATAAAGTTGCGCAGAAACTGCAGTTCGATACCTGTCCACTATTGGAATGTCAATAACGCTGACATAAAGTCAATCTCGAGTAACGAATGAGGCATACAATGTCGGATACGCGCCCCGTCCAAGTCTTTGGCGGCGAAAGCCTTTTGTTTTTAACCGACGAACAGTTGCGACAAGGGATCGAGGCGATGTTTTTCGCCTACCGGGGCTTTACCGCTGATCCGGATCGCATTCTGGCGCAGCTGGCCTATGGCCGGGCGCACCACCGGGCCGTCCATTTCATCAACCGCGCGCCGGGCACGACCGTGAACAACCTGCTGGCCATACTCGGGGTGACGAAACAATCGCTAAACCGAGTGCTTAGAACCTTGATTGACGACGGTCTTGTCGAAAGCCGGGTGGGCACGGTCGACAAACGCGAACGGCATCTGTTTCTGACCGACAAAGGCAAGGCGCTTGAGACCAAACTGTCCGAGGCCCAGCGCGTGCGAATGCGCGCCGCCTACAAGGATGCGGGACCCGAGGCGGTATCAGGATTTCGTAAAGTACTTGAAGCAATGATGGATGCTGATATGCGTCATGCTTACACGAAACTGCGGGATACGACCTCATGAGCGATTTGGATGCCCATCTGCTGATCGTCGACGACGATGAGCGAATTCGTGATCTGCTCAAAAAGTTTTTGATGCGAAGCGGGTTTCTGGTGACCGCCGCCCGCGATGCCGCCCATGCGCGGCGGGTGTTGTCTGGCCTCGACTTCGACATGATCGTTCTGGACGTGATGATGCCCGGCGAAGACGGTGTGAGCCTGACCAAAACGCTGCGTGAAACCCATGCCACGCCGATCCTGCTGTTGACCGCACGCGGTGAGACCGAGCACCGGATCGCCGGGCTTGAGGCCGGTGCGGACGATTATCTGGCCAAGCCGTTCGAGCCGAAAGAGCTGTTGTTGCGCATCAACGCCATTCTGCGGCGTATGCCTGAAACTCCGGCGCAGGATACGGCGACCAAGATTTTGACCCTCGGCCCGATCCGCTATGACGTGGAACGCGGCGAGATGTGGCAGGGCGAAGAACCGGTGCGCCTGACCGCGACGGAAAGCCAGTTGATGAAGATCTTCTCGACCCAACCCGGTGAGCCGATCAGCCGCGCCAAGCTGGTCGAGGATCTGGGCCGCGACAAGGGTCAGGCGCAGGAACGCGCAGTGGATGTGCAAATCACGCGTTTGCGGCGGAAGATCGAGCAGGACCCGAAGCAGCCGCGCTATCTGCAGACAGTACGGGGTGCTGGATATATGCTAGCGCCGGATTAATCGCACCGCAGCGACTTTAGACCATTTGAACAGGGGGGTTGTTATGAAAACCGCGCTTTTGACCCATGCGGACTGTCTGGGGCATGTGACGCCGGACGGACATCCTGAGCGGGTGGCTCGGTTGGAACAAATCCTGCACGCGCTGGAGTCACTGGACTTAAACCGGGTGACGGCCCCTTTGGCGGCGGATGACGATCTGTTGCGGGTGCATCCGGAAGGTTACATTCGAGACATTCGCAGTGCACGCCCATCTGATGGTTTCACCCAGATTGATGGCGACACCTTTATGTCGCCCGGCTCGGTCGACGCGGGCTATCGCGCGGCGGGGGCCGTGGTGCGGGCGGTGGATATGGTGCTGGGTGGCGAAGCGCCAAACGCGTTCTGCGCGATCCGCCCGCCGGGACATCATGCTGAAACCGATACTGCGATGGGATTTTGCTTGTTCGGCAATGCCGCCTTGGCAGCTAAACATGCATTAGATCATCACGGGTTGAACCGGGTCGCCGTGGTTGATTTCGATGTGCATCACGGCAATGGCACGCAGGATCTACTGTGGGATGAACGGCGTGCGCTGGTAATCACCAGCCAGCAAATGCCGTTGTGGCCCGGATCGGGTCGCCCGGATGAGACTGGCGCGCATGAAACTATCCTCAATATCCCCCTGTCCCCCGGTTCAGGCGGGACAGAAATGCGCGCGGTCTATGAAACACAGGCCTTCCCGCGTTTGCGTGAATTCAAACCTGAACTGATCATTATTTCCGCCGGTTTTGATGCGCATCAGGATGATCCGCTAGCCAATCTGAACTGGTCCACCGGCGATTTCGCCTGGGTCACGGCCGAGCTGTGCAAGATTGCAGATGAGCTTTGCGGGGGACGTATCGTCTCGACTCTGGAAGGCGGGTATGATCTGAACGCACTGGCCGAGGCCACCCGCGCCCATGTGGAAGAATTGATGAAGGCAGCCCGATGACCGATACCCCAGTAGACCAGATGACATTCGAACAGGCGATGAAAGAGCTTGAGGCCGTTGTCGGCCAGCTGGAGCGCGGTGACGTGGCACTGGACCAATCCATCGCGCTGTATGAGCGCGGCGCGGCGTTGAAAAAGCGTTGCGAGGATGAGCTGAAGCGAGCCGAAGAAAAGGTGGCTGCTATTACTCTGGACGCCAACGGTCAGCCGACCGGGACGACGCCTGTCGAAGGTCAGTAAATGTTTCGTGAAATACTAGCGCAGGATGCAGCGCGAATTCAGGATCAGTTCGATCTGGTTCTGGGCGCGCTGGATGATTTGGATGTGACCCGTGCGATGGCCTATGCCACCGAAGGCGGCAAGCGGTTGCGTGGGTTTCTGGTGCTGGAAAGCGCGCGCCTGCACGAGGTGGACCAAGGCTGCGCGATCTGGCCCGCTGCCGGGATCGAAGCGCTGCATGCCTATTCATTGGTGCATGATGATCTGCCCTGTATGGATGACGACGACATGCGCCGTGGGCGGCCCACGGTACATATAAAATGGGACGAAGGCACCGCCGTTCTGGCTGGGGACGCGTTGCAGACGCTGGCTTTCGAACTGTGCGCCCACCCCGAGGTCGGCAAGGCCGAGGTTCGGGCAGATTTGGCACTAACACTCGCCAAAGCTAGCGGAGCGCAAGGTATGGTCCTGGGTCAGGCGCTGGATATCGCGGCGGAAACGGCGGCGACTCCGCTAACGCTGGACGAAATCACGCGCCTTCAGGCAGGTAAGACCAGCGCGTTGATCGAATGGTCCGCCTGTGCCGGTGCGCGTTTGGCGCAAGCAGACCCCGAGCCATTGCGCCAATATGCCCAGGCACTGGGGCTTGCTTTTCAGATCGCGGACGACATTCTTGATGTCGAAGGTGATGCCGAAAAGGCCGGGAAACGCCTGCAAAAGGATGCCCAGGCCGGCAAGGCCACATTTGTATCGCTTTTGGGTCTGGATGCGGCCAAAGCCCGCGCGGCGGAACTGGTGGATCGGGCCTGCGCCGCGCTGGAGGGCTATGGCGCATCGGCTGAAACCTTGAAGGACGCCGCCCGCTTCGTTATTGCCCGGGACAGCTAAGCCAGGAATGCCGAATGTCTGATCGTCCGAAAACGCCTTTGCTGGACCTTGTGAACCGCCCCGCGGATCTCAAGCAGTTCTCGGATGCGCAGCTGCATCAGGTGGCGCAGGAATTGCGGGCCGAGACGATTTCGGCCGTATCCGTCACCGGTGGCCACTTGGGCGCGGGGTTGGGTGTGGTCGAACTGACCACCGCGCTGCATGCGGTGTTCGATACGCCGCGCGACAAGATCATCTGGGATGTGGGGCATCAGTGTTATCCGCATAAGATCCTGACCGAACGGCGCGACCGTATCCGCACCCTGCGCATGAAAGACGGTCTAAGTGGCTTCACCAAGCGCAGCGAAAGCCCCTTTGACCCGTTTGGAGCAGCGCATAGTTCAACCTCGATCAGCGCGGCACTCGGGTTTTCAGTGGCGCGCGATCTGGGTGGTGTTACGCCCGAAGGGCTGGGCGACGCAATTGCCGTGATCGGCGATGGGTCAATGTCGGCTGGCATGGCCTTTGAGGCGATGAACAACGCCGGTCATCTGCGCAAACGTCTGATCGTTATCCTCAACGATAATGAGATGAGCATTGCCCCGCCTGTCGGCGCGCTGTCTAGCTATCTGTCACGAATTTATGCCGAGGCTCCGTTCCACGACCTGAAAGCCGCCGCCAAGGGTGCTGTGTCACTGTTGCCCGAACCGTTCCGCGAAGGTGCAAAACGCGCCAAGGAAATGCTGAAAGGCATGGCCGTGGGCGGCACACTGTTCGAAGAGCTTGGCTTTTCCTATATCGGTCCGCTCGACGGCCACGACATGGATCAGTTGCTGCCGGTTCTGCGCACCGTCAAAGCGCGGGCTACTGGCCCGATTCTGATCCACGTACTGACTAAAAAGGGTAAGGGCTACGCCCCCGCCGAACAGGCCCGCGACAAGGGTCATGCCACCGCCAGATTTGACGTGGTCACAGGCGAACAGAAAAAGGCCCCGTCCAACGCGCCGTCCTATACCTCAGTCTTTGGTAAAACTCTGGTTGATGAGGCTGGACGCGATGACAAGATCGTTGCCGTTACGGCCGCAATGCCGGATGGAACCGGGTTGAACCTGTTTGCCGAACGCTACCCCTCGCGCTGTTTCGACGTTGCAATTGCGGAACAGCATGGCGTGACCTTTGCGGCGGCGCTGGCAGCCGGTGGGATGAAGCCGTTCTGCGCAATGTACTCGACCTTTTTGCAGCGCGGTTACGATCAGGTCGTGCATGATGTGGCCATTCAGCGGCTGCCTGTGCGCTTTGCCATCGACCGCGCGGGTCTTGTGGGCGCGGATGGTGCGACCCATGCGGGATCTTTCGACATTGCCTATCTCGCCAACCTGCCCGGCATGACCATCATGGCCGCTGCGGATGAGGCCGAACTGATGCATATGGTCGCCACGGCGGCCGCCCATGACGACGGTCCCATAGCCTTCCGCTATCCGCGCGGTGAGGGCGTTGGTGTCGACCTGCCCGAACGGGGCGAGGTGCTTGAGATCGGCAAAGGCCGCCTGATCCAGAATGGCGCGCGCGTGGCTCTGCTGTCTTTTGGCACCCGCCTGGCCGAAGTGCAAAAGGCCGCCGAGGCCCTTTCTGCCCGCGGTATCACCCCCACCATCGCCGATGCTCGTTTCGCCAAACCGCTGGACCGCGATCTGATCCTTGATCTGGCCGCAAACCACGAGGCCCTGATCACCATCGAAGAGGGTGCCATTGGCGGTTTCGGCAGCCACGTGGCGCAGCTTTTGGCGGATGAGGGCGTGTTCGATCACGGGCTGAAATACCGCTCGATGGTGCTGCCGGATATCTTCATCGACCAGGCCAGCCCGGCGGATATGTATGCTGTCGCAGGCATGAATGCCGAACAGATCGAGGCCAAGGTGCTGTCGGTTCTGGGCGTCACGACGATCGGTGAAAAACGCGCCTAAGCGGTTACCGGAACACGATTAGGGAAACGCGTGGTGCCTCAAGAGGGACTCGAACCCCCGACCTTGTCCTTACGAAGGACCTGCTCTACCAGCTGAGCTATTGAGGCAGCGACACGTCGTTTAAACCCAGGCCCCGCCCATGTCCAGAGTTGTCAAAGCCTCGATCTGATTTAAGGTTTCGCGATGATCAAAGAGAGGGCGACGTAGCTGCAGTTAGTATGGCCAGTGAACCGTATTAGACTGATGCCAGGTAGTTTGGTTCGAGTTCCGTATCCGGTTAATCCGCAATCCGTGCACCCCAACGTCATTCAACTTGTTTGATCGTTGTTCTTTTTGGATCCTATCTAAAGCAACGCTTCGATACGCGCCAGCTATCAGAACTCATGTACCATCTAAGATATTAATTTGAATACATTTTTATAGTAGTCTGGCGACCCCGGCAGGATTCGAACCTGCAACCTGCCCCTTAGGAGGGGGCTGCTCTATCCAGTTGAGCCACGGGGCCGCGCAAGGCTCTCTGTACCTTGGTTTTTCAGGGTTGTCATGACCTTTGCACAACAGTTGTAAATCAATCCCTGTTCACGCTACCATCGGGCAAAACAACAGTGCAGGTGCCCTCCGTGACCACAGAAACAAAACGTCCGCTTACCCTTCGTGATGTCTCGGAAGCGTCAGGAGTGTCCGAAATGACAGTTAGCCGAGTTCTTAGGAACCGGGGCGACGTGTCGGACGCCACCCGCACCCGTGTTTTGGCCGCAGCGAAAGAGCTGGGATATGTACCCAACAAGATCGCAGGCGCACTGGCTTCAAGCCGGGTAAATCTGGTCGCAGTGATCATCCCGTCGTTGTCAAACATGGTCTTTCCCGAGGTACTGACCGGCATCAATCAAGTGCTGGAAGACACCGAATTGCAGCCCGTGGTCGGCGTCACAGACTATCTGCCCGAGAAAGAGGAAAAGGTCCTGTACGAGATGCTCTCGTGGCGGCCATCGGGCGTGATCATCGCTGGATTGGAACATACCGATGCCGCCCGCGCGATGCTGGATTCAGCCGGGATTCCGGTGGTCGAGATCATGGATACGGACGGCAAGCCGGTGGATGCGATGGTCGGCATTTCCCACCGTCGTGCCGGGCGCGAAATGGCTGCGGCGATTCTTAAGGCGGGCTATGAACACATTGGTTTCATGGGCACTAAGATGCCTCTGGATCACCGCGCGCGGAAACGCTTTGAAGGCTTTACCGAGGTGTTAGGCAAGAACGGAATCGAAATCGAAGATCGCGAGTTCTATTCAGGCGGCTCGGCTTTGGCCAAAGGGCGCGAAATGACGCAGACCATGTTGGACCGCTCGCCCGATCTGGATTTCCTTTATTATTCCAACGACATGATCGGCGCAGGCGGATTACTGTATCTGCTGGAACGAGGCATCGAAATCCCGAGGCAGATCGGTCTGGCTGGGTTCAACAATGTCGAATTGCTACAGGGGCTGCCGCGTAAGCTGGCCACAATGGATGCCTGCCGTCATGAGATCGGTCGCAAAGCGGCCGAGATCATCGCCGCCCAATTGGCCGATCCGAACGTCGAAATCGACACCCGCGTGACCCTGACCCCCAAAATCAGCTACGGCGACACGCTAAAGCGACGCTAAGCGATGGCTCTGCCGTGGCTGGACAATAAAACAGCCCGTGCCTTGTTCATGGATCGCCATGCGCTGGCCGAACCACCTTCGGGCGGGGCGAAAGGCAAGGATTTGTTGGCATTGATCCACCGGCTGGGCTTTGTGCAGCTGGACAGTATCAACACCGTGGCCCGCGCCCATGATATGATCCTGTATTCGCGCAGGCCGTCATACCGCGCCAACAACCTCAAGCATCTTTATGAACGTGACAAGGCACTGTTCGAGCACTGGACCCATGATGCCGCTGTGATCCCGATGGAATTCTACCGTCATTGGCACCTGCGATTTCAACGCGATGAAGCGCTGTTGAAATCCCGATGGAAGAACTGGCGTCGGGAAGGGTTCGAACAGCAATTTGCCACCGTTCTGCAACATATCCGCGACCACGGGCCGGTGTCGTCCTCGGACGTGGGCAAAGACGAAAAGAAGGGATCAGGTGGTTGGTGGGATTGGCACCCGTCGAAAACAGCGCTCGAATTTCTGTGGCGCTCGGGTGCGTTGACGGTGATTGGCCGCAACGGTTTTCAAAAACGATATGACCTGACCGAGCGGGTCATCGACACTCATCTGTGCCCAGGCAACATGGCTTGCGACACTGAAGAAACAGTGGATTGGCTGTGCAATGCGGCGCTGGATCGGTTGGGTTTTGCCACGCCCGGAGAATTGGCAGCATTTTGGGATACGGTCAGCGTCAGCGAAGCCAAAGATTGGTGTAAAAAGGGCCTAAAAAAAAGATATTTGGAGGAAATAGTAGTCACTTGCGCCGATGGAAAAACGCGAAAACTGCTGGCGCGGCCGGGTTTGACCAACGAAGACCCGCCCTCACCGTCCAATCGCATCCGGGTGCTCAGCCCCTTTGACCCAATGCTGCGCGACCGCAATCGGGCGGAACGCCTGTTCGGTTTCCACTACCGGATTGAGGTTTTTGTGCCCGCAGCCAAGCGGACCTATGGTTATTACGTGTTTCCTCTGTTGGAAGGTGATCGAATGATTGGCCGGATCGACATGAAAGCGCAGCGTAACCGAGGTATTCTGCAGATCAGCGCGCTGTGGCCGGAAAGATCCGTGCGCTGGTCCGACGCGCGGACCCGCAGACTGGAATCAGAACTGGACCGAGTTCGCCGTTTCGCCGGGCTGGATAACGTGGAATTTGCCGCTGATTGGCTGAAAGAACCTAAATAGGGTCTATTCGGCGCCCCTCAGCGTCAGTTGGATCGGTTGCAGGCTATCGATTCCGCCTTCGATCACGTCGCCTTCCTTCACCGGACCAATACCGGTGAGTGTGCCGGTCAGGATCAGGTCTCCAGGACCGAGCCAGGCGGAAATGGCACGGTTGCCCGGTCAGACCCACCATCGGCGCGGATCTGAAATTAGATCTTCACGGTCAACCTAATGACCCATCTCGCGATATGGGCGATCCACTTAGAGTATTCGCGCCCCCGGATGGACCGCATCCTGCCCCTGCACCGAAATCGCAGTCGGATCGGGAGGAGAAAGCAAAATGTCCGGCATCGCAGTCCGCTAATATATCAGGCAGCGCGCATCTTACTGTCGTGGCCTGAAGTAATAAGTCACCCATTACTGCAGTTGCGGTGGAACTGTCGCAAGACAGTCCGCCAATTGGCAAAGCCCCGATAACCGCTGTTCACAATCCGGTTGCACCACCTTGGAAAACGCCGGAACAGCTCTAAGTTGAAAGGTGGCAGAGTGACAAACGCTGGCAAATCGGGGTGCCGCGCGCTCTGACCACCACTCGCAAATATGGCGGGGACCCAAGCACCCGCCACGACGTCAAGACACCCCATAGGGTCGCGTACCAAGCTGCAATATCGGGTGCGAATATTTCAGAGAACTATGGTCAAAGACGTTACCCCCAAGGTCTTTGCGCCAGAAAGCCGGTCATATTTCGGATCGGCGTGTTCTCTGAATTGCGGGTCGGACCGTCGGGAACTATCCGTCGCAACCGACCTCGGGCCAGGCATATAATCCAGTACACGTCTGGCCACCCCGTCAGAGATAGCACCTGTCTCTGGCGGGGTACGTATTTGGAGTGTCACGTTTCCAGGTCGCGCAGGTCGTTCAACAAATCCAGCAGGGCTTCGTGCCGTTCGGGACCTAGTTTGGTACGCAGATCCTCGGCCAAATGAACAGTCACCTGGATGTTGTCCTGAATGATCTGCTTCCCTTTAGCTGTGATATCAACGATCTGACGGCGCTTGTCACAAGGGTGCGCTCGCCGCAGGATCAGGCCTTTGGCCTCAAGCTTTTGCAGAATGCGGGTGAGGCTAGGCAACAGCAGACAGGCCCGGTCCGCAAGATGAGTCGGCTCTTGCGGGCCTTCCTCGTTCAGGACACGCAGCACACGCCATTGCTGTTCAGTTACACCAACATCCGCCAGCATCTTGCGAATGGGTCCCATGACGCGTTCCCGCGCCCGCAGCAACGCAATGGGCAATGAACGTGACGTCAATGGTACATCATTGGTCATACCAAATTCTCGCCGAATTCCGCTGACACTGCAACGGGACAGGCGGTTTTTCTGGCTGTTTTTACATATTTAGCCTCTAATTGGCGCTTTAAGACTGTTTATTTTTTGATGTTCGGCCACCTCCAACGGCCGTGAAGGACCGAAAGATCGTTGACCTTCTGCACGTGTTGCCCATCACTATCAGCTGAGAAAACCAGCCGGGGCTGACCCGCGCCAAGCGATGTTGAGGATAGTAATGAAATGGGATGAGTTTTCGGACTGGGGCAAGAAAGTATCCGAATGGGCACAGGATTATCACCTGACCGTGGGTGACAAACCGGTGCGCGCCCAGACCGAGCCGGGTGATATTTTGAACGCCCTGCCCGCCCGTCCACCGGAACAGGCGCAGGCGATCGAGGATATCTTTCGCGATTTCGAAGACATCGTGATGCCCGGTATCACCCACTGGCAGCACCCCCGGTTTTTTGCTTATTTCAACTCGAACGCATCTGCCCCGTCGGTTCTGGCCGAGTTTCTGGCCAGCGCCATCGCGCCGCAATGTATGCTGTGGCAAACCTCGCCCGCCGCGACCGAGATGGAGACGCGGATGATGGACTGGCTGCGTCAGGCGCTGGACCTCCCCGAGGGGTTCGCAGGGGTCATTCAGGATTCCGCTTCTTCTGCAACGCTGGCTGCTGTGCTGACCATGCGAGAAAAGGCGTTGAACTGGCAGGGCAATCACCAAGGATTGTTCGGGCAGAAACCGCTGCGTGTCTATTGTTCGGCTGAGGTTCACACCTCGGTGGACCGCGCCATCTGGGTCGCGGGGATTGGGCAAGACAATCTGGTTCGTGTTCCGATCAAAGGAGGTTGGCGCGGAATGGATCCTGCTGCACTGGAACGGGCAATTCAGTTCGATTTAGACACTGGTTTACAGCCCGCCGGTGTCATTATGTGCGTAGGCGGAACCGGGACCGGCGCCACTGATCCGATCGACGATTGTTTGAAGGTCGCGCAGAAATATGGGCTATATACGCATGTGGATGCGGCCTGGGCCGGGTCGGCGATGATCTGTCCGGAATACCGCCATTATTGGCCCGGCGTGGAACAGGCTGACAGCATCGTGTTCAACCCTCATAAATGGCTGGGTGTGCAATTCGACTGTTGCGCGCATTTCCTGAAAAATCCGGACGATCTGGTGCAGACGTTGGCGATCAGCCCGGAATTCCTCAAGACCCACGGCAAAGATGGGATCATCAATTACTCGGAATGGTCCGTGCCCCTTGGTCGTCGGTTCCGGGCGTTGAAACTGTGGTTCGTTATACGCGCCTATGGGTTGGAGGGGCTGCGCGAGCGGCTGCGCAACCATGTGAGCTGGTCCATCGACCTGCATGACAGGCTGGCGGCCGAGCCGGATTTCCAGATCACTACACAACCGATGTGGTCCCTGTGGACCTTCCGCTATGCACCTGAAGGGCACCCCGATCTGGACGCGCTGAACCTGCACCTGGTCAATGCCATCAACGACGATGGCCGCATTTACCTGACCCAAACCCGTGTGGACGGTAACATGACGATCCGTTTCCAGGCCGGCCAATTCGAAACCACCGAAGATGACGTTCGAATGGCCTATGATGTCATCACCGAAATCGCCCGCTCATTAACCTAAAGGTTCCGCCATGTCCGCACCCACAAATCCCTTTAAACAGGCTCTAATCAACGGAGAACGCCAAATTGGCTGCTGGAGCAGTTTTGCCGAGGCTGTCACCACCGAGATTATGGGTACCGCCGGATTCGATTGGCTAGTGATCGACGGTGAGCATGCACCAAACGACATCCGCTCGATCCGCGATCAGCTCATGACGTTGGCTGCCGGCCCCACTCATCCAGTGGTGCGAGTGCCCGTGGGGGAAACGGCGCTGATCAAGATGGTGTTGGATGTGGGGGCGCAGACCGTTCTGGTGCCGATGGTGGAAAGCGCCGAACAGGCGCGGGACTTGGTGCGCGCCTGCAGGTATCCGCCCGATGGTATGCGTGGTGTTGGCGCGGGGGCCGCACGGGCGACCGGTTACGGTTCGGTCGCGGATTACATAGCGACGGCGGATGCGCAGATCTGTCTGCTGGTACAGGTGGAAAACCGCGCCGGGATGGCGGCGCTGGACGATATTCTGACGGTCGACGGCGTGGATGGCGTGTTCATCGGCCCAGCGGACCTGTCCACCGATATGGGCTATCAGGGTAACAGCGCCGCGCCCGAAGTGCAGGCAACCATCGCCGATGCCATCACCCACATCAAAGCAGCGGGCAAGGCACCCGGCATTCTGGGCACCAATGACAAGGCAAGCCAGGCCTATATGGACATGGGCGCACAGTTTCTGGCGGTAGGGATCGATGTGATTCTATTGGCTCAATCTGCACGGGCGCTCGCCACCAAATGGAAGGCGAAATGACGCCCTAACCCTGCATCCCGGCAGCGGCCTGCGCGTAACCACCCGAGGCACCGTCGACGAAATGCACATGGTCATCGCGCGTGGCCGAGGGTACAAAACAGGTCATCATCGCCTCGTCCTGTGCGTACAGGCCATAGCGCACCTTGCCCTGCCCGCGCGCCTGTTCCAGCATTATCTGGATTTGCGACAATGTGGTCGGATCGCAATCCAACGTCATTTTCAGCCCGTCATCGAATTTGCGGAAATCGGCGTTGCGACTGACCATGTGTTTGTAATGCTCCGGGTCGAACTGACCCAAACGCTTGCCACTTTTGAACAGCAGCGCAATCAGCAGGTTTTGCCCCAACAATTTGAGTTTCTGAGCAAGCAGGTTGCGACCGGCCCGTGAAACACGGGCGTCCAACGTAGTATCCGGGGGTGGCCAACTGATCGGCGGGCCGTTTTCCGGCACTGGGTGGCCTGCGCGCTCCAACCGCTCGGCCGCGGACAGTACGGAATGAGCCAGATCGGCAAAATCGCTTTCGGTCGCTTTGGCAGTTGGCTGCACCACAACCGAGACGATTTTTCCATGCCGCGCCCTGCTGTTAGACCATCGACAAGACAGGCCGGTCAGGTCGGGCAGCGCGCCCGGGTCAGCGAGAGGCACTTCGAACTGACCTTCTTTCATCTGCGCCTCGGCCCAGGCCAGCCCACCACCTGAAAACATGGCGTAATCCACCCCGTCAGACGGAGCATAGCGGGCGACCCGCAGGTCTTTACCCGCCATGCGGATTTCGGACACAGGCACCACAGCCCCACGCAAGGTGATCGCGAATTCTTCGTCCGCCCAGCGCCGAAGTTGGGCCAGGACCGTGCGGGCTGTGTCAACCGCGCTGGCGGGGATGGCAAATCCAGCCCCATCGCCGCCAAAGACATAAGGAAACTCCTGCCCCTTCAACCCGTTGATCATGCCCGAGATCACGGCAGCGCCGACCATATTGACGGTTTTATAGCGCCCCTTTGCAATCTCACCGGTGGAATCAACGATATCGGCAACGCCCAGCGCCCAGTCATCGGGCACAGCGGTGAACCGCGCGGGCTGAGCCAGGCGGGTAAAGTCCCTTTGCAAAGGAAGGCTGTCATAAAAGGCGGCCTGTGCGTCTTTCATCTGCACCTCGGGGTGATGGGTAATTGGAAAGATAGCCCGAATGAGAACGCTGTCCGGTGAAAACATCATAGCACACGTGCTTGTGTGATGCACCGAGACGTGCCAAGCATTTCCGCGCAGGCTGGGGAAAAGGGGCGTTTCATGCAGGCAGGTCTGGTGGTCTTGTGCCTGGGCTATGTGCTCAGCCAGTTCTTTCGCGCCTTTCTGGCCGTGCTCAGCGTTGATCTGGGCCGCGATATCGGAGCCACGCCCGAGGATCTGGCCTTTGCCTCGGGGCTTTGGTTTCTGGTCTTTGCAGCGATACAGCTGCCAGTGGGCTGGGCACTGGACCAAATCGGGCCGCGCCTCACTTCCGCGATTCTTTTGCTGGTGGGAGGCGCGGGCGGAGCGGCCCTGTTTGCCGTGGCCACTACACCGTTTCACGTTGCCATCGCCATGGCGCTGATCGGGATCGGGTGCTCTCCAGTATTGATGGCGTCCTATTACATCTTCGCACGGGAATACCCGCCGGCACAGTTTGCGACTCTGGCAGCTGTGATGATCGGGGTTGGCTCGGTCGGCAATCTGGTGGCCTCGTACCCCACCGCGCTGGCAGTCGAGTTGATCGGATGGCGGGCCACGATGTGGGTTCTGGCGCTGGTCTCGGGGGTCATTGCACTGGGCATCTGGCTCACCGTGCATGACCCCAAACGGGTCGAGACAGAACACAGGGGATCGGTGCTGGATCTGCTAAAAGAGCCCGCGCTTTGGGCGATCCTGCCCCTGATGCTGGTCTCCTATGCACCCTCGGGCGCCACCCGAGGGCTGTGGGCCGGGCCGTATCTGAGCGACGTTTTCAACCTCAGCACCACTCAGATAGGCACGGCGACCCTGATCATGGGCGCGGCGATGATTGCGGGCACCTTTGTATATGGGCCGTTGGACCGGATGCTGGGCACACGGAAATGGGTGATTTTCGGTGGCAATTCTTTGGGTGCGGTGGCGTTGGTTCTGTTGAGCCTGTGGGTCGACAATGCGGTCTGGGTCTCGATACTACTGATGGCGGTGTTCGGCTTTCTGGGGGCCAGCTTTCCGGTCATCATGGCGCATGGCCGTGCCTTTGCCCCACCCCATCTGGTGGGGCGCGGCATGACCTTGCTGAACCTGTTTGGTGTCGGCGGTGTGGGCCTGGCGCAATTCGTCACCGGTCGCATCCACGCAGCCACGGTAGACATCAGCCCGACCGCACCCTACACAGCGATATTCGGCTTTTTCGCAGTCACGCTTGCCATCGGCTGTGTGATCTATCTATTCAGCCGCGACAGCATAGACTGATCCCGCCTCGGATCGTCCGGTATGGAGAGCTCAATGCAGGATATCGAAGTTCTGGCGCCAAACCTGAAACATAGTCTTTCAGGTGTGACCACAACTGTTATCCGGCTGCTGCCGATACAGGCAAAGATGATCAACATCCGCGCCACGGGGCCAGGGTTGCCGGACAATATCCCACATATTCCCCTTTGGAAGACTCTGTTTCTACCCAATCGAGCCCCCATTGTCTGGCATGCCCGCCGCAACACTGAAATGCTGATGGGGCTGTTTCTAAGGTCGGTATTTCGCCGTAACTACAAGCTGCTGTTCACATCTGCGGCCCAGCGCGACCATTCAGGGTTTACCAAGAAACTGATCTCGAAAATGGATGCGTTGATTGCTACGACGCCGCAGGCGGCCTCGTTTCTTGAGCATCCGTCCAAGGTGATCATGCACGGTGTCGATACGCAGATTTTCCAACCGGCCGAGGATAAGGAGGATAAGGATGCCCTGCGCGCCAAGCTTGGATTGCCCACAGGGACGTTGATCGGGTGTTTCGGGCGCATTCGGCCCCAGAAAGGCGTCGATCTGCTGGTGGATGCTGCGATCAAGGTGATGCCCTCGTTTCCCGATGCCAAAATCGTCTTTACCGGCAATGCCACAAAAGAGTTCGAAACCTTCCAACGCGAACAGGAAGACAAGCTGGAACAGGCCGGGCTGACGGACCGTGTCCGGTTTCTGGGCGAACGCCCGTGGGAGGAGATCGTCGAAACCTATCGAGCGCTGGATTTGTTCGTCGCCCCGGCCCGCCACGAAGGGTTCGGCCTGACCCCACTCGAGGCAATGGCATCGGGTGTTCCGGCCATTGCCTGCCACGGTGTCGGTGCCTTTAGCGCGCAGATTCAGGACGGTGTGACCGGTCGTCTGGTGGAAAAAGACAACGTTGATACGCTGGCCCAAGCCCTGCACGACATGCTGAGAGACCCGGATAAAATGGCCGCCGCCGGAGCCGCCGCCCGCCAGCATATCGAACAGAATTTTCGAATCGAGGGCGAGGCGGAAGAGATCGTTAAGGTATACAGATCACTGTTAGCGCAAGACTGAGACCAGAAACGCCTCAAATCGCCGTCATCCTCGGAATATTAACGCGATTCCTCTTTTTTCTTTGCTGCAACGCGGCTATGAACGCGCGTCCTTAACTTTGGAGACATGAAATGGGCTATCGCGTCGTAGTCGTCGGCGCCACGGGTAACGTGGGCCGCGAAATGCTTAACATCTTGGCGGAACGCCAGTTCCCCGTCGATGAACTTGCCGCTCTGGCAAGCCGTCGTTCGCTGGGCACCGAGGTTAGCTTTGGCGACACGACACTCACTACCAAGGACCTGGACACGTTCGATTTCACCGGCTGGGACATGGCACTGTTTGCCGTGGGTTCCGAGGCCACCAAGGTCTACGCCCCAAAGGCGGCGGCGGCTGGCTGCGTGGTGATCGACAATTCGTCGCTCTATCGCTATGACCCGGACATTCCTCTGATCGTGCCGGAATGTAACCCAGAGGCGATCCACGACTATAAGAACAAGAACATCATCGCCAACCCCAACTGCTCAACCGCGCAGATGGTTGTCGCGTTGAAGCCGCTGCATGACCGTGCGCGCATCAAGCGCGTTGTCGTGTCGACCTATCAGTCGGTTTCAGGTGCCGGTAAAGAGGGGATGGATGAGCTGTGGGATCAGACCAAGGCTATCTACAACCCTACCACCGAAGTTGAACCGAAGAAGTTCCAGAAACAGATCGCCTTCAACGTCATTCCGCAGATCGACGTCTTCATGGAAGACGGCTCGACCAAGGAAGAATGGAAGATGGTGGTCGAGACGAAAAAGATCGTCGACCCGTCGATCAAAGTCACCGCAACCTGCGTCCGCGTACCGGTTTTCGTTGGCCACTCCGAGGCCGTGAACATCGAGTTCGAAGAGTTTCTGGACGAAGACGAAGCCCGCGATATCCTGCGCGAGGCACCGGGTATCATGGTGATCGACAAGCGCGAGGCCGGTGGCTACGTCTCGCCCATCGAATGCGCGGGCGATTTCGCCACGTTCATCAGCCGTATCCGTCAGGACTCGACGATTGAAAACGGCATCAACCTGTGGTGCGTGTCCGACAACCTGCGCAAGGGTGCTGCATTGAACGCAGTACAAATTGCCGAGCTTCTGGGCCGTGAGGTTCTGAAAAAAGGCTAAACTGGCCTTTCGAATGTGCCATGTTGGATGACGTGGCACATTCCACTTCTGCCTGTTGACAAAGACAGGCTGGCTTGTCACCAAAATGGCGCGCTTTGACAGCGAGACATGTGACACAGCAACCCACATGCATTGCCCCGCACAAAGCGACAGAGGCAGAGCATGCGTTTCTTGAATAAACACAGGATTGTACGAAACCTGACCATTGGATGCGCGAGCATGCTGATGGGGTTGGTTGTCATTGGCTTTACCGGACCATTCATTGCTGCCGGGGACTCTTTTGCCCTGTTTCGCCCACTGGCGGGTGTATTGCTGATACCTTGCGCCGTGGTGTTGCTGTGCTTGCGTGCAAGATACTTCGCTTTGAGCTCAACAGCCGTTGCCATCATCGCCATAGGATCAATTGCCACCAGCTATGCTGCGCCGTCTGAGGATTGCAATGGTGCCTGCCTGACGTTGTATCAAAAGAACCTTATGAGCAAAGCCTGGCCGCGGTATCCATTGGCCGACGACATTATAGAATCCAATGCTCAGATCGTGACCTTGCAGGAAGTATCCAGTCACAATCGCCAATACATGAAAAACATGTTCGAGCATTACCCGGCAAAAACGATCTGTGAGTTCCGCCCCGAACAAAACGTCGCCATCCTGACGACATTGCCAATTGTCGAAAATTCCGAATTTTGTCTGGAAGGCTATGGGCTTGTCGGTTTGCAGGTCAAAGCTCCGGGCAATGGCCTCGTATGGGTGGTATCTGTACACCTGAATTGGCCATTTCCTTACAACCAATCCAAACAGAGCCAAGTGATTGCTGACCGCATCAAAAAGCTTGAAGGCCCGGTTCTGATTGCCGGAGATTTCAACATGGTGCCCTGGGGCGAAAGCGTCCAGCGGATCGCAGCGGCAGCAGACAACCAGAGTTTCGGAACCATCCTGAACACCCATAACCGCGGCAGCTGGCAGGTACCCTTGCCGATAGACAACCTTTTATTCCCTAAAGGAACGACCGGAACGGTCGAGTTGCGCCCATTTATGGGATCAGACCATCTTGGAAAACTCGCCCGCATTCGGTTGGAATAGTCTGCACGTCCATTGCGCGTCTTGTTGCGCGCACCTAATGCAATGATGCAGAAGACTAACTGTTATCTTCAACCAGTATCTTGAGATTGGCTAGCCCGCTTTCGTAATCCCCGCCGACCCAATTATCCATCATCAACCCCATCCAGCGTGCCATCGGGTTTATCCCAAGGTCGGACTCGAACCCCCAGGTCACATGTGTCTGATCGCCTTCGGGCGTCAGCTGAAACGACGCCGACGCGGTGCCCATGGGCCCGAAATCCAGCGCGGTTCTGACGGTTTGATCCGGCACGCTCTCGACAATCTCTTGCGTGCCGCTGCCGACTTGCGGATGTTCGGAACTCCAACTCAGGGTATTGCCCACCCCGGCTTCGGGGCCGCTATAAGACAGTTGCGTTTCCGGATCGCGTGCCAGCCAGGGCGACCATTTCTCGGTCTCTTGCATCGAATTCACATAAGGAAAGATGACGCTGGCCGGGGCGTCTATAGTAATGCTGCGCGACACGACGGGTTTCCCAGGCAGCAGGTACGAAACGCCGACCAAAAGCAAAACAAGACAGATCAGAAAAAGAAGAATACGTTTGATAACTCGCATAATGCGCCCTCGATCCAAATCCGGATCAGCCCACTATATCAAAAAAGGGCGCTGAATCAGAGGCCTGATCCCCCGCCCTTAGACCGCGTAGCGCGTCGGTGCCGGTCAAACGGCGACCAATTTCCTGCGGGTCATTACGCTTTTCTGTATCAAGGCTGGTACGGCAAGGAGGAGTGATGCAGCACAATCCGCAGCACGCCTTCGGCGTCTTTCTTGTAGCCAAAGCTCTTGTCAACCTGCGTGACGTTGCCATCTTTATCAGTCAGCTTGACCATGCCCATCCACATCCCGACATCACCT
The DNA here is from genome assembly GCF_056538005.1 of Ruegeria sp. BI11. Taxonomy (NCBI): domain Bacteria; kingdom Pseudomonadati; phylum Pseudomonadota; class Alphaproteobacteria; order Rhodobacterales; family Roseobacteraceae; genus Ruegeria; species Ruegeria sp. BI11. Next base: position 114,679 of record NZ_JBQFSM010000004.1, on the reverse strand, counting down.
TCGACAAAAGAGGCAGACGTTGCGGTTTCCATCGAGCGCCAGCCCTTTATTCCAAACCCGCCGTCCAACGGATATTCAGCGTCATGGCCAACAAAATAGGCGAGCGCGCCATGGCGTGTCGGGCGAAATGTCTGATCCCCCGAGGCCATGGTCGGCTTAAACAGAACCGGTCCTAGATTGTAGCCATAAGCCGCGTCCAGAACATCTTCGGCAACCGGGCGGGCTGCATCGATACCGCCCTCTTCATAGGCCTTTGAGATGGCAATCAACCCATCACCCCAAGCAGTGCGGGCAGCGGTCAGTTCATCGGTGGTAATAGACATGTTCGTGTCCCTGATTTGTTCGCTGGGGCGTCCTCTACCCTGAATTCGAAGAAAATTCGAGCCATTATCCTGCTCTGCGGCAAGGTTTTACAAAGGAATTCGCCGCCAATGTCACGTTATGCCGTGGGGGCATAATAATTTGGGGTGAATGTGGTGGATAAGATACTCACGCTTGAACACAAAGAAACCGTCCGCTTGGACTCGGACAGGCTGAATGGGCTGTACCGGCAACTGGGTGACAAGAACGCGCTGGACGTGCTGTGCCGCACGGTCGAGGAACTGGCTGTGCGCCTGTCGAACTGCGAACGGTTCTGGCGGCAACGCGACTGGGCCGGGCTGCGCAAATGCGCGCGGTCGCTAGTCGCCATCGCAGAACAGATCGGCATGGTTGCACTGGTCCGTGTCGCCGGGGATGTGGCGCAATCGGTGGATGCTGGGGATGCCGTGGCCACTGGTGCCACCCTGTCGCGACTGATCCGTGTGGGTGAAAAATCGCTGACCGTGATCTGGGATCAACAGGATCTTTCGGTCTGACGGGGCTTGCGGACAGGCCGTGGGTAGCTAGGCTGGGCGCAAATCGAACAAGCCGAGTTTTCCATGACCCTGTCCTTTGCTTCCCCCTCAGACCTTTCGCTACCGCTGCATGTTATTGCGCAAACCGACCTGGACGGTTGGCTGAACAACTACCCGGACCATGTGGCAAGTTGGATCAAGGCGAGTGGCTTTAACGGCGCGTTGGGTCAGGTGGCCCTGATCCCCGGGCCAGATGGAGCCCCGTATTTTGCGGTGGCGGGGTATGGCAAAGCAGGTGGCCGTGCGCGCAAGCGGTTTCCTCTGGCCGCTGCCGCCGAAAACCTGCCTGAAGGCACCTATCGCATCGCTTCGGGCGTACCAGCTGAGGCGCTGGAGACCGAATGCCTGGGCTGGTTGCTGACCGGCTATGGGTTTGACCGCTATGCCAAGCAATCTCCGGCCAAGGCCCGGTTGGTCGCGCCCGAAGGCGTCGACGCCACGCGGATCGAAGTTTTGGCACAGGCTGAAGCCCTGACCCGCGATCTGGTCAACACTCCCACGGCGGATATGGGCCCGGACCAGTTGCAGGCCGCCGCCGAAGCGTTGGCACAGGAATTTGGAGCCTCGTGCAACATAATTCGCGGCGCGGAACTGCTAGACCAGAACTTTCCCATGATCCACGCGGTTGGCCGGGCATCCACGCAGGACCCTCGTCTGATCGAGATGAACTGGGGCAGCGCCGGTCCCAAGCTAACGCTGGTCGGGAAAGGCGTGTGTTTCGACACCGGGGGGTTGAACCTGAAACCCGGCAACTCGATGGGTCTGATGAAAAAGGACATGGGCGGTTCGGCGAACGTTCTGGGTCTGGCCCGGATGATCATGGCATTGGAACTGCCGCTGCAATTGCGGGTGCTGATCCCGGCGGTTGAAAACTCGGTGGCGGGAAACGCATTTCGCCCCGGCGATATCCTGACATCACGCAAGGGTTTGACGGTTGAGATCAACAATACAGATGCCGAGGGACGGCTGGTGCTGGCCGATGCGCTGACGCTGGCGGATGAAGGGGAGCCGGATCTGGTGATCTCGATGGCCACGCTGACGGGTGCTGCGCGGGTCGCCGTTGGCCCCGATCTGGCACCTTTCTACACAGACGACGAAAGCGCCGCCGATGCCTTGGCACAGGCAGGCAAGCAAGCCGCTGATCCGGTCTGGCGGATGCCGTTCCATGAACCCTATGAGGCGATGATCGAACCCGGTATTGCCGATCTGGACAATGCGCCTTCGGGCGGGTTTGCAGGCTCGATCACCGCCGCACTGTTCCTACGCCGGTTTGTAGGCGATAGACGTTATATGCACTTCGACATCTATTCGTGGCAGCCCAGCAAGGCTCCGGGCCGCAGCAAAGGTGGCCTCGGTCAAGGCCCCCGCGCCCTGCTGACTGCCCTGCCCGAGATTCTGGACCTATGACCCAACAGCGCATCATAATACCCGTCGCCGACCTGTTACGCCGCCCGGATGGCCCACGGGATCGGCAGCTGTTATTCGGCGATACGGTCACCGTGGTCGAAACACAAGATGACTGGAGCCGAGTGACTGCTGACAAGGATGATTACTCTGGCTGGGTAACCTCGGATCAGTTGGGCGCATCAGTGCCCAATACGCATTGGGTCACCGCCCCTGCGACCCATGCCTATGCAGAACCGGATATGAAAAGCCCAGACCGCGTTTCGCTGAGCTTTGGCAGCCGCGTGCAGGTTTTATCGGAACAAGACCGGTTTCTAGAAACGGAACTGGGCTTCATCCCTGCCGTGCACGCCAAACTCAACGCGACCCGCCTGACTGATCCGGTATCCGTGGCCGAGCTGTTTCTGGGCACACCCTATCTTTGGGGCGGCAACAGCCGGTTCGGGCTGGATTGTTCCGGCTTGGTGCAAGCTGGCCTACTGGCCTGCGGCACGCCGTGCCCCGGCGACAGCGGCGATCAAGAGCGTGAACTGGGCGAAGCCCTGACCGCAGGAACGGAACCGAAACGCGGTGATCTGCTGTTCTGGAAGGGTCACGTGGCGTGGGTCTATGGAGAAAACATGCTGTTGCATGCCAATGCCTATCATATGGATGTAACGTTCGAGCCGATGGATCAGGCAATCACGCGCATTCTGGAACAAGGCGATGGGCCGGTGACCGCCCATAAACGGCTCTAATCAAGGTCAACCGAGCGGATCAGCTTACGCTCCAGCACCCTCAGAACCGTGCGTAAATCCTGGCCGCGTTTCAGGATGCGACCATCCATGCCAACCACCGAATACATCCCCTGCCTTTGCCGCAAACGCGGATGTTTCTCGACCCGGTATATCGGATGTTCTGCCGTTCTTCGAAAGATGGAGAACACCGCCATGTCGCGCAAGTTGGAAATTCCGTAATCGCGCCATTCTCCGGCGGCGACCATCCGGCCATAGACGGACAGAATATGGGACATCTCGTGCCGGTTAAACGCGACGGGCATCTGGGCCGAGTTTGCAGAAAACCGGCTGGGAGGCTGCATGTTCATACCCCAAGCCTTGCCGGAAATCGCGTTTGAATCAAGCCCAAGCACAAAATGGTGTGATATTTTGGTCCGTCGTGTGTTAGCGCCGCCCAACCTGACGGCAGATCAGAATCACCGGCAGCAATCCCACCGCAAGGATCACCAGCGAGGGTACGGCGGCACCCTCCAACCGCTCATCCGAGGCCAGCCGATAAGCCTGCACCGCCAGCGTATCAAAGTTGAAGGGCCGCATGATCAGGGTAGCGGGAAGCTCTTTCATCACGTCTACAAAGACGATCAGCAGGGCCGTTAGCAGCGAGGGCGTCAGGATCGGCAGATGCACCCGTCTCAGCGTTCCCAACGGGGTTTGACCCAGAGACCGGGCAGCAGCGTCCATGTTGACATGCACCGTGCTCTGCCCGCCTTCATAAGCGCTGAGCGCAGCGGCCAGAAATCGCACCATATAGGCGGCGATCAACAGCCAGATAGACCCGGTGACAAGCAGCCCGGTCGATATATCAAACGTTTCGCGCATCCAGGCATCCAGCGCGTTGTCGAAACTGGCGAAAGGCACCAAAAGGCCCACCGCGATCACTCCACCCGGCACTGCATAACCTAACCGCGCGACATACCCCGCCGTAGCCGACGCTTTGCCCGGGCGCAGCCGTTGATAGAATCCGATACATATCGCCGCAAAAACGGTGACGACGGCGGCCGTGCCTGCCAGTGTTAGCGAGTTCTGGATAAACCCGATATAGCGCCGCGACAGCAGGTTTTGTTCGGATTCAAGCCCCATCTGAACCAGAATGAACACCGGCAGCAAAAACCCCAACAGCACCGGAATGGCACACAGCGTGAAGCCCGCAACCGCAAACCAGCCTTTTATCGGTGTTGCAGGCAGTGGGGCATGACTTTTACCCGCCTGATAATACTTTGCCCTGCCCCGCCGAGTGCGTTCGATCACGGCCAACAGCAAGGCAAAGCCCAGCAGGCACATGGCCAGCTGCGCGGCAGCGGCGCGATCTCCGATCGAAAACCAGCTGGTATAGATACCGGTGGCAAAGGTCTGGACGCCAAAATAGGCCACGGTGCCGAAATCAGCGATGGTCTCCATGATCGCCAGCAGAACGCCTCCGGCAATTGCCGGGCGCGCCATCGGCAAAGACACATGCCAGAACGCCAGCCACGGGCTTTTTCCCAACGCCCGAGCGGCCAGAAAAGCGGTCGAGCTTTGCTGTAGAAAGGCGGCGCGGGCCAGCAAATAGACATAAGGATACAGAACCAGGATCAGCATCACCGCTGCCCCCCCAGTCGAGCGGATCTCGGGGAACCAATAGTCGCGCGGACCCCAGCCGGTCACCTCACGCAGGGTAGTCTGAACAATGCCGGGGTGATCCAGAATGAACGTATAGGCATAAGCCAGAACATAGGCCGGAAAGGCCAGTGGCAGGACCAGAGCGATCTCAAGAAAACGTACGCCGGGAAAGCGGGTCATTGTCACCAGCCAGGCCGCGCCCACGCCGATGCAAAAGGTCCCGATGGCCACCAGTACCACCAAAATCATCGTCGTCAGTGCATAACCCGGCAGCACGGTATCCAGCAGATGCGAGATCGTTTCAGTCCCGCCCGTCACCGCCGCCAGAACAACTGCCAACATTGGCAGCAGACAGGCCGCCGCCACCAGATAGGCGACCACGGCCACCAACCGGGTGCCAAACACGCCCCGATTGCGCGTTCCGTGTTCTGAATATTCGATTTCGGTCATGCGGTGTCTTAACTCGGTGGTAGGTTGCCTTTTCGACTAAATTTGTCGGAATTTCCAGCACCAATACACCTCTCAAATCATCTCGACGTACAATTAGTGGCTCAGGCTTAAAGAGGAATTCCTGACTTGCAGCGCTCTGGCAGATCAGATCCAGCTGAACACAGAGTTTGAAACTGGCAATTTGATGATACATAGAGCGCTTCTCACATTATCGCTTGTAGCCTTCCAGAACCTGCCCGTAAGTGCGGATATCGGCGATAATTCCGAATTTACAGAAAAATGCCTGATGCCGGGCGCAATCGAATTGGAGAATTCGACCCTAAATTGGAAAAACATCAGGTTTCTGGAAGAACTGGATTTCTGTCTGCTTTCCGTGGCCGAGTTATTTTCTGATGCAGAAAAACTGATCGACTGGATGGCCGCGAGCGGCTTCCATGTTTCAAAACCGATCAGTCAGTCAAAAACTGTAATGAGGATTGGGCACAACTATGACGGAGAGGGTGTAATTGTTGGAGGCGTGATCCTAAAGAACGAACTCGAATGGAGCATGCATCCTTTGAAGTCACTTTTCGCTTACAGTCTGTATTCCAGCTTCGTACTACGTGATGATGGATTTCCTATACGTGTAAATAGTGTTCTGAATCGCAAATGAGCGACGGCACCTGAGACCAGCCTAATGCAAGTTGAGTGCGGCGTGTGATCCACCGCTGCCGCATTGAGCCCTTTCACTCGTAGACCCGCTGATCCTCGATCACCAAACCGTCTTTGGGCAGCGAGCCGGGGGCGACGACCTCGATCGCACCTTTCAGTTTCAACACCTCGATCACGGATTTGGCATAGGTCACGTCATCGTCGCGCGGGCTTTCGATCTGAACGGTCATCGTGTCCATTTCCCCTTGTCGGGCTGCAATAACGCGGGCTTTGACGATCTCATCATGCTTTTCGACCAGCGCGGCCACCTGCTCGGGCCGTACGAACATACCCTTGATCTTGGTGGTCTGATCGGCCCGGCCCATCCAACCCTTGATCCGCGCGTTGGTACGCCCGCAGGGAGATTGCCCCGGCAGGATGGCCGAAAGGTCTCCAGTGGCGAACCGGATCAGCGGATAGTCGGGGTTCAGCGAGGTCACCACGACCTCACCGACCTCACCTTGGGCCACCGGGTTTCCGGTGCCCGGCGTGACGATCTCGACAATTACATGCTCGTCGATGATCATCCCCTCCATCGCAGGGCTTTCATAGGCGATATTGCCAAGATCGGCAGTGGCATAACACTGTAGGCAGGAAATACCCCGGTCGGCATAATCCTTACGCAACGATGGGAACAGCGCACCCCCGCCCACTACGGCGGTGGAAAAGTTCAGCAGCACACCCATCTCATCCGCTTTATCCAGAATAACCTTCAGGTAATCCGGCGTACCTGCGTAGGAGGTACAACCCACGTCCCGCGCCGCAGTGACCTGCAACTCCGTCTGGCCGGTGCCCGCTGGCAGAACGGCTGCTCCAACAGCTCGTGCGCCGCTTTCGAAAATCATCCCTGCCGGTGTTAGGTGATAGCCGAAACAATTATGGACGATATCACCGGGCCCGACACCCGCCGCATGCAGGAACCGACCCATGCGCCACCAGTCGGGATCAGTACTGCCGGGTTCGTAGATCGGGCCGGGGGATTGAAACACATGGTGAAAATGCCGTGCCGGAGTGACCGTGAAGCCGCCAAACGGCGGGCGCGCCGCCTGCGCTTGTGCCAGATCGGATTTGCGCAGCACCGGCAGTTTCACCAGATCCTCGGCCGAGGCAACCGCATCACATTCAACCCCTGCCAGATGCGCCGCAAAACCGGGCGCAGACAGCGCCCGTTGTATTTGAACACGCAAGGCCTGTGCCTGATCGGCAGTGCGCTGATCGGCTGAACGGGTCTCGAGCGCGTCGTAATAGTTCGTCATGACCAGATCCTCCATCCGCTTACAGCCACCTCTTGCGGCGGCGATACGAACGCACATCGCGGAAGCTTTTGCGCCCCTCATCGGACATGCCCAGATAAAATTCTTTCACATCCGGGTTTTCACGCAGATCTGCTGCCGGACCGTCCATCACCACGCGACCCGATTCCAGAATATAACCGTAATGTGCAAACCTTAGAGCCACATTTGTGTTCTGTTCGGCCAGCAGGAAGGACACGCCTTCTTTCTCGTTCAGATCCTTGACGATGCCGAAAATCTCTTCGACCAGCTGCGGCGCAAGACCCATCGAGGGCTCGTCCAGCAGGATCGTTTCCGGCCGAGACATCAGCGCCCGGCCCATTGCCACCATCTGCTGTTCCCCACCCGAAGTATAGCCCGCCTGCGAGCGGCGGCGCTCCTTGAGTCGCGGGAAATAGGAATACACAAGCTCAAGATCCTGCTGAATCGCCGCGTTGCCATCCTTGCGGGTATAGGCCCCGGTCATCAGGTTTTCCTCGACCGTCAGGTGTTCAAAACAATGGCGGCCTTCCATCACCTGAATGACGCCCTTTTCCACTAGATCGGCCGGATCGCTTTCATGCACGCTGGTGCCGCGATAGGTGATCGTGCCCTTGGTGACTTCGCCGCGCTCCGACTGCAGCAGGTTCGACACCGCCTTGAGCGTTGTGGTCTTGCCCGCCCCATTGCCGCCCAGCAATGCGGTGATCCCGCCCTTGGGCACAGTCAGGCTGACGCCTTTCAACACAAGGATGACGTGGTTGTAGATCACCTCGATATTGTTGACTTCCAACAGGGTTTCGGCCTGTACATCGGTGGTTTGTGCCGCATCCAGCATCAGTGAACCCTCATGCCATGTGTTCTAAGTGTGGGGCGGCGGTCTGCCGCCACCCCGGTTCTTGTCGCGCCTTAGTTGCAGCGCCCTTCGAGGTTGTTCTCCGACGCGTAAGCCGCGGAATCTTCGTCGATCAGCGCGCCGATCACCTCGGCATCTGTGGGTTTGAAGTCGGAAATGACATTCCACGTTTGCGCAGATGCATCCCATTGCGTGACACCGACCAGACCGGGACCACCGTGGTTTTCACAGCTAACGTCGAATGTCGGACCAAAACCGCTCATGCCAAGTTCGGCCATTCTGTCCTCGGTGATGCTGAGCGCTTCCATGCCATCGCGCATCATGACAGGCGTAATGTCGGCGACGCCGTGAATTTCCTGCGCTGTTCTGATGGCTTCGGCTGCCAACATCGCGGCATAAACCGCGCGGTTGTACTGAACAGTTCCGACCTTATCACCGGCACCGGCCGCTTTGCCTGTTTCGTGGACATATTTCTTGATGTCGTCGAAGACAGGAAAGTCATCACCCGTTGCGGTAAAGGCCAGCGCCTTATAGCCGTTGGATGCCTCACCCGACGGAATGACATCGGGCTCAGCCCCGGACCACCAGATGCCGATCATGTTCTCCATCGGGAAACGGATGTTCGCGGCTTCCTGAATGGCGACCTGGTTCATAACGCCCCAGCCCCAGAGAATGACATAATCGGGCCGATCCCGGCGAATTTGCAGCCACTGGGATTTTTGTTCCTGACCAGGGGAATCGACTGGCAGCAGGGCAAGCTCGTACCCATGCTTTTTGGACAGTTCTTCCAGCGTGCGGATCGGCTCCTTGCCGTAGGCCGAATTATGATAGACCAGCGCGACTTTCTTGCCGCTCAGGTCACCGCCGTTTTCCTCCAGCAGGTGATTGATCGCACCGGATGCGCCGTTCCAATAGTTGGCCGGATAGTTGAACACCCATTCAAATACTTTGCCGTTGGCCGCCGAAGTCCGACCATAACCCATCGTGTGTAGCGGAATGCCATCCGCAGAAACCTTTGGGATCAACTGATAGGTAATCCCGGTCGACAGCGGCTGATAGACAAGAGACCCTTCGTTTTTTGTGGCCTCATAGCATTCGACGCCCTTTTCGGTCGTATACCCGGTTTCGCATTCGACCATGCGGATCGGCACGCCGCCGATGCCGCCGTCACGCTCATTCAGCATCGTGAAATAGTCGTTGTAGCCATCCGAGAATGGAATGCCGCCAGCGGCAAATGGGCCAGTACGATAGCTCAGATCGGGGATCACAAGATCCGCCATGGCCGGAGCTGCAGCCATCAGGGCGCTCAGCGCCGCGGTTGCCAGTTTCAATTTCATCGGGTGTCTCCTCCCTTGGTTGGTCCGATGTTTGGGTCGGGCTTTGCACCCGTTATTTGATTGGGCCTGCCCCTTAGTGCGGGAACGGCCAGAGTCTGAGTTTCTCTTTCGCCACGCGCCACAGCTGCGCCAGACCGTGTGGTTCCAGGATCAGGAACATGACGATCAGCGCACCGACGATCACCAACTGCAGATGCGCCACGATATCGGTGGGCCAACCCAGCCAGTCAGCGCCAACTACCTTCAGCACCACGGGCAGCAGTACCAGAAACGCCGCCCCCGCGAATGAGCCAAAAATAGACCCTAATCCGCCGATAATGATCATAAACAGCACCAGGAATGATTTCTGGATGCCAAAAACTTCGCCCACTTCGACCGCGCCCAGATAGACCGCAAAGAAAAGCGCCCCGGCGATGCCCACAAAGAACGAGCTGACGGCAAAGGCGGTCAGTTTCGCCTTCAGCGGGTTTACCCCGATGATTTCGGCGGCGATATCCATGTCACGGATCGCCATCCAACTGCGCCCCGTGGTGCCGCGCGTCAGGTTGCGCGCGATCAGGGCGCTGATAGCCAGGAAGATCAGGCAGAACAAATAGGTCGCCCAGGCCGGAGCATTCGGACCGGTGATAATGATACCAAACACATCCCGCTCGGGCGCGTTGATTTGGCCCGAAGCCGAGTAGTTGTAGAACCACGGCACCCGGTTGAACAGCCAAACAAGAAAAAACTGTGCGGCCAGTGTCGCCACTGCCAAGTAGAATCCCTTGATCCGCAGGCTTGGCAGGCCGAACAACACGCCAACAATGGCGGTGATCCCACCGGCGAGGATGACGTGGATAAACATGCTGACATCGGGGAAAGCAGTCATCAACTTGTAGCAGGCATACGCCCCGACGGCCATGAAGCCCCCGGTGCCTAGGCTGACCTGACCGCAATAGCCGACCAGAATGTTCAGTCCGATCGCTGCAATCGCATAGATCAAAAACGGCAACAGCAGTGCGTTGGCCCAGTAATCATTGATGAGGAACGGAATGATCCCAAAGGCTACCGCCACCACGACATAATATCGATACCGGTCGAACTTGATCGGGAAGGTCTGGTTGTCATCGACGTAGGAGGTTTTGAAATCCCCGGCCTCACGGTAGAACATGACTTACTTCTCCCACTCTTCCTGCGCCCGGTTACGGGCCTCGGTATTCAGTTGGTTCGTGCCTTTGGCGTAGCCGCTCACCTCGGAATTGCGCACCAGTTTCATGTAGGCCAGAACGCCCGTGATCAGCCCTGCAAAAGCCAGTATCGCAGCGACCACCAACTGGCTTTCGGTCAAGTCGTCCGAGGTGACGGCGATATACCCAAAGGCCCAAAACCCGGCCCATGCAATGACATTGATGATGGCGATCAGTTTGGTCATGCCCTACACCCTCTCGATAATTTTCTCACCGAAGAGACCTTGGGGTCGGAACACCAGGAAGATCAACGCCAGAACATAGGCAAACCAGTTCTCGGTCGCGCCGCCGACCAGCGGGCCGATGGCGAACTCGAACAGTTTCTCACCCACACCGATGATCAATCCACCGACGATGGCACCGGGGATCGAAGTAAACCCGCCCAGCATCAGCACCGGCAGCGCCTTGAGCGCGATCAGCGACAGCGAAAACTGTACGCCCGACTTGGTGCCCCACATGATGCCGGCCACCAGCGCCACGAACCCGGCCACTGACCAGACCATGATCCAGATGAAATTCAGCGAGATACCCACCGAAAGTGCTGCCTGATGGTCATCGGCCACTGCGCGCATCGCCCGGCCCTGCTTGGTATACTGGCTGAACGCCACCAGTGCAGCCACCAGCAGCGCCGCAATCACGGTCGCCACGATGTCCAGATTGTCGATGAAGAAGCCGTAACCGAAGATGTTAAAAGTGCTCTCGTCAATCCACAGGTTGATGCCCTGCGGCAATCCCACATCCAGCGTCTTGATCTCGGACCCCCACATCAGGTCGGCAACGCCTTCAAGGAAATAGGCCAGACCGATGGTGGCCATGAACAGGATAATCGGCTCTTGCCCCACCAGATGGCGCATGACGAACCGTTGCACTGCCCAGGCCAGTAGCACCATCACCGCCATGGTCATCAGGATCGCCAGCAACGCCGGAACGGTCCAGCCGAAATCATGCACATGAGTGCCGAATGTCGCGTTGATCAGATGCGCAAAAGGCACCTGCCCGTTCATGATCCCAACCAGCGTCATCGCAGCAAACAGCGCCATAACCCCTTGTGCATAATTGAAAATTCCGGACGCCTTATAGATCAGCACAAAGCCCAGCGCGACCAGCGCATACAGCACCCCGGCCATCAGACCGTTGAGGATGACCTCCATCGCGAATACGAGTTGTTCAGGCATCTGCGCCTCTCCCCATGTCTGTCCGATGCTCAGTCATGACTGACCCCCAAATAAGCGTCGATGACGTCCTGGTTGCTGCGCACCTCATCCGGGGTGCCGTCGCCGATCTTTTTGCCGTAATCCATCACGACCACGCGGTCGCTCAGGTCCATCACCACGCCCATATCGTGTTCGATCAAAGCAATGGTGGTGCCAAATTCGTCATTTACGTCGAGGATAAAGCGGCTCATGTCCTCTTTCTCTTCGACATTCATACCGGCCATCGGCTCATCCAGCAGCAGCAGCCTGGGCTCTGCCGCCAAGGCGCGTGCCAACTCGACCCGTTTCTTCAGACCATAAGGCAGGCGCGATACCGGCGTTTTGCGGATGTGCTGGATTTCCAAAAAGTCGATGATTTTCTCGACAGCCTCGCGGTTTTCGACCTCTTCCGCCTCGGCTTTTCCCTTCCACCAAGCCTGCTGAAAGATATTGGTCTTCATGAAGTTCAACCGCCCGGTCATGACGTTGTCCAGAACGCTCATGCCTTCAAAAAGGGCAATGTTCTGGAACGTCCGGGCGATGCCCTGACGGGCCACCTCATAAGGGCGCATCTGCGGGCGTTTCGATCCATGAAACCAAACCTCACCCTCTTGCGGAACATAAAACCCTGAGATCACGTTCAGCATCGAGGATTTGCCAGCCCCGTTCGGGCCGATGATGGCGCGAATCTCACCCTCGCGAATGTCGAACGAAATATCCTTGATCGCCACCACACCGCCAAAGCGCAGGGTGATGTTTTTCATCTCCATCACCACGCCGCCGATCTTGCGGCCGTCTTCGGTGACATATCCTTCGGAACTATCAAGCATCGTTCACCCACTTCACTACACGGTTCAAAAATAGACAGCTAATCACGCCTGCACCGAGATATCCGTAGATCGCGCCGCCGTCGAAAGCCTTCGCGGGGTAGGCGAAAGCGCAGATAACACCAACCAATCCACCAATGATCGCACTAGTTACATAGGAAAGAGCGCTTGGAGTTCGCTCTGAAACAAAAACGACTGTTCCAGCGCCAATGCCCATCGACAATGCAACTAATAATACCGGGACCATAAACATCATTCCGCGGCCACTTTATGCTGTGCGACCGGCACCACCGGCGCATCCACGATCTCCAGCGTCGCGCTGATCGATCCCTTGCGGCCGTCCTCATAAGTCACTTCCGTTGTGGTCGAGATCGTCTCGGACCCGTCATACAGCGCCGCGATGATATCGCTGAACTTGTCCTCGACAAACCCGCGCCGCACCTTCCGCGTACGGGTCATCTCGCCATCATCTGCATCCAGTTCCTTGTGCAGAACCACAAAGCGGTGCACCTGGCAGCCCGAGAGCATCTCATCCGCGGCAACGGATTTGTTTACCGCTTCCACATGGGATTTGATCGTCTCTAACACGCGGGGATGTCCTGCCAATTCCTGATAAGAGGCATAGGCGACATTGTTTCGCTCGGCCCAATTGCCCACTGCCGTCAGGTCAATGTTGATGAAAGCGACGCAGTGATCACGGCCATTGCCAAACAGCACAACCTCGAGGATATCGGGATAAAACTTCAGCTTATTCTCGACATATTTCGGCGCGAACATCGACCCGTCGGCCATTTTGCCCACATCCTTGGCCCGGTCGATAATGCGCAGATGGCCGGTGTCTTCCTCAATAAAACCAGCGTCCCCAGTGGCCACCCAACCTTCGGCATCCTTGGTCGAAGCAGTCGAGTCCGGGTTTTTGAAATACTCAACAAAAACCCCGGGCGAGCGATAGTGAATCTCACCATTGTCGTCGATTTTCAGTTCCACATCTGGCGCTGGAACGCCAACCGTATCCGCACGCACTTCGCCATCTGGTTGTACGGTGATGAAAACGGTGGCCTCGGTCTGGCCGTACAGCTGTTTCAGATTGATGCCGAGTGAGCGGTAGAAATCGAAAATCTCCGGTCCAATCGCCTCACCCGCCGTATAGCCCACCCGGAACCGGCCATAGCCCAGTGTATCCTTCAGCGGACCGTAGACCAGCAGATTGCCCAGCGCGTATTTGATACGGTCACCAAACCCAACCGGCTTACCGTCCAACAACAATCCTCCGACCTTCTTCGCATGGGCCATGAAGTGATGGAACATGCGCTGCTTCAGCTTGCCCGCATCCTCCATCCGGATCATCACATTGGTCAGCTGCGTCTCGAACACACGCGGCGGGGCGAAGAAATAGGTCGGCCCGATCTCGCGCAGATCGGTCATCATTGTGTCGGCACTTTCGGGGCAGTTCACGCAGAAGCCGCACCAATAGGCCTGACCGATCGAAAAGATGAAATCACCCACCCAAGCCATCGGCAGATAGGACAGGATATCTTCATTCCGGTTCAAATGATCGAACTCGGCAGAGTTCTTTGCACTTTCAATAACGTTCCGGTTCGACAGGACCACGCCTTTCGGCTTACCAGTGGTGCCCGAGGTATAAAGCATCACGCAGGTATCGTCGTAAGTGATCGCGGCAATGCGCTTATCCAACTCGGCGTCAAACCGTGCGTGACCGGCACGGCCCTCGGCCATGATGTCGTCCAGCGCATTCATTTGGGAATGGTCGTATTTCCGCATCCCCCGCTTGTCGGTATAGAGGATGTGTTTGACCTGATGCAGGTTTTCCTGAATCTCGATGACTTTATCGACCTGTTCCTGATCACCACAGACGACGTATTTCGCACCGCAGTGTTCCAGCACATAGGCCATCTCTTCGGCCACTGCGTCCTGATACAGCGGAACCGGCACCGCACCGACCATCTGCGCGGCCACCATCGACCAGTAATGCGCCGGGCGGTTGCGGCCGATCACAGCAATGTGGTCACCCTTTTCGACACCAAGCTCCAAAAATCCCAGTGCCAGCGCCCGGACTTCCTTGGCTGTCTCAGCCCAGGTCCAGCATTGCCAGATGCCGAATTCCTTTTCCCGATAGGCCGGGGCGTCCCCGAACTGCGTCGCATTGCGGTGTAGCAGCGCAGCAAGGGAGTGCATCCCCGCGGCGCCCGACTGCGTCTGAGCCAATCTTCCTCTCCTCCCCATCCGGCCCCTCCTAGGGCCGGAAATGGCGGGTCCAGGTTGAATCCCTGAACGCCAATGCCCCGATAAGGGACGCGAGAAAGATCAGCGTCAACTTTTTCCTGATGTTTTCTCAATTCTTACGAATTGTAACAGGGGAGGGGACCGTTCCACCAATGTCGAAATTCCGGCAGCACTCAGAACACAAATGCTAAACAGCCTATCGGGGCCATTCAAAGCGCAATGCTTCACACCCTCTTCTTTGTTACGTAGGGTGTCCACATATATTCGATAATTGGTAGGCGAATGAAAATTAAAGCAAAAAGTAGCGCGTTGATAACCGGACTGGTGAGCCTATTGCTTTCCACTATCGTAAGCAGTGGTGCTGCGGCGAAGGTGTTCGTGGTAATCGACAACACATTTGAGGTTACTACTCATGGAGCGCAGGTAAAGGAGCTGGGAAACAACTGGCATCAACTTGTCACATTTCACAAAGTGGTAAGGGTCAAAAATAGAGCGTATGCCTGCGTTGGTTATCTGGGTAATGTTCCGAGAAAAGAGTTCTTGGAAAAAGCCAAACTTTTTTCAGGCAATACAGCGATCAAGACACAACTCGGAAGCGCGACCTGGCTGGTCAATGAACTGAAGGTGATTTCCGAGAGAAAACGCTCTAATGTGAGACTTTTGGGAGCCATGGCCGCGCCAGCAGATATCAATCTAGTTACTGGCTCAAAAGTTAAATGTCTCAAGGGCGTGAAATGGCAAGACAGTTTCACTTCTGAACCTTCTAAGCTTGAAATCCCAGATAAAGTGTGGGTCAAACAGTGACATCGGCGATGTTGAGTTAGCTAGGCACAGGATTCACAACCAATCCCTCAAAATCGGGATTAAAGGCACATCAGCAGCCGGCATTGGGTAATTGCGCAGATCATTCGCGCGGACCCATTTCAATGCCTGACCCTCCTTAGATTGCGGAATGCCTTCCCATTTGCGGCAGGCAAACAGTGGCATCAGCAGGTGGAAATCGTCATAGCTGTGGCTGGCAAAGGTTAGCGGGGCGAGGCACGAGGCCCAGGTATCGATGCCCAGTTCCTCATGCAATTCGCGGATCAACGCGGCCTCGGGGGTTTCGCCGGGCTCGATCTTGCCGCCGGGGAACTCCCACAAGCCTGCCATGGATTTGCCTTCCGGGCGCTGCGCCAGCAAGACCCGGCCCTCGATATCGATCAGGGCGACAGCAGACACTAATACGGTTTTCATGGCCGCAATCCCGGACGCAAAACCGGGCTCCACTTTTGCTGGAATTGCTCCGGTTTCACGAGCGATAATCCGCGTTGATCTCAATGTATCCGTGGGTCAGGTCGCAGGTCCAAACGGTGGATTTGCCCTCGCCCAGACCCAGATCGACCGAGATCACGAGGTCCTGACTTTTCATATAGGCGGCGGCGGCGTCTTCACTGTAACCGGGGCTGACCCAGCCTTTTTCGGCTACCAGAATGTCGCCGAAAGAAATGCTTAGCAGGTCGCGATCCGCTGCGGCACCGGATTTCCCGATGGCCATGACCACGCGGCCCCAATTCGGGTCCTCGCCCGCGATGGCGGTTTTCACCAACGGAGAGTTGGCGATTGCGAGCCCATGCACCTTGGCATCCGCGTCCGAGGCCGCCCCGGTCACTCGGATTTCTACGAATTTCGTGGCCCCTTCACCGTCGCGCACCACTTGCTGCGCCAAATCCAACATCACACCTTCCAGCGCGTCAGCAAAGGCAGCGTTGCCCGTCGCATCCACACCCGACGCCCCGGTTGCGCACAGCAAAAGACAGTCGGAAGTCGAGGTGTCGCTGTCCACGGTGATGCAGTTGAAGGTCCGGTCGGTCTGCGCGCCCAGCATTGCCTGCAGCGCGGATTGTTCGACCTGCGCGTCGGTGAAGATGTAAACCAGCATTGTCGCCATATCCGGGGCGATCATGCCTGACCCCTTGGCAATCCCCGCAATAGAGACTGTTTTGCCATCAATCTCGACCTGCGCCGAAGCTCCTTTCGGGAAGGTATCCGTGGTCATGATGGCCCGCGCCGCGTCCTCGACCGCGTGACGGCTCAGGCCCGCTTTCAGGGTCTCAAGCTGCGACACGATGCGGTCATGGGGCAGCGGCTCACCGATCACGCCAGTGGACGAGGTAAAGACCCGCGCAACCGGAACACCAGTTGCGCTGGACACGGCCTGCGTCACCTCGGTCACCGAGGTCTGACCATAGTGGCCGGTAAAGGCATTGGCATTGCCCGAATTCACCAGGATCGCCGCAGGCCCGTCACTGGCGCCGCCGATCTTGTCCTGACAGTCCAGAACCGGGGCCGCGCGTGTGGCAGATCGGGTAAACACTCCTGCCACCGAGGTGCCGGGGTCCAATACCGCCAACATGACATCGGTGCGGCCCTGATAGCGCACACCGGCCTCGACGGTGGCAAATCGCACACCATCTATCGCGGGCAGATCGGGAAAAGCCGCCGGGGCCAGCGGGGAAACCTTGGTGATAGTGGCCACGAGGGTTACTCCTGAATCAGTTCGATCTGACGCAGCGCTTCAGGGCCAGCGCCCTCGGCGGCGGGGCGGTCGATGTCAGCTTCGCGGGTCAATTCGTCGATCCGCGCCTGAATGACACCCTGCTGCAGGGTCTGAGTCAGCTCAGCACGCACTTGTTCCAGCTCGGGCGCTTCGGTTTTGCGCTTGTCGTTCAGGGTGACCAGATGCCAGCCGAACTGAGTTTGCACTGGCTCGGATACCTGCCCCTTGTCCAACGCAATCACGGCCGCCTCAAATTCCGGAACCATCTGGCCCGGTCCAAACCAGCCCAGCTCACCCCCGTTCGGGCCTGACGGGCCCGTGGAATGTTCTTTGGCCATCTCAGCAAAGTCAGCGCCATCATCCAGCTGCGCCTTGATGTCCTTGGCTTGATCTTCCGTTTCCACCAGAATATGGCTGGCGTTGAACTCATCCGCGCCTTCGAAATCCGCATACTGGGCGTCATACGCCTCCTGAATCACGTCGTCAGTCAGATTTTCGTCGATCAGTGCATCTACCGTCTGCACTGCCCGCAATGAACGTTCCTCGTTTTCAAGGGCCAACCTGTTCAGTTTACTTAGCGCCTCCTGCTGTTGGCTCAGCAATTGCTGCTGGATCATCTGGTCTAAGATCAGATCATACAGAACGTCATCTTCGATCTGCTGATATTGCTCGGGCAGAGCGGCCGCGGTGGCGATGACGTGACCCAATGTGATCTCATCCCCGTTTACGCGCGCGACCACGGTGGCAGCATCAGGCTTAGTTTCGGCGGCCAATGGCAGGGCCAGCACGGCAGCAAACGCCAGAGATGGCAGAAAAGTGAGGCCTTTGGGCATGGAATCATCCTATTTCTTTGCCGCGACAGGGCGCGGCGTTGACACTCTGGGACCTGCCGCTTACATCGCTTTGAAGCCTTGGACAGGGCCGCCTTTCACCCCCCGTATCTATGGGTTGCGCGCAAGGTGGGCAAGCCTGTCGCAACCAAGACAAGAATAGATCCGCTGGAGTGAACATGCTGGGACTCGGAACGCTCGCCAAAAAGGTGTTCGGAACACCGAACGACCGCAAGATCAAGGCGACCCGCCCCCTGATCGAACAGATCAACGCGCTGGAACCCGAGTTCGAGAAACTGTCCGATGACGGCCTGATCGAAAAAACCGCCGAACTGCGCAAACGCGCGCTGGACGGTGAGAGCCTGGATAGCCTGCTGCCCGAGGCCTTTGCCAACGTCCGCGAAGGCGCTAAACGCGCGCTGGGCCTGCGCGCCTTTGACGTGCAGCTGATGGGCGGCACATTCCTGCATCAGGGCAATATCTCGGAAATGAAGACGGGTGAGGGTAAGACACTGGTCGCCACCTTCCCCGCTTATCTGAACGCGCTGACCGGCAAGGGCGTGCACGTGGTTACGGTTAACGAATACCTGGCCAAGCGTGACTCGGAATGGATGGGCAAAGTGTTTGCCGCCGTGGGTATGACTACCGGCGTGATCTGGTCGGGTCAGCCCGACGCCGAGAAAAAGGCCGCTTATGCCTGCGACGTAACCTATGCGACCAATAACGAGCTGGGTTTCGACTATCTGCGCGACAACATGAAGGCGGAGCTGGATCAGATTTACCAGAAATACCACAATTTCGCGATTGTGGATGAGGTCGACTCGATCCTGATCGACGAGGCGCGGACGCCGCTGATTATCTCGGGGCCATCGCAGGACCGATCTGATCTTTATACCGCCATCGATGCACTGATCCCCTCGCTGCAGGACGATCACTATTCGCTGGACGAAAAGTCCCGCAACGTGACCTTCACCGATGAAGGCAACGAGTTTCTGGAACAGCAGCTGATCGCCGCGGGCCTGATCCCCGAAGGGCATTCGCTGTACGATCCGGAAAGCACAACGGTTGTACACCACGTGAACCAGGGTCTGCGCGCGCATAAGCTGTTCACACGCGACAAGGACTATATCGTCCGTGACGGCGATGTCGTGCTGATCGACGAATTCACTGGCCGTATGATGCCGGGCCGCCGCCTGTCCGAAGGTCTGCATCAAGCCATCGAAGCCAAGGAAGGCGTGCAGATTCAGCCGGAAAACGTGACACTGGCCAGCGTGACCTTCCAGAACTATTTCCGCCTGTACGACAAGCTGGGCGGTATGACCGGCACCGCATTGACCGAGGCCGAGGAATTCCAGGAAATCTATGGTCTGGGCGTGGTCGAGGTTCCAACCAACAAGCCCATTGCCCGCGAGGACGAGGACGATCAGGTCTATCGCACGGCTGGTGAAAAATACGGCGCGATGATCGAACAGACCAAAGAAGCGCAGGAAAAGGGCCAGCCGGTCCTATTGGGCACCACGTCGATCGAGAAATCCGAGTTGCTGAGCCAAATGCTGCAAAAGGAAGGCATCGAACACAATGTTCTGAACGCCCGCCAGCACGAGCAAGAGGCACAGATCGTCGCCGATGCGGGCCGTCTAGGCGCGGTGACCATCGCCACCAACATGGCGGGTCGCGGCACCGACATTCAGCTGGGCGGCAATGTGGAAATGAAAGTTCTGCAGGCCATGGCGGAGAACCCCGAGGCCGACCCCGCGGAACTGCGCGCGGCCGAAGAGGCACGCCACGCCGAAGAAAAAGAAAAGGTTCTGGCTGCTGGTGGCCTTTATGTGATGGCCTCTGAACGCCACGAAAGCCGCCGCATCGACAACCAATTGCGTGGTCGTTCTGGTCGTCAGGGCGATCCGGGTCGCACGGTGTTCTACCTCAGCCTCGAAGACGACTTGATGCGTATCTTCGGCTCGGAACGGCTAGACAAGGTGCTGACCACTTTGGGCATGAAAGAAGGCGAGGCGATCGTTCACCCCTGGGTAAACAAGTCACTGGAACGCGCGCAGTCCAAGGTTGAAGGCCGCAACTTTGACATGCGCAAGAACGTTCTGAAATTCGACGATGTGATGAACGACCAGCGGAAAGTGGTGTTCAGCCAACGGCGTGAGATTATGTCCTCGGACGACCTGTCCGAGATCGTCTCGGACATGCGCGAACAGGTGATCGACGATCTGATCGACGAGCACATGCCGCCAAAATCCTATGCAGATCAGTGGGACACCGACGGTCTGCACGAAGCGGTCAGGGACAAACTGACCATCGACGCACCGGTACAGGATTGGGCCGCTGAAGAAGGCGTGGATGACGAACAGGTGCGCGAACGCCTTGTTAACGCCGCAGATGAGATGATGGCCCAGAAGGCGGCTGCCTTTGGTCCCGAGAACATGCGCAATATCGAAAAGCAGGTTCTGCTAAACACCATTGACAGCAAATGGCGCGAACATCTGTTGACGCTGGAGCATCTACGCTCGGTCGTTGGGTTCCGCGGCTACGCCCAGCGCGACCCGCTGAACGAATACAAGAACGAAAGCTTCCAACTGTTCGAAGGTATGCTGGACAGCTTGCGCGAAACCGTGACCCAGCAATTGTCACGCGTGCGCCCGCTGACCGAAGACGAGCAACGGGAAATGCTGGCGCAGATGCAGGCTCAACAGGCACAGGCGCAACAGAAGGTCGAACAAGCAACCGAACGGGCCGAAGCGGTGGCGGAAGCCGAAGCCTCGGGCGACCCGCGCCCCGGCTTTGTCGAGGATGACCCAAGCACCTGGGGGAATCCGTCGCGCAACGACCGGTGCCCCTGTGGCTCGGGCAAGAAATTCAAGCATTGCCACGGGCGCCTGACCTAACGTCACCCCAATTGAGACACATTGAGTCCCTGTCACGGCCACATATTGGCCGTGATTTGGAATCAATATGCGACTCGCTCCTTCAACTGGGGAGGGTGTCTTGTTTGTAATAAAGAACTACGTGACTACCGGCGGCACAGTCGTTTGCGCGCTGGCTATTGGTTACCTGATGCAGAATGGATTCCCTGCGTGGTCAGACGACGTGCAGGGCACTCAGATTGCGGCTGCTGATCAAAGCGCGGATATTCCCGGGCTGGAGGACATTGTCTTGACCTCCTCGACCCCCGCCCAGGGAACAGACCGCACGCCCCCTTTGGCTCAACCGAACCAGACATCCAGCCGGTCAACCCCCTCTGACCAGGTTGATTGTAATCTCAGCGCCCGGGCGCGTGCCGTCACTGGTGCTGCCGCGCGCCTGATCGTTAAAGCCCCCTGTCACGGCAATGAACGGATCGAGATTCATCACAACGGATTGACCGTTACCCAACAGACGGACGCCAATGGCAAATTGGATCTGACCATACCGGCCTTGTCGGAATACGCGATCTTTCTGATCTCGCTTGACGATCAGAAAGGGACCGTAGCCACCACTCACATCCCCGACATCGGCCAGTATTCCCGCATAGCCCTGCAATGGCAGGGTCAGACTGAACTGCAGATACATGCGCTGGAATTTGGGGCCAGCTATGGTGACGCAGGCCATGTCTCGGCGCAACCTGAATCCACAGGCGCGGGCAATGTTGTACAGCTGACACAACCTACGTTCAGCGATGCCCGCAACCTTGAGATCTATTCCTTTCCGGCGGCGCAATCTGATCAATCCGGCTCAATCGAATTGACGGTTGAGGCTGAGGTAACAGCAGAAAACTGCGGCACTGATCTGCGGGTTCAATCGCTGGAACTGCGCGAAGACCGGAAATTGCGGTCGCGCGAATTCATGCTGAGCTTTCCCGACTGTTCCAGAACCGGAGATTTTCTGGTGTTGAATAATCTGTTCCAAAACCTGACAATCGCGGCAAACTAAAACCGCAGGCAGGCTCGAACTTCCAATGACATTTTTTCGTGTGGCGGTGGCTGCACTGTTTTCGGCAACACTCGCTACAGCCGTACAGGCGCAGGATATCACGCTCACCTCTCATGACGGCAAGGTCGAGGTAACCGGCACGCTGCTGGGCTTCGATGGTGAATTCTATCGCGTCAACACCCAGTTTGGTGAGCTAACGGTGGACGGATCGGGTGTGACATGCGATGGCCCCGCCTGCCCCAACCTGACCGATTTCGTGGGTGAATTGCGGTTTTCCGGCTCGTCCGTCATGGCTGAAAAAGTACTGCCAGCCCTGTTGATGGGCTTTGCCGAGCAGGAAGGGCTAATTGCAACGCCGGACCTATCCAACCCGAATACCTTGACCTATGAGCTGCACCAGCCTGGGCGCAATGCACCGCTAGGTCGGTTCTTTTTCGACATCGGCAACACCGGACAGGGCTTTGCCGATCTGATCGCGGATCAGACCGACATTGTCATGGC
Source organism: Ruegeria sp. BI11 (assembly GCF_056538005.1). Classification (NCBI taxonomy): domain Bacteria; kingdom Pseudomonadati; phylum Pseudomonadota; class Alphaproteobacteria; order Rhodobacterales; family Roseobacteraceae; genus Ruegeria; species Ruegeria sp. BI11. The sequence goes on along the minus strand of NZ_JBQFSM010000004.1, from coordinate 92,119 downwards.
ATTGCGTGAAATTCGCCCGTCAGAGCAGGAGGCCGCCGAAGATGCCGGGCTGGGTGATCTAACCCTTGCGCGCCGGTCACGGGTTGTGGCGCTGGATGCGCTTGTGCCCATCGTGGCGCGGGACAATCCGGTGCCTCATATTTCGCCCGCTGACCTGGCATTGGTGTTTTCCGGCGCGATTGACAACTGGTCCGCCCTGGGTGGGCCGGACGCGCCGATTGCACTGCATCTGACCGGTGCCGGGTCGGGTCTGGCCCAAGGGGTCGAGGATCAACTGCTTTCACCGGCGAGCGTTGCGCTTACTGATACAGTAATCCGGCATGACCGCAGCAGCGATCTGGTTCATGCGGTGACCACCGACCCCTTCGCCATCGGCATCGCCAGCCAGGCCGAGGCCGATACGGCCCGCGCGCTGCCTCTAACCGGTGGGTGCGGCCATGTGTTGACAGCCACCCGGCAGACGATCAAAACCGAGGACTATCCGCTGACCTCGCCCATGTTCCTCTACCTGCCCAAGCGGCGCCTGCCTCGTATCGCACGACAATTTCTGGCCTATGCGCAAAGCACCCCTGCCCAGAAGGCGATCCGTAAGGCCGGTTTTGTCGATCAAGAGCCTGAGATGATGCGGCTCGGGTTGCAGGGGGATCGTTTGGCCAATGCGGTAGCGTCCGGTGGCCCCGAGGTCGGATTGGAAGAATTGCAGCGCATGGTCGAAACCCTCAGACCGATGTCCCGGATGTCGCTGTCCGTACGTTTCGAGGCAGGCTCCTCCCGCCCCGATGCACAATCGAGATCAAACATCCAGCATCTAGCCCAGCAGCTTGAGGCTGGTACGTTGAACGCGCGTAAGTTGGTCTTTGTCGGCTTCAGCGACGGCGACGGTGCCGCGAACACCAATAAACAGATCGCCATGTTGCGTGCGAAAACCGTGCGCAATGCGGTGCTGGCTGCGGTGGAAACTGCCATTCCCGACAGTGTTGAGCTGCAGGTCGATGCTTTTGGCGAGGCAATGCCGATGGCCTGCGACGACACCGACTGGGGGCGCAAGATCAACCGCAGGGTCGAGATATGGGTGAAGTAGCCCGCTACAGATACCCCTGCGACCGAAAGCTCAGCTCAGTCGATTTACCGATGATCAAATGATCATGCAGAGTCAGCCCCAGTGCCAGACATGCGTCCTGTATGCGGTTGGTCATATCAATATCTGACTGCGACGGCGTCGGATCACCCGAAGGGTGATTGTGCACCAGGATCAAGGCCGAAGCATTCAGTTCCAGCGCCCTTTTCGCCACCTCACGGGGGTAAACCGGCACGTGATCCACGGTACCCTTGGCTTGTTCCTCATCCGCGATCAGCACGTTCTTCCGGTCCAAATAGAACACTCGGAACTGCTCGGTTTCGCGATGCGCCATCGTTGTGTGGCAATAGTCCAGCAGTGCATCCCAGCCCGAGATTACATGCCGCTGCATCACCCGCGCGCGGGCCATGCGATGGGCACAGGCCTCAAGGATTTTTAGGTCGGTGATCACAGTGTCACCTGCACCCTTGATCTGACGCAGTCGTTCCTCGGGCGCGGTCAAAACCCGGTTGAAATCACCAAACGTGTCCATCAGCGCCCGTGCCAGCGGCTTTACATCCTGCCGCGGGATTGATCGGAACAAGACAAGTTCCAACAGTTCATAATCCGGCATCGCAGCCGAACCGCCAGACATAAACCTTTCGCGCAATCTCTTGCGGTGATCCTTGATATAGGACGGCAACCGCCCCGAAGGCAGCGGCGCCACCGGGGCTTCGTCACTTTCAAACAGCATCGGGGCTTCGGCAAAGGCGTCCTGAGTCATGCGCCCAGATTGACGCAGAATCGGTTTCTGAAAGGTTAACGCGCCTCAGCGACCAAAGATGCCGTAGCTCGGCGCATCCTTGATGCCAACAAGGGCAAAGCCGCGGAGGGGGTGTTTGCGACAAACTAGGCCACCTTTCATCAGGCGACCAATATCAACCAGTCTTGCGTTCCTTTTCACTCATGAGGTTGACGCTGCGACGAGGACAATCTCGCCCGGCCAATCCGGTTGAATCAATTCGGCCGCCCGCCATGCGCGCAGACCGGAAGCGCAGCAAAGTGCCAGTCTTTTACCCGGATTAGTCTCTGTTTCTAAAAAATCCAGTCTGTCACGACCCGCGTTAGCATGAAGCGATTCAGGGGCCTCATCCACGGTACGCAGATCAATAATCAAATCGTCTTCAGTCAATTGGCTGGCGGAAAGAAATGGAAAGTGTTGCGCAGGTTCCGGAGCGCCGCCAAACCGAAACGTGGTACTGCGCAGCGTGCGGGCATCAAATTGCACCATCTGACCCAAAGGTGAAGAATCCAGACCGAGGATCACGCCCAGCGCCATTTGCGCCTGCATTGCGCCAATCATCCCTACGACTGGGCCCAGTACTCCGGCGGTCGCACAGCTCGCGCCGCTGTCCGGAGCGTTTGGGAACACCGCGCGCAAAGACGGTGCACCAGCACAGAACCCACCGACATAGCCGGACAGACCCAATACGGATGCACTGATCAGCGGCTTGCCCTGCGCGAAACATGTATCCGACAGAATATAGCTGGCGGCATAGCTATCCGCACAATCCAGGATGATGTCTGCTTCCTCAACAAATTTTGCAGCGTTTTCGCTTGTTAGAGCCTGTTTTTTAGCAACGACTGTGATTTCACTATTCTGCGCGCTACAGCGCTTGGCGGCGACATCAACCTTAGCGCATCCACAGTCAGTTTCGGTGAACAAAGTCTGCCGATGCAGGTTCGATATCGCGACTTCATCCCGGTCCATAATGGTCAGGTGCCCCACCCCGGCCCCAGCCAACAACGGCAACACCGGCGCGGCCAACCCGCCTGCCCCCACTACCAAAACCCGTGCGGCGGACAGGTTGATCTGCCCAGCCTCCCCAACCTCGGGCAGGATCATCTGGCGCGCATAGCGGTTCATCGCGTGACCTCGATCCATTCGCGCACACGGGTTTCAGGGTCAGCGTTCAGCGTGATGTCTGTGACGACCGAAACGATGTCGGCCCCGGCGGCAAGAACTCCTGGTGCGCGTTCGACGCTCATGCCGCCAATCCCGACCAGAGGAATTTCCCCCAGCCGCGCCTTCCATTCAGTGACGCGTGGCAGGCCCTGTTGTTCCCATTTCATCTTCTTCAGGATGGTGGGATAGACCGGACCCAACGCCACATAATCCGGATCCATGGCCAAAACCCGCTCCAACTCATCATCATCATGGGTGGAAACGCCCAGTTTCAGCCCCGCCTTACGGAGGGCTTTCAGATCGGCCTCGTCCAGATCCTCCTGCCCGAGGTGAATCCAATTGCAACCGGCATCGATGGCTGCCTGCCAATGGTCGTTCACCACCAAAACCGCGTCGTGTGTGCGACACAGGTCCCGCGATTGGGCAATCTGTTCGTGTATAACCTCGTCGGGCTGATCCTTGATCCGCAACTGCACCAGTTTCACACCCAGTGGCAGCATCCGACGCAACCAGTCCGAGTGATCGAAGATCGGATAAAATCGGTCCAACGTCATGATAAAAAGGCCTTTCCGATTACCGGGGTGGAAGGTTCAGCCATGTCGCGCGCCTCGATCGGATCTGCCTGATACGCCAATTGCCCGGCCTCTATCGCCAGCATCATGGCACGCGCCATGGCGGCGGGGTTTCCGGCACGTGCCACTGCAGTGTTCAGCAGAACCGCGTCGTAGCCCAGCTCCATCGCCTGCGCGGCATGGCTGGGCAGGCCAATCCCGGCATCCACCACCAGCGGCACGTCGGGGAATTCGGCGCGCATCGCACGCAAGGCATATTCATTGTTCAGCCCCCGTCCTGACCCGATGGGCGCCCCCCAGGGCATCAACACCTCACACCCGGCGGCCAGTAGCCGTTCGCCCACGATCAGATCATCGGTTGTGTAGGGAAACACTTGAAACCCGTCCTCAGTCAGGATGCGCGCGGCGTCGACCAGTTGAAACACGTCGGGCTGCAAACTGTCAGTGTGGCCGATCAGTTCCAGCTTGATCCACTTGGTATCAAACACCTCTCGCGCCATATGGGCGGTGGTCACGGCCTCTTTGACCGTGTGGCATCCAGCAGTGTTGGGCAGGATCAGCACGCCCAGCTCGCGGATCATCTGCCAAAATGTCTGTCCCGCGCCGGATTCCCGCCGCAAGGACACTGTCGCCACGCCCGCACCACTGTCGCGAAACGCCTGTTCTAGGACGGCCGGGCTGGGATATTGCGCTGTGCCCAGCATCAGCGCGTTGGGCAGTTCGGTGGCGTAGAAACTTTTCATCTTCAGCCCCCCTGCATCGGTGCGACGACCTCAACCCGGTCGCCATCAGTCAGTTTATGAGCGAGACGCAGACTCGAGGGCACAAAATCCTCGTTCACGGCCGTTGCCACCCGCCCCGAGAACCCGCATTCATCCAACAGATCCGAAAGGATTTCAGCGCGCACCTCGCGCGGTTCACCGTTAAGCACGATCTTCATCGACCATCTCCGAATGTTTATTGTCCAGCGCCAGATCGGCCACACCCTGCGCCAACGCGGGGGCCAACAGATAGCCATGACGGTACAGCCCGTTGGCGTAAATCGTGCACCCCAGCCGTCGGATTCGAGGCAGGTTGTCCGGAAATGCCGGGCGCAGATCGACGCCAATCTCAAGCACCTCGGCCTCGCCAAAGGCGGGGTTCAGCGCATAAGCCGCGCTGAGCAGTTCCAGCATGGATCGGGCCGTGATGCGGCTGCTGTCTTCGCTTTCGATCATAGATGCGCCCAGCATGTAGACGCCATCCCCGCGCGGCACGATGTACAGCGGCATCCTTGGATGCAGCAGACGCACGGGGCGGGTCAGGGTCACATCCCGGCAGCGGATCACCAGCATCTCACCCTTCACACCACGCAGGTCATGCAACACTTCGCGGGCGTGCAGTCCGCGGCAATCGATTGCATTCTCCAACCGGGACGGGGCCAGTTTTCGGTAGAACGTGACACCCTGTTCCTGCAACTGACGGTGCAAATCACGCAGCGCCTGTCGCGGGTCCAGATGCGCCTCATCCGCAAAGTGCAGACCTTTGGCAAAACTGGTCAAATCAGGCTCTAATTGGAGTAATTTGGCTCGATCGACTTCAACATACCCGTCGGTACGGCGGGCAAATCGGCGCAGATCGGGCAAATCGCGCGGATTGGCGACGACCAAAGTGCCCCGCCGCGAAACTTGCGTGCGCGCGGCCCACCACTCCAAAGCGGCCTGACCTAGACGCAAAACCGGTTCCTCGGCGTTTTCAAACTCGCACCACGGGGCCAGCATGCCGCCCGCCCACCACGAACACCCATGCGGGCCCGGCGAACCGCCGGGGTCATACACCTGAACATTTGCCCCGCGCGACACCAGTTCACTGGCGACAGCCAATCCCGCCACGCCAGCCCCTATGATCGACCAAACAGTCACGCGGGCCAGACCCGATGAAAATGATGAACCGGACCGTGCCCCTGCCCGACCATCAGAGTGTCAGCTTGGATAATGGCCCCTTGCAGATAGTCATGCGCCTGCGCAACCGCGTCGGTCAGACCAAGCCCCTGCGCCAACCCTGCCGCGATCGAAGACGACAGGGTGCAACCGGTGCCATGCGTATTGCGCGTGTCGCACCGGGGGGCCGTGAATTCAGCCAAAGCGCCTGAAGGGTTAATCAGAAGGTCGTGACAAACGTCCCCGCGCCTATGCCCCCCTTTCATCAGCACCGACTGCGCGCCCAACCCGCACAACGCCATCCCTTGGGCGATCATCTGATCGGGGGTTTCGGCGTCAGTTGCTCCAAGCAAACACGCGGCCTCGGGCAAGTTCGGGGTCAAAATGGTCGCTCGGGGCAAAAGAATCTCACGCAGGGTCTGAACTGCGTCCCGCGCCAGCAAAGCATCACCGGATTTGGCGATCATCACCGGATCCAAAACCACAGGGCCGTCAAATGCAGCAATGGCTTCGGCCACGGTTTGGATAATATCAGGCGTCGCTAGCATGCCGATCTTGATCGCGCCCACATCTAGGTCGGTCAGCACCGCATCGATCTGGGCGGCAACCACGTTCAGCGGTATCCCATGCACCGCCGTCACAGCCCGCGTGTTCTGCGCCGTCACTGCTGTGATTACACTGGCCCCATACACGCCCAGCGCGGACATCGCCTTAAGATCCGCCTGAATCCCAGCCCCGCCCCCGCTGTCCGAGCCCGCAATAGTCAGGGCAATATGCGCCATATCGTTGCTCCATCTTCTAAGGGCAACGCAGCATGGAAAACGTCTGTATGTGTAGACCGTTCCCTCCGCCGGTATTGCCCGGATCAGGTTCGATGGGTTAGCGCGTTCACGCCTCTCAGCCCTTTGATCAGGGCACCCCAACGGTTGGCGCGACAATCTCAGGGGTTGCGAGGGGATTCAAGGGCCAATTTTGGCGCAGTTCATCAACGAACTGGACCTATGAAACGAAAAAAGCCGACCCAAGGGGATCGGCTCATTCGAAAATTGGCAGCGTGGTCTTAACCCTTCATTCCATCCCAAAAGGATTTGACGGATGAGAAAAAGCTTTTTGATTCCGGATGGTTATCTTCACCCAGGTCGTCGAACTCACGCAGCAGTTCTTTCTGGCGGCTGGTCAGATTTACCGGTGTTTCCACGGCGAGCTCGATGAACATGTCACCCACGCCACCGCCACGCAGGGCGGGCATGCCCTTGCCGCGCAGGCGCATCTGGCGGCCTGACTGGCTGCCTGCCGGAATCTGCACGCGGCCGCGGCCACCGTCGATGGTTGGCACTTCGATCGATCCGCCCAGCGCGGCCTTGCCCATGCTGACCGGAACGCGGCAATACAAGTTCACACTGTCGCGTTCGAACAGCTTGTGATCCGACACTTCGACAAAGATGTACAAATCACCCGGAGGGCCACCACGCATGCCGGCCTCACCCTCACCTGCCAGGCGAATACGCGTACCGGTTTCCACGCCGGCGGGAATGTTGACGGACAGCGCCCGCTCTTTTTCTACGCGGCCTGCACCGCCGCAGGCTTTACAGGGGTTCTTGATGATCTGACCCAGCCCCGAACAAGTCGGGCACGAGCGTTCAACGGTAAAGAAACCCTGCTGCGCACGTACCTTGCCCATGCCCGAGCAGGTCGGACAAGTGGTCGGCTCTACTCCGCCTTCCGCGCCCGAACCGTCACAGGCCGAACAGGCCACAGCGGCGGGAACACTGATGGTTTTCTGCAGACCTGCGAACGCCTCTTCCAGCGTTACGCGAAGGTTATAGCGAAGGTCCGATCCGCGCGCCGCACGACGTCCGCCACCGGCACCGCCACGCTGACCGCCCATGAAATCGCCGAACAAATCGTCGAACACATCCGAGAACGCGCTGGAGAAGTCACCCTGACCAAAGCCGCCGCCGGGACGACCACCGCCGCCACCCATACCGTTTTCAAAGGCCGCGTGGCCAAAGCGGTCGTAAGCAGCTTTTTTGTCAGCGTCGCGCAGAACATCATAAGCCTCGTTGGCCTCTTTGAACTGCGACTCGGCATCCGGGTTGTCTTTGTTGCGATCGGGATGCAACTCTTTGGCTTTCTTACGAAAACCCTTTTTGATTTCATCCGCCGATGCGCCCTTAGCTACGCCGAGCACATCATAGTAGTCGCGTTTTGACATCAGTGTTTCCTTCTGCCTCAACGTAATCGGGCCGGCCCGGCAACCGGACCGGCCCGCATTGGCCCGGTTACCCGTTAGTTACGCTTGTCGTCGTCCAGATCTTCGAACTCGGCGTCGACAATGTCATCCTCACCCGGTGCAGCATCTGCCGCTGCAGGCTCATCCTCACCTTCTTCGGCTTGCGCCTTATAGATGGCTTCGCCCAGCTTCATGGCCGCTTCGGTGACGTTCTGGATGCCCGACTTGATCTTGTCGGCATTTTCGGTCTCCAGCTCGTCCTTCAGCGCAGCAATTGCCAGCTCGATGGCTTCGATGGTGGTCGGATCGACCTTGTCGGCATGCTCTTCCATCGACTTCTCGGTCGAGTGGATGAGGCTTTCCGCTTGGTTCTTGGCATCGACCAGTTCGCGGCGTTCCTTGTCGGCTTCCGCGTTCTCTTCGGCGTCCTTGACCATCTTTTCGATGTCGTCATCCGACAGACCGCCAGATGCCTGAATGGTGATCTTCTGCTCTTTGCCGGTACCTTTGTCCTTGGCCGAGACCGAGACAATGCCGTTGGCATCGATATCAAAAGTCACCTCGATCTGAGGCATGCCTCGCGGTGCGGGTGGGATATCTTCGAGGTTGAACTGACCCAGGATCTTGTTGTCCGCAGCCATTTCACGCTCACCCTGGAACACGCGGATGGTTACGGCGTTCTGGTTGTCTTCTGCGGTCGAGAAAACCTGCGACTTCTTGGTCGGGATCGTTGTGTTGCGGTCGATCAGGCGTGTGAACACGCCACCCAGCGTTTCGATACCCAGCGACAGCGGGGTCACGTCCAGCAGAACCACGTCTTTGACGTCGCCTTGCAGAACACCGGCCTGAATGGCGGCGCCCATGGCAACGACTTCGTCCGGGTTCACACCTTTGTGCGGCTCTTTACCGAAGAATTTGGTGACCTCTTCGATCACTTTCGGCATCCGGGTCATACCACCGACCAGAACAACTTCGTCCACGTCGTTGGCCGACAGACCCGCGTCTTTCAGAGCAGCCGCGCAGGGCTTCATCGACTTCTTGATCAGGTCAGAAACCAGCGATTCCAGCTTGGCACGGGTCAGTTTCATGACCATGTGCAGCGGCTGACCGTTCGACCCCATCGAGATGAACGGCTGGTTGATTTCGGTTTGCGAGGTCGAGGACAATTCGATCTTGGCTTTTTCAGCAGCTTCTTTCAGACGCTGCAGGGCCATCTTGTCGGCAGACAGATCGACACCGTGTTCTTTTTTGAACTCATCGGCCAGGTAGTTGACGATGCGCATGTCAAAGTCTTCACCACCCAGGAAGGTGTCACCGTTGGTCGACTTAACCTCGAACAGGCCGTCGTCGATTTCCAGAATGGTCACGTCGAAAGTACCGCCACCAAGGTCATATACCGCGATAGTTTGAGTTTCTTCTTTGTCCAGACCATAGGCCAGCGCAGCAGCTGTCGGTTCGTTGATGATCCGTAACACTTCCAGACCGGCGATTTTACCGGCGTCTTTGGTGGCCTGACGCTGAGCGTCATTGAAATAGGCCGGAACAGTGATAACCGCCTGCGTGACTTCCTCACCCAGATAGCTCTCGGCGGTTTCCTTCATCTTGCCCAGAGTGAAGGCCGAGATCTGGCTTGGGGAATATTTTTCACCGCGGGCTTCTACCCACGCGTCGCCATTGCCACCATCAACGATGGCGTACGGCACCATTTTCTTGTCTTTTTCGACTTCGGCATCATCCACACGACGACCGATCAGACGCTTGACGCCAAAGATCGTGTTGTCAGGGTTGGTGACCGCCTGACGTTTTGCAGGCTGACCGACCAGTCGCTCATCTTCGGTGAAGGCGACGATCGAGGGCGTGGTCCGCGCCCCTTCGGCGTTTTCGATGACCTTCGGTTGCGAGCCGTCCATAATGGCCACACACGAGTTGGTGGTTCCGAGGTCAATCCCGATTACTTTTCCCATATGTTCAATCCCTTTCTCTTCAAGGCGATGTCCCGAGGTCCGAACCCGTTATGGCACCCGGCCCCGATCTACTGTGCGCAACAGCCCTACACCATCGCGCGTCCCGGCGTATATAAGGGCGGGATCAGAGGCCTGCAAGCGTTGTAAAACGCAGGTTTTCGGGAATCTGTGGCCTTTTTGGCAAGGTTTTGGCAAGGATCGGGGATTCTCGGATGGCGCGGCTGCTTTTACGCGGTTTTGATATCAGGAAAGCCTGGCTGGATGGGCCGACACAGGCGCAGCTGATCGACAGCCTGCGGCCGATTCTGAAATCGGCCCCCTTATTCCGGCCAGTTACGCCGTCGGGCAAGGAAATGTCCGTGCGCATGACGTCGGCCGGAGCGTTGGGCTGGGTCACCGACAAGACGGGCTACAGATATCAGGCGCAACATCCTAAAGGCGCGGACTGGCCCGCGATTCCGAACCAGGTTCTTGATATCTGGCGCGACCTTGCCAGCGCGCACCGCGATCCCGACTGTTGCCTGATCAACTATTACGGCGAAGGGGCCCGGATGGGGTTGCATCAGGACAAGGACGAGGCCGATTTTTCCTGGCCGGTTCTGTCAATCTCATTGGGGGATGACGCATTGTTCCGCATCGGCAACCAGACAAGGGGTGGCAAGACCGAATCCATTTGGCTGAATTCGGGTGATGTGGTGATCATGGGCGGACCCGCCCGGCTGACCTATCACGGCATCGACCGTATTCGGTTCGGGTCTTCGAAGCTGCTACCTAAGGGTGGCCGGATCAACCTGACACTGCGCGTGGCCCGTTAACGGCGTGCGTCCCAGCTTTGGGACACGTGCTGACGGGAAAAGAAGATCCCCAACAGGCCGATTAACAACAGCACCAACGCCACCCAAAGCGCATATTCCCAGCTTGTGTTGCGCGGATAGTAATTGCGGAAAAGGAAACCACGACACTGGTCAATAACGTGAAACAGTGGATTCCAGGCGAACATAGCGAGTGTGGCACCGCCCAGCGCATTCGCCACAAACATTTTCCCCGAAAAAATCATGTTCAGCCGCCGGTATATGTTGGTCAGCATCTCGACAATGGTAGGAAACCACGGTTTCAGAGCCATGAATACAACGCCTACCGCGCATCCGACAAACCAGCTCAGGATCACCATAGCAAAGGCGCCGCCGGGATCCTGAATTTCAATCGGTCCGATCGCCACACTGTATAGAAACAGGATCACGGTCAGTGACACAATCTGCGTGTAAAGTGACCCAAAGGCGGTTGCCAGCAGGACGACCATCATATTCATCGGCGAATGCAGCATCATCGGGTTATTGCCTGTACTGACACCAGCAACTGCGCTGACGGACTTGATATGGGTGATGAACAAAAACACACCCGACAGCAGAAACAGGATAAATTCGCCCCGGATTCTGGCAACACGCGGACCCAGGAAAGACATGATCGTATAAAACACTGCAACCAGGGCCAGTACCTGCAGGATGTTGATGATAACAGCCACAACCGCATTGTGATGCTGGGACCGAACGCTGCGCACGACGGCGTGGAAAATTAGTTCGGCCGTTGTGAACGCACCGCCCAATAGTGTTTGATTTCTCCTGAAATAATACACCCGAAGCGTCTTTCCCGTTTTTTCGCCTGCAATCTGCCACGAAATTCTTGCCGTTCCGTAACCGGCACATCATAAGGCCGTCAGGATATTCGATCAACAAATCACAGGAACGGAGCATTTTTGTGTCCTACGACGCCCTCATTCCCGTCATCCGACGACTGGCTTTGGAAGCCGGCGACAAGATCATGGAAATCTACAATTCCGATGATTTCGACGTAAAGGTCAAATCAGATGCCAGCCCGGTGACCGAAGCGGATGAGGCCGCCGATGCCCTGATCTCGGCTGGTCTGCGCGAAGCTTTCCCCGATATCCTGCTGGTGACCGAAGAACAGGCCGCGTCGCATTCCGAAAAAGGCGACACGTTCCTGATTGTTGATCCGCTGGACGGCACCAAGGAATTCATCAACCGCCGCGGCGATTTCACCGTGAATATCGCGCTGGTCGAAAACGGCGTTCCGACCCGGGGCGTCGTTTATGCACCTGCTAAGGGCCGCATGTTTTATACACAAGCCGATGGTCAATCGGTTGAAGAAACCGGCGCGCTCGACAAGGCGCAGGCTGGGGAAATGACCTCAATATCAGTGTCTAATCCGGACAATTCGGCACTTATGATCGTCGCGTCGAAATCGCACCGCGACCAGGCCACTGAGGATTACATAAACAAATATCAGGTGCAGGACAGCAAGAGCGCGGGCTCGTCGCTGAAATTCTGTCTGGTCGCCACGGGTGAAGCTGATCTGTACCCCCGCGTGGGCCGAACAATGGAATGGGACACCGCCGCAGGCCATGCCGTGCTGGCGGGCGCTGGTGGCAAAGTCGTGCGTTTCGATGACCATTCGCCGCTGACCTATGGCAAGGACGGCTATGCAAACCCGTTCTTTATCGCCTACGCTCCGGGTGTTGACCTGAAGGAGGCCTGATGTCCGTTCTGATCGCCATTCCCGCCCGCTATGCCTCGACCCGCTATCCGGGCAAACCGCTGGTCCCGCTGACCGGGGCCAATGGCACCGCGATGACATTGATCGAACGGTCCTGGCGCGCGGCCTGTTCTGTGTCGGGTGTCGACAAGGTGGTCGTTGCCACCGATGACGACCGCATTCGCGAGGTGGCTGAAGGCTTCGGAGCCGAGGTGGTGATGACATCCGAGGATTGCCAGAACGGCACCGAGCGCTGCGCCGAGACTCATGCCAACCTGGGCGCAGGCTATGAGATCGTGGTGAACCTGCAGGGCGACGCGCCGCTGACACCGCATTGGTTTGTCGAAGATCTGGTTGCCGGTCTGCGCGCCGCCCCCGAGGCGGGCGTGGCCACGCCGGTGCTGCGCTGCGATGGCGATGCGCTGAACAGTCTGCTGAACGACCGTAAACATGGGCGGGTTGGCGGCACCACCGCTGTTTTTGCCGCCGATCACAGTGCCATGTATTTCTCAAAAGAGGTCGTCCCCTTCACCGCCCAAACCTATGGCAGCGACGACGCGACCCCGGTTTTCCACCATGTCGGCGTCTACGCCTATCGCCCTGATGCACTGGCGGCTTATCCAACTTGGCCGGTCGGCCCGCTGGAACAGCTGGAGGGACTCGAGCAGCTGCGCTTTATGGAAAACGGCCGCAAGGTTCTGTGCGTCGAGGTTGAAGCCAAGGGCCGCCAGTTCTGGGAGCTGAACAACCCGCAGGACGTCCCTAAGCTTGAGGAAATGATGACCGCAATGGGGTTGGATTGATCTCTTTTCCCCCTGATCTGCACAAGCCTGACGGCGTAAATGCGCGCAGCATGTTTATTCTGGAAAACAGATGACCAATATTCTTGTAACCGGTGGTGCCGGATATATCGGATCGCACGCCTGCAAGGCGCTAGCGCAGGCGGGTTATACACCTGTGACCTATGACAACCTGATCACCGGCTGGCAGGACGCGGTGAAATTCGGGCCGTTTGAACAGGGCGATTTGCTGGATCGTTCCCAGCTAGACGAAGTCTTTGCCAAATATAAACCCGTCGCCGTGATGCATTTCGCCGCCCTCAGCCAAGTGGGTGAGGCGATGTCTCAGCCAGGCAGATACTGGACCAACAACGTCACCGGCTCACTGTCCTTGATCGAAGCCGCCGTCGCCGCTGGCTGCCTGAACTTCGTGTTCTCGTCGACCTGCGCCACCTATGGCGAGCATGACAATGTGGTGCTGGACGAAAATACCCCGCAACTGCCACTGAACGCTTATGGTGCCTCAAAACGCGCCATCGAGGACATCCTGCGTGATTTCGAGGCCGCCCATGATCTGAACCATGTGATCTTCCGCTATTTCAACGTGGCCGGTGCCGATCCCGAGGGCGAAGTGGGCGAATTCCACCGTCCCGAAACCCATCTGGTGCCGCTGATGCTGGATGCCATTGACGGCAAGCGCGACGGTCTGACTGTGTTCGGCACCGATTACGACACGCCCGACGGCACCTGTATCCGCGACTATGTGCATGTCTGCGATCTGGTCGATGCCCATGTGCTGGGTCTGAACTGGCTGGAACAGAACAAGGGCAGCCGAGTATTCAATCTTGGCACCGGATCAGGTTTTTCGGTGATGGAGGTGATCGGGCATTCCAAAGCCGTCACCAACCGCGAGGTGCCCTATTCCATCGGTCCTCGCCGCGCTGGCGATTGCACCAAACTGGTCTCAGGTTCGGTCCGCGCAGGGCAAGAGCTGGGCTGGGAGCCAAAAAGATCCACGTTAGAGACGATGATCGGCGATGCCTGGCGCTGGCATCAAAACGGCAATTACGAAAAGTGAGCCATGGGTGACAGATCACGCAACCGATAGTCTACCACCTATTAGTTGGGTTCAAAAATACCGGTTGCGTTTGAAACGGCGGCGTTTGCTGTGGCGATCCTTTCGCAGTCGTCATCAGATGACCTGCCTCAAGAATCAGACCTCACAGATCGGATCCGGCGCTGTTCTGGCCTTCACCACGCTGCGCAATGAAATCAACTGGCTTCCGTGGTTCTTCCACCACTACCGCGCGCTGGGCGTGGACCATTTCCTAATCGTGGATAACGGCAGCGATGACGGCTCGGTCGATTTCCTGCTCGAACAGCCGGATGTGTCACTGTGGCAGACCACAGCCAGCTATCGCGCCGCGCGCTATGGGCTGGATTGGGTGACATGGCTGCAAATGCGCTATGGCCACGGCCATTGGACCCTGATGGTGGACGCGGATGAGCTGCTGATCTACCCCAACCATGACAGCAAATCTCTGCACGATCTGACAACCAAATTGGACCAACAAGGACGCGCTGCGTTCGGCGCGCTGATGCTGGACCTCTATCCCAAGGGCCCGCTGGGTGCGCAGGCCTATGACCCCCAGGCGGACCCGACCGAGACCCTCAACTGGTTCGACCCCGGCCCTTATCGGGCGCAACGACAAAGCCCGATGGGCAACCTGTGGGTCCAGGGAGGCGCACGGGAACGGATGTTCTTTACGGACCGGCCCAGGCGTTCGCCAACGCTGAACAAAATACCTCTGGTGCGCTGGTCGCGGCGATATGCCTATGTGAACTCATGCCACTCGGCCCTGCCCCGGCATCTAAATTCAGCCTATGACGGGCCGGGCGGAAACACCCCATCAGGCGTGTTGCTGCACACCAAATTCCTGCCCGAAGTGGTGGGCAAATCAAAAACCGAGAAAACCCGCCGCCAGCATTTTCATGATCCCGACCTATTTGAGTCATATTATGATGCGATCGGAAACCGCCCCGACCTGTGGACCCTACAGTCCGTTAGGTATGAGGGTTGGGCTCAGTTGCAGGAATTGGGCCTGATGGGGAAAGTTTGCTGAAAAGCAGCATATGTGACTAACGGTTTTTAAAGTCGTTGCCTTGAAAGATGCAACGATGGCATAAAACGGCACCTGCCCGGCACCACTCTGGATCATCCAGCCCCGGGCATGCTCGCGTAACAAAAAAGGCAGTGCAAACGCGTGAGCCTGTTGGATTCATACCGGATGAGACTGCGGCGCAAGCGCCGCCTTGCGCGCTGCCTGCGTAAGCGTAGGCAATTAAAGCCAGTTTCGGACAACACTGCCAACATCCGGCGCGACGATGTCCTGCTGATGAGCGTTTTGCGGAACGAGAAAATCCGCCTGCCCTATTTTTTGGAATATTACCGCAAGTTGGGCATCGATCATTTTCTGTTCATCGACAACAACAGCGATGACGGTTCTCGCGAATATCTGGCCAGCCAACCTGACGCATCGGTCTGGCAGACGAATACCAGCTACAAACGGGCCTCGTTTGGGTTGGATTGGTCGAATTACCTGTTGCGTAAATACGCGCACGGGCATTGGGTTCTGACGGTCGATCCGGATGAGTTCTTTATCTACCCGTTCTGCGACACTCGCCCGGTCCGCGCCCTGACCGATTGGCTGGACGGCTGCGCGGTGCGCAGTTTCGGCACCATGCTGATCGACATGTATCCGCAAGGGCCCGTGGATGACCAACCCTATCGTGAAGGGCAGGACCCGTTCCAGATCGCCCGCTGGTTTGATGCCGGCAACTACATGATCACCAAGAATCCCGAATATAAGAACCTCTGGATTCAGGGAGGACCTCGTGCACGCGTCTTCTTCCGCGACACCCCCTTGCAGGCGCCTGCATTGAATAAGATCCCTCTGGTCAAATGGGACCGGCGGTATGTCTATGTCAGTTCGACCCATTCGCTGCTGCCGCGTGGGCTGAACCAAGTCTATGACGAATGGGGCGGCGAAAAAACCAGCGGCGCGCTGTTGCACGCCAAGCTGATCAGCACGTTGAGCGAAAAAGCTCACGAAGAGATGCAGCGCGGCCAGCATTACCGCCGCTCAGGCGAGTATCGCGCCTATGCCAAGGGGCTGGATGAGCAACCGGTATTCTGGTGCGACCGCTCCGAGAAATACATCAACTGGCGTCAGCTTGAGATCCTTGGCCTCATGTCGAAAGGAAACTGGGCATGAACCGTCTGGGCGTTGTCATGCTAGTGCACACGGCGCTGCACCGGGCCGAGCAGGTGGCGCGTCACTGGACGGCATCGGGTTGCCCGGTGGTGATCCATGTGGACCACAAAGTCCCCGACCGGGTTTTTTCCGAATTTATCGCCTCATGCGCTGATGAACCACTGATCCGGTTTTCTGAGCGTCATATCTGCGAATGGGGCAGTTGGGGCATCGTCGCAGCCTCGCAATCAGCCGCCGAACTGATGCTTGAGGCGTTTCCGGATGTGCACCACGTCTACCTGTCTTCAGGGGCCTGCCTGCCGCTTCGGCCCGTGGATGAACTGATCGACTATCTTTCCGACCGACCGCGTGTCGATTTCATCGAAAGCGCCACGACCGCAGACGTCAGCTGGACCATCGGCGGGCTGGATCAGGAGCGATTTACCCTGCGCTTTCCGTTTTCCTGGCGCCGGAATCGCAAATTGTTCGATGCATATGTGAAACTGCAACGTGCCATCGGGATGCGCCGTAAGATTCCCGATGGTTTGGTGCCACATATGGGCAGCCAATGGTGGTGCCTGACCCGCCAAACCCTGTCGGCGATCCTACAGGACCCCAAGCGGCGAACCTATGATCGCTACTTCCGCCGTGTCTGGATACCGGATGAAAGCTATTTTCAGACACTGGCGCGGCTCTATTCCACCCATATCGAAAGCCGGTCGTTGACCTTGTCGAAGTTCGATTACCAAGGGCGGCCACACATCTTCTATGACGACCATTTGCAGCTGTTACGCCGCTCGGACTGTTTCGTGGCTCGGAAAATCTGGCCGCGCGCAGATCGGTTGTATCAGGCATTTCTAACCGATCAGCACAGTGCTATGCGGCCGACAGAACCCAATCCTGGCAAGATCGATCGGGTGTTTTCCAAAGCGGTCGAACGTCGAACCCGCGGCCGCGACGGGCTGTACATGCAAAGCCGCTTTCCTCGCCATGGCAGCGAGAACGGCCTAACCTCTTTTCCCTATTCGGTGTTTCAGGGTTTTACCGAATTGTTCGAGGATTTCGAACCTTGGTTGGCTGAGGCAACAGGCGCCCGGGTCCATGGGCACCTGTTTGGCCCCGAACGGGCCGTATTCGCAAATGGTGACACGATCACCAATGGGGCGCTCAGCGATTGCGCTGTTCTGCGCGATTATAACCCAACGGCCTTTGTCTCGAACCTGATCTGGAACACGCGTGGCGAGAGGCAGTGCTTTCAGTTCGGCCCCGGCGATACGCAAAAGATCAACTGGTTTCTGGCGCGGGACAAGAACGCGCAAGTCTCGGTCATCACCGGAGCCTGGGCGATCCCGCTATTCCGTTCGAATATGAACTTTGCCGACATCCGTTGCGAGGCCGCACGCCTGCAACAGATAGAAACCAAACAGCTAGAGGTTCTTGGATCGGTTTGGACCAAGGCGCGGGTGCGCACCTGGTCATTGGCGGAATTTGTGGAATCGCCGATGGAGCCCATGCAGTCCGTGATCGAAGAAATCGGCACCCAACGCGCCAGCCATTTGACTGAGGCACCAAAAATGGTGGATCTGTCCGGCTTTGGACAATTCCTGCAGAACCTTAAGAACCAGGGCATGCATCCCTATATGATGGGGGACTTTCCGGTGGATGATGTTTTCGGTGCTCAGATCCGGCCCTTCAAGAAACCCTATCTGGTGCAATAGTCCGTCATGACATCAAGGTTCGACTATTTCGTCATTCTCGCCGCCATGCGCACCGGATCCAACCTGCTTGAGTTCAACCTAAATGCGCTTGAGGGCGTCACCAGCTTTGGTGAGGCATTCAACCCGCATTTTATCGGTCGCCTCAAATCCGAAAACCTGCTGGATGTCACGCTAAACGACCGTGACAGTGATCCGATGAAACTAGTGCGGGCTATCAAGACTGCTCCGGGAGAATTGAACGGGTTTCGGTTCTTTCAGGGCCACGATCCCCGTGTATTAGAGCCTGTTTTAGCTGATCCACGCTGTGCCAAGATCATTTTGACGCGCAATCCGCTGGACAGTTACGTCTCGTTGAAAATCGCGCGGGAAACCAAGCAATGGCAGTTGAAAAACATCAAGCGCCGCCGCGAGGCACAGGTTGAATTCGACGCCGAAGAGTTCGAGACATATCTGGATAGACAGCAGGACTTTCAGCTCCTGCTACTCAATACTCTTCAAAGAACGGGCCAGACCGGGTTTTACATTGCCTATGACGACCTGACCAATCTGGACGTATTGAATGGTCTGGCCGCCTGGCTGGGCGTTTCGGCACGGCTGAGTTCGATTGATGACACGATCAAGCCGCAGAACCCCGATCCAGCCCTGTCCAAAATGACAAACCCGGACGAGGCCGAGCATGGACTGGCCCGGATTGACGGATTCAACCTACACCGCACCCCAAATTTCGAACCACGGCGCGGACCAACCGTCGGCAACTACGTTACCACCCCACAGACTCCTTTGATGTATATGCCAATACGCGGTGGGCTTGAGGCACTTGTGACGCAATGGATGGCAGAACTGGATTCGGCCAGCACTGACAGGCTGATCACCAATCTGACCCGTAAACAAATGCGCCAATGGTTGCAAACCCATCCCGGACACCGGAAATTCACGGTTCTGCAACATCCTCTGGCACGAGCGCATACGGCCTTTTGTTCTCACATTCTCAACACCGGACCCGGCGCATATCTGAAAATCCGAAATTTGCTGCGCAACCGGTTCAAAATTCCGATCCCTGGTCAGTTGCGTCAGGACAATTACCCGGTGGATCAGCACTATGAAGCGTTTTCAGCTTTCCTGAAATTCCTGCGCCAGAACCTGGCCGGACAGACGCCCATTCGCGTGGATGGGATTTGGTGCAGCCAATCGCAGGCCCTTGACGGCATGGCATCATTCGCCCTCCCCGACCTAATCCTGCGTGAGGATGAGATCGTCACGGCTCTGCCCGGAATGGCCCGGCAGATGGGGCATGACAGCCCACCAACACCAGGGCTTTGCGCACCTGATATCCCGTTCACACTGGCGGATATTTATGACGACAAACTAGAAACGCTGGCGGCCGAGGCCTACCAGCGTGACTACGTACAATTCGGGTTCGGGAATTGGAAACCGCTTACGGACGCAGTGTAATCAGCGTTCCCTTATTCACCATCGCATAGATCTCTTCGATCTCTTCGTTTTTGACGGCGATGCAACCCGCGGTCCAATCCGGTGTCTTTTTGGCCCGCTTGCGCTCGGACCGTTTCTTGGGCTCACCGTGAATGAAGATGTCGCCGCCCGGGTCAACCCCCGCCGCTTTTGCCTGTGCAATGTCCTGAGAGTTCGGGTACGAAATCCCAAGCGACAGGTGGTAACTGCTGTTGGGGTTGCGCCGATCAATGAGATAGCTGCCCTCGGGCGTACGACCGTCGCCGCGCTTGGTCTTTGTCCCAGTAGGCGCAAAACCAAGTCTGACATCGTATGTTTTGAGAATTTTCTCGTTGTGCAGAAGATACATCTTCCGCGCGCCCTTGTTGATGACCAAAGAGGTCACCTCGGGTCCATCATAAGTCAGAAATCTGGGGCTTGCCGAGGCACATGCTGAGAGACTCAGCGTTGCCATTGCGCCCAATCCAAATGCTCGACGATCCATGTTCACTGCCTGCTGCTCTTTTTTTTTGTATTATGCCAGAATACGCAAAAACTGAAATCACTTTTTGATGTGTTGCTGCTCGGTTAGGCGACGTTCGATGCTTTCCAGCCGTTCCAGTACTTCGTCACGGTAGGCGTCGGTTCGCACTTCGTCCTCGGCATGGTGCGCATCCTGCATCGAGTTCACGATCAGACCGACCAGCAGGTTCACCACCGCAAAGGTGGTGACCATGATGAACGGAACAAAGAACAACCAGGCATAAGGATAGACCTCCATCACTGGGCGCACGATCCCCATCGACCAGCTTTCTAGCGTCATGATTTGGAACAGCGTATAGGCGGACAGGCCAAGATCGCCGAACCAGTCGGGGAAAGACACCGAGAACAGCTTGGTAGAGATCACGGCGCCGATATAAAACAGGATCGCCATCAGCAGGAACACGCTGGCCATGCCCGGCAGTGCCGAGATAAAGCCCTCGACCACCCGCCGCAGGCGTGGCGCAACCGAGATGACCCGCAAAACCCGCAGGATTCGCAGCGCCCGCAGTACCGACAGCCCCCCGGCGCTGGGGATCAGGGCGATGCCAACTACGATGAAATCGAAAACATTCCAGCCGTTCAGAAAGAACCGCCGTCCGGTCGCCACCAGCTTCATGGCGATCTCGGCGACGAAAATGGCAAGACAGATACTGTCCAGCGTCACGATCAGGGGGCCGGCTGCTTCCATCAAGGTCGGAGACGTCTCCATCCCCAGCAATATTGCATTGAAAATAATGACCCCGGTGATGAACCGGCCAAATGCGGGATGTTCAATGATGTCCAGCAGGCGCTGATTGAATCCCATCGTGACGTTCTCCTGTCTGCTCATGATGCGGACCCCAATACAAACCGCGCGGCAAGTTCCGTGTGTGACGACCATCGAAATTGGTCCACCACCTGTACCCATTCAAGGGTGTAGCCTGCGTTAACAAGCATTTTTGCATCTCGCGCGAAGGTCACCGGGTTACACGAGACATAGGCGATCACCGGGCGTTGCGCCTGTGCAAGCTCGGCAACCTGAGCCTCGGCCCCGGCGCGGGGTGGGTCGATGACCACCGCGTCAAAGGACTTTAACTCATCCGGCATCAGCGGGCGGCGGAACAGGTCGCGGGCCTCGTTCGTGACGCGTTTCAATCCTTGCGCGCGACGCCAACCCTGATCCAACGCATCTGTCATCGCGGCCTCACCTTCGACCGCGTGAACCTCGGCGGTTTGAGCGAGAGGCAGCGAGAAGGTTCCGCAACCAGCAAACAGGTCGACAACGCGCTTCGCGCCCTGAGTTGCCTGCAAAACAGCCTGTAACAGAGCCTGTTCACCCTCCTTGGTCGCCTGCAAGAACGCTCCGGGCGGCGGCACAACTCCCGCACCCCCAAAGCGCTGTACCGGAGGCTGGCGCATGGCGATCACCTCCCCATCCCAGCTCAGCCGCGACAACCCGTGCTTCTCAGTCGCCTGCGCCAAGGTCAGCTCCAACGGGCCGTCCAGTGGTTTGCCACCCTTGACAGCCACATCCAGTCCACCTTCGGACAGGGTCAGCGTCACGGCCAGAACGCCTTTGCGGCTGCCGCCCAAAATCGCCAGCGCCTCGGCCACTGGTATGGCGGCGATCAGAGCCGGGTCCAGCAGACGACAATCGGTAATCTCGGTGATCGTGTCAGACGCTCGGCCATGGAACCCGGCCAACGTGCCCTTTTTGGTTCTCCGCACAGCAATCGTCGCACGGCGGCGCGACCGTTCAGGCGAGGTGTGGATCCGGCGCATCTGCGCCTCTAACCCCTGCGCCGCCAGCGCAGTTCGCACCACGTCTACCTTCCAATCGGCGACAAAATCATCCGCGGCGTGCTGCAACTGGCATCCGCCACACGCCTTATAATGTCGACAGGGCGCTTTGATCCGCTGGTCCGTGGGTGTTTCGACCCGTATGTCGGTCAGCAGCTGCCCTACCAATGTACCACTTACCACCTCACCCGGCAGAGTGCGCGGAGCGTAAACAGGGCCGTCGGCGATGCCATCGCCCTGATGGCCCAAGCGGGTTATGGTGAACTGCTGCGTCATAGGGGGCCTGATACCGGGGCTTTGAGCGCAACAAAACCCCTTTGCGCACAATGCGCGTTATTCGGCGGCTTCGGCCTGAATAAACCCGCCCGACTGGCGATGCCAGAACCGCGCATAAAGGCCGCCCTGCTCAAGCAACGCGTTATGGGTGCCGGTTTCAACGATCTTTCCCTGATCAAGCACGATGATCCGATCCATCTCGCTAAGCGTGGACAGGCGATGGGCAATCGCCAACACCGTCTTGCCCTGCATCACCCGGTGCAGCGCGGTTTGGATCGACGCCTCGACCTCGGAATCCAGCGCCGAGGTCGCTTCATCCAGCACCAGGATCGGCGCATCCTTGAGGATGGCGCGCGCCAAAGCGATCCGCTGCCGCTGACCGCCGCTGAGTTTCACACCCCGTTCGCCCAGATGCGCGTCATAACCAGTGCGACCATCGGCATCCTCCAGGCTGAGGATAAATTCATGCGCCTCGGCCTTATTCGCCGCCGCGATCATCTCATCCTCCGAGGCATCGGGACGGCCATAAAGGATATTCTCACGCGCCGAGCGATTAAACATTGCAGTTTCCTGCGTGACCATGCCGATCTGGCTGCGCAAACTGTCCTGCGTCACTTGCGAAACATCCTGCCCATCAATGCGGATGGAACCTTTTTCCCCATCATAGAGCCTGAGCAGCAACGAAACCAAAGTGGATTTCCCAGCGCCCGATGCCCCGACAATCCCCAGTTTCTCGCCCGGATGCACGGTCATGGTCACATCGGACACACCCCCCACATCACGACCATAGGCAAAACTGACATGGTCGAAATCAATCTGCCCTTCGGTCACGGTCAGCGCGGTCGCTTGGGCTGCATCTTCAACCCGGTCGCGTTTGGCCAGCGTCTTCATGCCGTTCTCGACCTCACCCACATTTGCATAGAGCCCCATCAGCGTGAAACTGACCCAGCCGGTCATTTGCGCGATCCGGATCGAAACGGCGCCTGCCGCCACGATATCTCCCGCCGTCGCGACTCCGTTCCGCCACAGCAGCAACGTCGCGCCCAACAGCAAAACCGGCAGTACCCCGGCCAGCACCATCAGGATAAATCGGAAGCTGGCGGACAGCGCGCCAAAGGCCAACATCTTTTCCCGCAGGTCGACCATCGAGTTTCGCGCGGCCTGATCCTCGAACGCGGAATGGGCGAACAGTTTCACAGTCTTAATATTGGTGATGGTGTCGACAACCTGTCCGGACACCATCGCGCGTGCGCCAGCACGCGCCGCGGATCGAGCCCGAATGCGTGGTAGATACCAGCGGATCAGCAGAAAATACACTGCCAACCACGCGGCAAAAGGCAACATCACCAAAGGATGAATAGACCCTAACAAAAGCAAAGAGCCCACAAGCGAGGCTAACGCAAACACAATCGCGCTAATCGTTTCCGACACGACCGAGGCCAGCGCGTTCGAGGTCTGCATCTGTTTCTGCGCGATCCGACCTGCAAAATCATCGTCGAAATAGGTGACCGATTGCCCAAGCGTCCAGCGGTTCAGCTTGGCCAGCACCAGCGGCGGCACATTGGGCATGACGATGTAATTATTCGTCACCGAGGACAGCCCGAATAGTGCGGGACGCAACAGCATGAAAAACGCCACGACGCCCAGTATCATCCACAGATTGTCCGATTTGAAAAAGTTCTGCGGTCCGCTGTCGTTGGCAATGTCTATCACCAGACCCAGCATCCAGGCCGTCCCGGCCTCCATTGCGCCGGCCATGGCTGAAAAGCTGGCCGCGACAAAGATCATCGGCCACGCGCCGGACAAGCACCAGCGTATGAACGCCCCCAGCGTTTGCGGCGGGGGCGTTTCGGTATTTTTGAACGGATTAATAAGGTCGGCAGCCTTCATTCCGCAGCCTCCGGGTTCAGGAAGCCACCAGATTGCCGCGCCCAGAACTGAGCGTAAAGCCCCCCATGCGCCAACAGCTCGGAATGCCCACCCTGTTCTACGATCCTGCCTCCATCCATGACCAAAATACGGTCCATCTGCGCAATGGTGCTGAGCCGGTGGGCAATGGCGATCACGGTTTTACCTTGCATCATGCCGTAGAGGGTCTCCTGAATCGACGCTTCGACCTCGGAATCTAGGGCGGAAGTGGCCTCGTCCAACAGTAGGATCGGCGCGTCTTTCAGGATCACCCGCGCCAACGTCACCCTCTGACGCTGACCACCGGACAATTTCACGCCCCGTTCACCCACATGCGCGTCATACCCGGTTCGCCCCTGCGGGTCTTGCAGGTCCAGTATGAACTCATGCGCCTCAGCCTGTTTGGCGGCGGCAATCATTTGTTCTTCGGACGCCTCGGGACGACCATAGAGGATGTTGTCACGCACCGATCGATGCAGCAAGGCACTGTCCTGCTGCACCATACCGATGTGGCTGCGCAGGCTGTCCTGCGTGACGCCCGCGATGTTCTGATCATCAATCAGAATTGCGCCTTGCTCCACATCATAAAACCGCAAAAGTAGCTTAACTAGGGTCGATTTTCCGGCACCAGACCGCCCGATCAGACCGATCTTTTCGCCCGGCTGAATGGTCAGATTGATATGATCCAGACCACCCGTTTTACGACCGTAGTGATGCGACAAGTTGCGAATCTCCATCTGGCCCTTGGTCAAGTGCAACGGCTTTGCATCCGACTCGTCCAGCAGGTCGATAGGCTGGGCAATCGTCTCCATCCCCTCGGCCACTACGCCAAGTTGGCGGAAGAAACTGGTGAGCGCCCACATGATCCACCCGGTCATCGCATTCAGCCGCAGGGTCAGCGCGGTCGCTGCCGCGACCACACCGACCGTGGCGCTGCCCTGCATCCACAAGGCAATGGCCCAACCGACCACGCCAACGATCAGCAGGCCGTTCAGCGTGACCAGAACTGCATCCATGATGGTAAAGATCCGCATCTCAACCTGGAAGGTGCGGCGGGTTTCAGCGATGGCTTCGCGGGCATAGTCCAACTCTTGATCATCATGAGCGAACATCTTGACCGAATGGATGTTGGTGTAACTATCCACCACTCGCCCCGTCACCGCCGACCGCGCATCGGACGCCGCCTTGGACGCCGGGCCAACCCGTGCAACCGTCCAGCGCACCAGCAATGCATAGAACGCAAACCAGATCAGCAGCGGCAACAGCAAACGCGGATCGGCGGCCATCAACAGGATCGCCGCACCGATCAGATAAGCCAGTGAGAAGGAAATCGCGTCGAAAACCTGAAACACCGCCTCGCCTGCGGCGGGTGGCGTCTGCATGATCCGGTTGGCGATGCGCCCCGCGAAGTCATTCTCGAACCAACCAACCGATTGCCGCAGCACATGTTTGTGCGCACGCCAGCGAATGATGGTGCCAAAGTTCGGCAGGATCGTGTTGTTCAACAGCAGAACATCAACCACATGCAGCATCGGCCGCAATAGCAGAACAAACACGGCCATCAGGATCAGTTCGGTGCCGTGTTTCTGCCAAACCTCGGCAGGGGAACCGGACAGCAGGTCAACTACCCGACCCATATAGTAGATCAGCCCGACCTCAACCGCCGCGACGACGATCGAAATCAGAGCAGTCCAGAAGAACACCCGCATGAACGGCCGCGAATAATCCAGCATGAACGGCCACAGCTGCGTGGGCGGCGCGTCGGTCTCGGTATAATCAGCAAAAGGGTCAACGAGGTTTTCGAAATAGCGAAACATGGAGAGTGCTCCGATTGAGCAGATAACAGGTCATGCGAAGAAAGATGGCGCCAGAACACCACCCCTACGGGTTAAAGTGTTCCGGCTTTAGCCGAACCAGATCCCGTAATACATTCGCATCCCTCCATTTATGTGACAGGCGCACGAAACCACAAAGAAACTGATTTGTCATCCCCTTTTGAGACTTCGTTTCAGATGCTCAGCAATTCATCGCGGGTCAGGGTAAAACCTGATGCGATCCAGCGCTTCTCAAGCTCGGACAGTTTTTTGCCCAGCGCGGGGCCGGTGAAATCGGGGATCAGATCGGTGGCCCTGATCGGGAAATCAGCCTCGGCCCCCTTGTGCAGGTCGTTTCGCAGGGAATCGGTCCACGGCTGCTCAAGGAAGGCGCAGCGCAGAAGGGTTTCGTGCAAACCACCCTCTTCGCCATAGCGGAACCCCAGCTCCGCCACACTGGCGGTGCCGGATGCCTCATCCCGCATTCGGGTCAGACGTTGCAGCTGTGCTTTGCTCAGGCGTAGGGTCTTGGCGATCTCTGGCGTCGCAATGGCAGCCAGACGGCGGATGGGTTCGGGTTCAGCACCAGCCTGCTGTTCCAGTGCGACCAGAGAGGCCAGCGAACGGTCCTCGGCCCCCGGCAACAGCTGTGCCAGGACACCCGTTTGGCGCATCGCCGCAATCGAGGGTGAAGGATCGGGCGCGCCCATAAGCTTCAGAATCTCGGCCCCGACCCGCTCACCAGAAAGGCCTTCTAAACCGTCCAGATTAGCCGCAATCGCTGCCAGAGCGTCTGGGTCAAACCCAGCCTCAGTATCACCATACCAGGCGTGAAACCGGAAATAGCGAAGGGATCGCAGGTAATCTTCGCGAATGCGGTTCTCGGCAGAGCCAATAAAGCGCACGCGGCGGTTTTGCAGGTCGGGCAACCCATTCAGCGGGTCCAGAAGACTGCCATCGGGCCGCGCATAGATCGCGTTCATGGTGAAATCGCGGCGTGCGGCGTCTTCTTCCACCTTGTCGGAAAAAGCTACAACGGCCCTGCGACCATCAGTCTCGACGTCGCGACGAAAAGTGGTGATCTCATGCGGGGCACCGCCGCTGACCACAGTAATGGTGCCGTGGTCGATTCCGGTGGGGATAGCCTTAAGGCCCGCTGCCTGCGCTAGCTCCATCACCCGTTCGGGGCGCGCATCGGTGGCGATGTCGATATCCGAGACCGGCGCACCTAGCAGAGCATTGCGTACACAGCCTCCGACGAACAAGGCCTGCGCACCAGCGTCAGTCAACGCCGCGCAGACTTTTTGCGTTGCCGGGTCAGAAACCCAGGCCTCGGATATTTGCGTCATTCACTCACCCGTGCAGCCAAACCCCGCAACATGCGGGCCGTCGCACCCCAGATGTAATAGGGGCCGAACGGCACCGTGAAATAATACCGTTTGTGACCACGCCAGCGGCGCGATTCAACGATATAATTCGCAGGGTTGAGCACATGTGCAAGTGGAACCGAAAACACTTCGTCCACTTCACCCGGTTCGGGGATCAGTTGGAACGAGTCACGCAGGATCGCCACAACCGGCGTCACAGTGAATGAGGTGACGGTTTCATGCGCTGGCAGGTGGCCCAAAATCTCGGGCAGGTCGGGTGGAAGACCGATTTCCTCTTGCGCCTCACGAAGGGCCGTGGCGGTGACATCCACGTCGCCTTCATCCTGCTTTCCGCCCGGAAAAGCGATCTGGCCGGGATGGTGTTTCAGGGCCGAGGATCGTTTCGTCAGGATCAGTCGTGGCGTATCGGCCGCCAACGTGATTGGCACCAGCACCCCTGCCGGGCGCAGCTTGCGCCCTTCGGGCAGGATGGTTTCGGGGTTCAGGTCGAAATCGCTCGACCCGTGGCCGGGGCGACGCAGGGCCGTCCGCAGCTGGTCTGATGGATCAGGCGTCATCCGCATCAAAGCCGACTGACCTTGGATCAAGCACATAATGGGCACCGCAGAACTGGCAATCTGCGGTTACATTGCCTTCGGGCGTGGTCATCTTTTCGATGTCCTTGGCCGAATAGATCGACAGGCTTTGGCGCACGCGGTCTTCCGAACAGGTACAACCGAATTGCACGGGCTGAGCGTCATAGACCCGCGGCTGTTCCTCGTGGAACAGTCGGATCAACAGGTCGGTCGGCGCCACCGAAGGCCCGATCAGTTCCAGATCTTCGACCGTATCCAACAGGATATTGACACGGCCCCAGTTTTCACCCTCTTCTCCGTCAACCAGATCATCGGCGGTTAGAATCTGACCTTCTCCGTCTCCGGTAGCGACAAAAGGCGAAGCCTTGGGCATGTGCTGCAGCATGACGCCGCCCGCGCGCCAATGTTCACCGACGCCCGGCTCGGTCGATTTCCCGAAGCTAAGCGAGAACCGTGTCGGCAGCTGTTCGGACTGTGCGAAATACGCCTCGGCACAGGCACTAATCGAGCCTCCGGTCAGCGGCGTGATCCCCTGATACGGCTGCGTGCCTTTGCCCTGGTCGATCATGATGGCAAAATAACCTTCGCCCACCTGATCAAACGGCGCACCGTCGGTCAGGCGATCACGGTCGAAACTGGCATAGGCCCGGATGCGGGCTGGTTCACCTTCGACCTTTGGCGCAAAGTAATCAGTCGCGATCATGCGCACCGCACCTTTGGATTGCACCTGCAGCGACAGCTTCCAGCGCAGCGAAACGGTCTGACCGATCAGAGCGGTCAGCAGGGCCATCTCGGCCACCAGAGCCTCGACCTTTTCCGGATAATCATGCTGTTTCAGGATGCCATCCAGCACACCGTCCAGACGGGCCACGCGGCCGCGCATATCAGATAAATCGAGTTGAAAGGGCAGGACGGTATCGTCCCACGCGATTTTCGTTCCAAGAGACATGGGGTTTCCTTACACGCCACGGGTTGGCATACCGGCACCATATAGGTCGAACAGATTGGGTTGTAAGGGGCCATACATGATCAGACGGTTCGGTGAAACCCCGGAAACGGGGCGTACATATACACGCAGACCGGGAGTTTATGCCTTGCTACCGCAGGGAAAGGACCTGTTGGTGACATGGTATGACGACGGCGAGAACCCCGAATTACAGCTGCCAGGCGGTGGTATCGATCCCGGCGAATCGCCAATTACCGCCTTGCACCGCGAAGTGTTCGAGGAAACCGGCTGGCTGATCGCAGCGCCCCGCCGGATCGGCGCCTTTCGCCGGTTCACCTATATGCCTGAATATGACCTCTGGGCCGAGAAAATCTGCATGATCTATAGCGCCCGCCCCGTGCGCCCGATGGGTCCACCCCGCGAAAAGTTCCACGAGGCCCTTTGGATGGACACCGCCGTTGCCGTGCAGATGCTGGGCAACGAAGGGGATCGCCACTTTGCCACGCGACACCTGAACAGGCTTTAAGTCCCATTATATTCAAAGAACACGGCGGACACGTCGTCATCCATGCCGCAGCCCGGTGCCATGACCTGTGTCAGGCGCCAGAACATATCGTCTAAAAACTCGGTACCGCTGCGGCCAAGGGTGCAATCGCGTGCCATCTGCTGCAGGCCTTCTTCTTCCAGCAAACCTCCATTGGCCAGACGGCATTCGGTAAAACCATCCGAATACAGCATCAGTTTATCGCCGGGCTGCAGATAGGTTTCGATCCGCTGAAAAGACACATCGGGCAGCAATCCGATGGGCAGCCCGCCCTCGCCCAGAAATTCGGTACTGCCATCATGACGCAGAACAAGTGGGTGCGGATGACCAGCCTGCACCATCTTCAGATGGCCGTTGCGCAAGTCGACAATAGCGTAAACCATGGTGAAATATTCTTCGACGCCCGCATCGGCCATCAGGCGGCAATTGAGCATTTCCGCCACTTGTTCGGGCGGCAGCAGCGCATAGAATTTGTCAAAACGTTTTTCCATCGCCACGTTCTGATCGAAATGGTTGCTGGACAGATAGCCACCCAATCGCGCCGTCATCATCGCCGAAGTGATGCCATGGCCCGACACGTCAATGCTGTAGAACCCCAGCCGGTTGACCCCAGGCGAGAACATACCCACCAGATCGCCTCCGATGTGCCCACAGGGTTTCAGCAGCATGCTGACCCGAGAATTGCCGAAATCCCGCTTTAGTTCAGGGACCAGTGATTCCTGAATTTTCCGGGCCTGAATCAAATCCTTGTCGATGGCGTCATGCGCAACGCGCAGTTCTTCCAGCGCGGATTCGATCATCCGGTTCTTTTCGGACAGCTCGCGCTGCATATCCAGAATCCGCGCCCCGGCCGAGATCCGAGCGCGGAGTTCATCCGCCTCAAGCGGTTTGATCAGGAAATCGTCGGCGCCCGCGTCCAGCCCGCGCGCCACCTCTTGCTTTTCACTTTTCGAGGTCAGCAGAATGAAATAGCTGTACTGATCACTTTCCAACGCCCGGAAGGCGCGACAAAACTCCAGCCCACTCATCCCCGGCATGACCCAATCGCTGAGCACCAGATCCGGCGGGTCGGTGGCGCACATTTCGATAGCCGCATCACCATTGTCGGCCTCAAGCACCTCAAAGCCCCATTTCTTCAGCGAGGCCACCAGAATGCGACGTTGCAGGCGGCTGTCATCAACGACCAGCACCTTTTGGATCGCGCCAAAATCCAGCTCTGCCCTGGCCTCTGCCTGACTGCCCTCTGCCACCTGAACCCTCTGCACTGTGACCTAATCGGAACCCTGCGACCCTAACGCGCGGCAGTTTAACATCCCGTGAAGACGTCTTTGTCTTATTGCTTAACCCGCTCTTTACCTGCCGTGGGTTACTCAAGTCAGGTCGCGATA
Source organism: Ruegeria sp. BI11 (assembly GCF_056538005.1). NCBI lineage: Bacteria > Pseudomonadati > Pseudomonadota > Alphaproteobacteria > Rhodobacterales > Roseobacteraceae > Ruegeria > Ruegeria sp. BI11. The sequence goes on along the minus strand of NZ_JBQFSM010000004.1, from coordinate 61,497 downwards.
TGTGTGGAGAGGCCGAACATGATCGACTGGTCAAGGGTCAGACAGCTGCGGGATGAGGTCGGCGCCAGCGAATTCGAAGATGTGGTACAGATCTTTCTTGACGAAGTGCAAGAAACTATCGACCGGCTGCACCAAGATACGACTCGACTTGCGTTCGAGCAGAACATGCATTTCCTCAAAGGCAGCGCGTTGAGCCTGGGTTTCGACCAGTTTTCCAAACTCTGTCAGGATGCCGAACGAAATGCTGCAGCAGGCAAGGCTGATGACGTCGATTTGCCTGTCATCCTGGCGGTGTATGACGACTCCAAAGCCGTGTTTCTGGCCGAAAAAGCCGCGAACCTGTCCTAGATCACGAACTGCGCCAAAGTCTCATCTTCGGTAATGTCGGTATAAGTAAAGCCAGCCTCGTCCAGATGGGCGAACAAGCGGGCGAAATTTTCAGGCTTACGGGTTTCAATACCAATCAGGACCGAGCCGAAATTACGCGCAGATTTTTTCATGTATTCGAACCGGGCGATATCGTCTTCGGGGCCGAGAATGCCCAGAAACTCTTTCAGCGCGCCGGGGCGCTGCGGCAGGCGCAGGATGAAATATTTCTTGACGCCGGAATACCGCTGCGCCCGCTCCTTGACCTCGGGCAGACGTTCGAAATCGAAATTCCCGCCCGAAGTAACGCAGACAACGGTCTTGCCGCGGATAAAGCTTTGCACATCGGTCACCGCCTCGATCGCCAGGGCGCCTGCGGGCTCGAGCACGATGCCTTCGACATTCAACATCTCGATCATTGTGGTGCAGATGCGGTCTTCGGACAGCACCAGTACGTCGGACAGGTGACGATCCTTGAGCAGTTCAAACGGTTTCGCACCGATCTTCCCGACCGCTGCACCATCGACAAAATTGTCAATCTGATCCAGCGCCACCGGATGCCCAGCAGCCATGGCCGCGTGCAGGCATGCCCCGCCTTTGGGTTCGACAAACAGGCAATGGGTCCGATCCCCAAACCATGTTGCCACGCCTGACGACATGCCGCCCCCGCCCACCGGCAGGATAACGTGATCGGGGACACTTCCCAACTGCTCCTCAATCTCAACGGCCAGTGAGGCCTGCCCTTCGATCACATCCTCATCGTCGAAAGGCGACAGGAAATGCCCACCCTGTTCCGCACACCACGTCTGCGCAGCGGCCAGCGTGTCGTCGAAATAGTCTCCGGTCAGGTGCACTTCGATATTGTCGCCGCCGAAGATGCGGGTCTTCTGGATTTTCTGCTGCGGGGTCGTCACTGGCATGAAGATCACGCCGCGCACGTTCAGGTGCTTGCACATATAAGCCACGCCCTGCGCATGATTGCCCGCGCTGGCGCATACAAACAGCTCTTGCCCCTGCTGCTTACGCATGGCGTTGAACGCGCCACGGATTTTATACGATCGCACCGGGCTGAGATCTTCCCGCTTGAGCCAGATATCCGTGCCAAAACGGTCCGACAAATGGGCATTCCGCTGCAGAGGCGTTGCAGGAAAAACAGTGCGCATCGCCTGTTCGGCGGCGCGGGCGCGGGTCATGAAATCACTCATGACCGTTTCACTGCCGCATCACCGCCGAAAGGGCAAGGAATACATATGTGTACGGGCGGTTAGGCCAGTTCCCGTTTTTCAACGATGTACCCATACAAGGTTGTCAGGATACTGACATTCAAGATCGCAAAGAATACTTGTACTACAAGTGACAGAACACCGTGCAGTGCTGGCGAGAATTGGAAGGCCTCCACGACCAGCCCGATCAAGAACTGCACGATCACGTAAAAGAAAACCAATCCCAAAGCGGTCCGCCCTGGGTTGCCGATGGTTTCCCACCATTTCCAGCTTTCAGACATGGTCAAGGGGTTACCAACCGCAAAAGCTGGAAGGATAAGCGACCACCTCAACATCAACACGCCAAGCAAAAACAAAAATGCAACAAGCAAGGCAAGACCAACGGGCCATGCGGCCTGAACGACCGCCATCAAAACAAATCCCACAGGGAGGATAATTATCAAAGCGATTAGTCCGAGAAGGAAGAGTCGGAATATATATCCAACAGCCCTGCCTGTATTAAATTCTGGAATAAGCCCTGAAGAAAAATCTTCGAGAAGAATGAATCGGTGCCAAGTCGTTATACCCCACGCACCAATGACTGCCGTCACAATCCAAACGGCTATGCCCCACAACAGGGTAAACCGAGGAAGCTTATCTGCCGGGACATTTACGTGTTCACCCCAAACCAAAAACTCGCCCAACCCCGACACGTAAACAAATGCGGCCAGTACTAAGATACTCAACACAGTTGGAGCCCAAAAAATCCGAAAAACTGCCGGTAAGTTTCTCAGAACCATCTGCATTGCGTGCTTCAAAATCTTCCAACCCAACATCCGAAAACTGCCCTCTCAACCAATCCTTGTTCTCTTTCCGCCTGTTTCATCCCAATTCCCTCCTCAGGTCAACGCAGATAACTTGCCCCCACGTTCAAAACCCGTTAGGGGCCAATCGTCTTACGCATAAGGGGAAGTCAGATGTCCGCGCCCAAGAAAGTTGTTCTGGCCTATTCCGGTGGCCTTGATACCTCGATCATCCTGAAATGGTTGCAGACCGAGTATGGGTGTGAGGTCGTTACCTTCACCGCCGATCTGGGTCAGGGTGAAGAGCTTGAGCCTGCCCGCAAAAAAGCCGAGCTGCTGGGGATCAAGCCCGAGAACATTTATATCGAGGACATCCGCGAAGAATTCGTTCGCGACTTCGTTTTCCCGATGTTCCGCGCCAATGCGGTTTATGAAGGTCTGTACCTGCTGGGCACGTCGATCGCGCGGCCGCTGATCTCGAAACGTCTGGTTGAGATTGCTGAAGCAACCGGTGCTGACGCTGTCGCCCATGGTGCAACCGGCAAGGGCAACGATCAAGTTCGCTTCGAACTGGCCGCTTACGCGCTGAACCCCGACATCAAGGTGATCGCTCCGTGGCGTGAATGGGACCTGACCAGCCGCACCAAGCTGCTGGAATTTGCCGAAGCGAACCAGATTCCGATCGCCAAGGACAAACGCGGCGAGGCGCCCTTCTCGGTCGATGCCAACCTGCTGCACACCTCGTCCGAAGGTAAGGTTCTGGAAGACCCTGCCGATATGGCGCCCGACTATGTCTATCAGCGCACCGTGCACCCCGAGGATGCGCCGAACGAGCCTGAGTTCATCGAGATCGGCTTTGAAAAAGGCGACGCCGTCAGCATCAATGGCGAGGCGATGAGCCCGGCAACCATCCTGACCAAGCTGAATGAGTATGGCGGCAAGCATGGCATTGGCCGTCTCGATCTTGTCGAAGGCCGTTTCGTTGGTATGAAGTCGCGCGGCATCTACGAAACCCCGGGCGGCACAATCCTGCTGGAAGCGCATCGCGGCATTGAATCCATCACCATGGACCGCGGCGCAATGCACCTGAAAGATCAGCTGATGCCGCAATATGCAGAGCTGATTTATAACGGTTTCTGGTACTCGCCCGAACGCGAGATGCTGCAGGCCGCCATCGACAAATCTCAGGAACATGTCACCGGCACTGTTCGTGTGAAACTGTACAAAGGTTTGGCTTCGACCGTGGGCCGCTGGTCGGATCACTCGCTGTATTCCGAAGCACATGTGACCTTTGAAGAAGACGCGGGCGCCTATGATCAGACAGACGCGGCCGGTTTCATTCAACTGAATGCGCTGCGCCTGAAACTGCTGGCAGCGCGTGACAAGCGTTTGTCCAAGTGACCGACGACGACGATATCAACGACGAACTCGATCTGTTCATCGAGGCGCAGGACGCGGTCTGGTCCGACGTCCTGCGCGAATTGGAACAAGGGCAGAAAACCAGCCACTGGATGTGGTTTGTATTTCCGCAACTAGCCGAACTTGGCCGATCCCACATGGCACAGCTTTATGGGATCGAGGATTTGGATGAGGCCAAGGCCTATCTAAATCACTCCGAACTCCGTCAACGCCTGACTGAGGTTGCAGGGCTGATGCTGCGGCACAACGGTCGCGAGTCCAGCGATATTCTTGGTGGGATCGACGCAAAGAAATTACGGTCGTCCATGACGCTGTTTTCATCCGTTCCCGGTGCTCCGCCGGAGTTTCAGGCGGTACTTGATGCCTTCTATGCCGGGCAACCTTGTGCGCGGACTCTGCAGATTTTGCAGACTTCATGACTGCAGGGTCCAGTTGGGTCACCCTTGCACAAGAACGTCCATTCTCTTTACGCATACGTAAATTGTGAGGGGACGAAGATGCTTCAGGACATCGCCAATGGCATTCAGCAGGGTTTAAATGGCAAAAGCTTTGAGGGCTCATTGAAATTCGATTGCGGCGACGCGGGTGTGATTGTTCTGGCCGACAATCAGGCCACTACGCAGGATCGCGACACCGATTGCACCATCCGCATTTCGCAGGACAACCTGACCAAATTGCTGACCGGCAAGTTGAATCCGATGACCGGTGTGGCGTTGGGCAAGCTCAAGATTTCGGGCAATATGGGCGTGGCAATGAAGTTGGGGCAGCTTTTGGGCTAGGACGATAAACTCGTCTCACCACCCCGTGACAAACCATGTCAGCGGATTGCGCCAGCGCATAAGTCAGGGCAGCCTGATCCCGAAAAGGAGACCTGCCATGACCCGCATCGCCTATCTCGATTATTTCAAACCCACGCTTCTGTTCTCTCTGATCGCACTTATCGCCCTGCTGCGCGCCGCCCCTGCGCCCGCTGCCGGCTCTGAGACCCTGACGGTTGCGGGAGGCTGTTTCTGGTGCGTCGAATCCGATTTCGAATCCGTTCCAGGCGTTACCGGGGCCGTGTCAGGCTTTACTGGCGGCACAACCGCAAACCCGACCTATGATCAGGTCACCAAAGGCGGCACCGGCCATTACGAGGCGGTTCAAATCACTTTTGACCCGACACGCGTTTCCCGTGAAACCCTGCTGAGCATGTTCTTCCGCTCGGTTGACCCGACGGATGCAGGCGGTCAATTCTGTGACCGAGGTGACAGCTATCGTACTGCGATTTTCGTCTCTAACGCAGGGGAAAAAGCGTTGGCGCAGCAAGCCAAGACCAATGCCCAGAACGCGCTGGGTCAGCAGATCGTGACTCCGATCCTGCAGCAAGGCGCATTCTATCCGGCCGAGGCCTACCACCAGGATTACTACAAAGGGAACAAGCTGGTCCTGACCCGCTTTGGCCCCAAGCGCCAACACAGCGCCTATAAAGCTTATCGCAAAGCCTGCGGGCGTGACGACCGGGTCAAGCAACTGTGGGGCAGCGACGCACCCTTTACGGGATCTTAATCGAACCGCGCCTCGCGCACCTCTTTGAGGTCGGGAATTACATCAGCTGTGCCGTGCCGCGTGACCATCAGGGCCGCGGCACGGTTCGCTTGTGAAACAACCTGTGCCATCGGCATCCCGCGATCCATTCCAGCCAGAACATAACCTGTAAAGGTATCCCCCGCGCCGGTGGTATCCACGGCCTTCACCTTATGCGCCGGAAAATCCGTAGCCACGCCGTGATGGTAATACCGCGCGCCTTTCGACCCCAAAGTGACAATCACATGCTCGACCTCAAGGTCGGTGACGGATTGCCCGGTTGCCTGCCTCAGCTGTTCAGCCTCGATCTCATTCAGAATCAGGAAATCCAGAAACGGCAATACAGTCTGAACCGCATCGGCTTGAAACGGTGCAGCGGCGTAACAGACTGTCAGCCCCAGATCCCGGCCCATCTTTGCTGCTTCGACCTGCAGGTTGGTTTCATTCTGCATCACCAACAAATCGCCTTGCTGGGCCGAGGATAACGCTTGCCCCAACTGATCCTGCGAGATGGCGTGGTTTGAACCAGGGAACAGGATGATGTTGTTTTCACCTTGTGCGTCCACCGCAATAATTGCGTGACCGGTCGAAACCTCGACCCCGGAGATATGGCGCGTGTCCACGCCATATTCCGTCAGACGATCCTGCGCCCAGCGCCCATCGGGACCCACGGCCCCGATATGGGCCACTTGCGCCCCGGCCCGGGCAGCGGCCACGGACATATTCGCCCCTTTGCCGCCAAGATACCGGTCCAGCCGATTGGCCGAAAGCGTCTCTCCCGGTCCGGGCAAGTGCGGTACCTCATAGATCATGTCCGCGTTGATCGAGCCTAGGTTCCAGATCGTCATGGATTAAGCTATATCGCACGAGGCCAGAATGGCCATGTTCAGGATATCGTTCGCCGTCGACCCGGTCGAACAGATCTGGATCGGCTTATCGATGCCCGACAGGATCGGACCGATCACAGTGGCCCCACCCATTTCCTGCATCAACTTGGTCGAAATCGACGCCGAGTGCCGCGCCGGCACGATCAGGATATTTGCTGGGCCGGTCAGTCGCTGGAACGGGTAGCTCGCCTGTTGATCCTCGTTCAAGGCTACATCCACGGTCATCTCGCCTTCGTATTCGAAGTCGACATTGCGCTGATCCAAAACAGCTGGGGCGCGGTGCATCTTCTCGGCCCGTTCCGACACCGGATAACCAAAGGTCGAGAAGCTGACGAACGCCACGCGCGGCTCAAGCCCCATGTGACGGGCCACAGCAGCTGAGCGTTCGGCGATATTAGCCAGGTCATTTTCATCCGGCCATTCATGCACCAGCGTATCGCCGATCAGCACGATCCGCCCTTTGTGCAATAACGCAGTCACACCCACCGCGCCGTGCGCTTTGTCGGCGTCAAATACGTGGTTGATCCGGTCCAGCACATGCGCCGATTTCCGTGTGGCCCCGGTGACCATACCATCGCCATGTCCATGCGCCAGCATCAAGCACGAGAAAACATGCCGGTCGCGCGCGGCCAAGCGGTGAATGTCCTTGCGGTCAAATCCTTTACGCTGCAGGCGGTTATACAGGAAATCCGTATAGGTCTCGAGATGCGAGGTGTTGGCTGCGTTCACAACTTCCAGCTCGCGCACAGCATCGCCCAATCCAGCCTCTTCAAGCTTTTGTTTCACGTCATCGGGTCGACCGACAACCAAAGCCTTGCCAAAGCCAGAGCGCTGATAGGTGACCGCAGCGCGCAGCACGCGCGGATCATCGCCCTCAGCAAAGATCATGCGGCTTTGCGCCTGACGGGCGCGAGCGTTCAGGCCGCGCAGGATGCTGGCGGTCGGGTCCATGCGGGATTTGAGGCTCAGCTCATAAGCCTCCATATCGATGATCGGACGCCTTGCCGCACCGGTATCCATGCCCGCCTTGGCCACGGCGGGCGGGATACGGTGGATCAGTCGGGGGTCAAACGGTGTCGGGATGATGTAGTCGCGACCGAAGGTCAGCGACTTGCCGTATGCCATGGCGACTTCATCTGGCACATCCTCGCGCGCCAGACGCGCCAGCGCATGGGCGCAGGCGATCTTCATTTCGTCATTGATGGCGCGGGCATGGATGTCCAGCGCACCCCGGAACAGGTAGGGGAAGCCCAGAACGTTGTTGACTTGGTTCGGATAATCGCTGCGCCCAGTGGCGACGATGGCGTCCACGCGCACCTCATGGGCCTCTTCCGGTGTGATCTCGGGATCAGGGTTTGCCATGGCGAAAATCACCGGGTTGTCGGCCATGCTGGCAACCATGTCTTGCGTCACTGCGCCTTTGACCGACACGCCTAGGAACACGTCCGCGCCGTTCATGGCGTCTTCCAGTGTCCGCAGATCAGTGGTGATGGCGTGTGCCGATTTCCACTGGTTCATCCCTTCGGTCCGGCCCTGATAGATCACACCCTTAGTGTCACAGACGATGCAGTTTTCATGCCGCGCACCCATCGCCTTGAGCAGTTCGATACAGGCAATACCTGCCGCACCCGCACCGTTCAGGACGATCTTCACATCCTCGATCTTTTTACCCGAAATATGCAGCGCATTCAGCAGACCTGCCGCACAGATCACCGCAGTGCCGTGCTGATCATCGTGGAAGACGGGAATATCCATCTCTTCCTTCAGGCGCTGTTCAATGATGAAACATTCAGGCGCTTTGATGTCTTCCAGATTAATGCCACCAAAGGTCGGTCCCATCAGCTTGACTGCGCGACAGAATTCATCCGGGTCCTCGGTGTCCAGCTCGATATCAATCGAATTCACGTCGGCAAACCGTTTGAAAAGGACAGATTTCCCCTCCATCACCGGTTTCGAGCCCAACGCGCCCAGATTTCCAAGGCCCAGAACCGCCGTACCGTTCGAGATCACCGCAACCAGATTGCCCTTGTTCGTATAATCGTAGGCTGTTTCCGGGTTGGCGGCGATAGCTTCACAAGGAACTGCAACACCGGGGCTATAGGCCAGCGACAGATCGCGCTGGGTGGTCATGGGTACGGTAGCTTGTACCTCCCATTTGCCGGGGGTGGGGTCCAGGTGAAAGGCTAAGGCCTCTTCGTCGGTAATTTTCGCTTTGGGCATCTGATATGTCGTTTCTTTACATCTGTTGGGCTGTCGCCTCATAGCGCAGGAAAACGCGCGCCTCAACGAGAATGAGTTTTCGGCTTTTACAGAAGATGCGGGATTTGTAAGGTCGCGACCGGAACACGCCAGAAGGGGTCAGCCTTGTCCACAGTCACGCCGATGATGGCGCAATATCTCGAAATCAAAGAGGCCCATGCCGATGCTCTGCTGTTCTACCGTATGGGCGATTTCTATGAGATGTTCTTCGAGGATGCCGTCAACGCCGCCGAGGCGCTGGACATCGCCCTGACCAAACGCGGCAAGCATAACGGCACCGATATCCCAATGTGCGGTGTGCCGGTTCATTCTGCCGAAGGTTACCTGCTGACCCTGATCCGAAAAGGGTTTCGCGTCGCCGTCTGCGAACAGATGGAAAGCCCGGCTGAGGCTAAGAAAAGAGGCTCTAAATCGGTGGTAAAGCGTGATGTCGTGCGTCTGGTGACGCCCGGCACGCTGACCGAAGATGCCCTGTTAGAGGCACGCCGCCACAACTTTCTGGCGGCTTATGCCGAGGTTCGGGATGAGTCCGCGCTGGCCTGGGCGGATATATCAACCGGGGCATTTCACGTGATGCCCCTGACATCTGTGCGCCTCAGTCCCGAACTGGCGCGACTAGCCCCGTCCGAGTTGATCGTGGCCGATGGATCGGAACAGGATTTGCAAGATCCGGTTCGTGATCTCGGGATTTCGCTGACACCTATCGGGCGGGCCAGCTTCGACAGCGCGGCGGCGGAAAAACGTATCTGCGGATTGTTTCATGTGGGCGCCTTGGATGCGTTCGGAAGTTTCGGACGGGCCGAGATTTCAGCCATGGGTGCGCTGATCGACTATCTTGAGATCACGCAAAAGGGCAAATTGCCACTGCTGCAGACGCCGTTGAAGGAATCTGAGGATCGCGTTGTTCAGATCGACGCCGCCACGCGTCGCAATCTGGAACTGACCCGGTCTTTGTCCGGCGGTCGCGCCGGATCGTTGTTGTCGGTGGTCGACCGCACCGTCACACCCGGTGGAGCGCGGTTGTTGGAGCAGCGCCTTTCTAGCCCATCTCGCAATCTGGACGTGATCCATGCGCGATTGGATGCTGTGAGCTTTGCGGCAGAGGACAGCCTTACCGCATCAGACCTGCGCGACGCCCTTCGCAAAACCCCTGATCTGGACCGTGCCCTGTCGCGCCTGTCGCTGGAACGGGGTGGCCCGCGTGATCTGGCCGCGATCCGCAACGGCTTGGCGCAAGCAGCAGCAATTGCCGGTGTCTGTGAGATGCAAGATTTGCCGGTTCTGCTGGCCACTGCCGTGCAGAACCTGATCGGCTTCGACGAACTTCTAACCTTACTGGACGAAGCCCTGGTCGCAGAACCACCTCTGCTGGCGCGCGATGGCGGTTTCATCGCCCCCGGGTTTGACACGGAACTGGACGAGGCCCGTACCCTGCGCGACGAGGGTCGATCTGTCATCGCCGGGTTTCAGCAGAAATACGCGGAACACACTGGCATCACCTCGTTGAAAATTAAGCACAACAACGTGCTGGGCTATTTCATCGAAACCACGGCCACGCATGCCGAGAAAATGCTGAACCCGCCATTCTCTGAGACCTATATCCACCGCCAGACCACCGCCAATCAGGTTCGGTTTACAACCGTGGAGCTGTCCGAGATCGAAACCCGCATCCTGAACGCGGGTAATCTGGCGCTGGAGATTGAAAAAAGGCTCTATCAAAGGCTTTCTGATGAAATTCTAGCCCTTGCTGCACGTCTGAACCAAGCTGCACGCGGGCTTGCCGAGCTTGATATGACCACCGCACTGGCCGATCTGGCGCGCGGCGAAAATTGGTGCCGTCCGCAAGTCGACACCTCCCGAGCATTTAGCGTGCAGGGCGGCCGCCATCCCGTCGTCGAACACGCTCTACGCCAGCAAAGCGGCGATACCTTCATCGCCAACGATTGCGATCTCAGCGCTGATCAAGGTGCGGCGGTCTGGTTGCTGACCGGCCCCAACATGGCTGGTAAATCGACCTTCCTACGCCAGAACGCCCTGATCGCGCTGCTGGCCCAGATGGGCAGTTATGTTCCCGCCGAACAGGCGCATATTGGCGTGGTCAGTCAGTTGTTCAGCCGTGTAGGAGCCTCCGATGATCTGGCTCGGGGCCGCTCAACTTTTATGGTGGAAATGGTCGAAACCGCCGCCATCCTGAATCAGGCCGATGACCGCGCGCTGGTGATCCTCGATGAAATCGGTCGTGGCACCGCCACATATGACGGCCTGTCCATCGCCTGGGCCACGCTGGAACACCTACACGCAGCGAACCAATGCCGTGCACTGTTCGCTACCCATTACCACGAGCTCACCGCGCTGGCCGGCAAGCTGGTAGGCGTCGACAATGCCACGGTCGCGGTCAAGGAATGGGAAGGTGAAGTCATTTTCCTGCACGAAGTGCATAAAGGTGCGGCAGACCGATCTTATGGCGTTCAGGTAGCCCAGCTTGCAGGCCTGCCCGCATCCGTGGTCGACCGCGCCCGAGTTGTGCTGGATCAACTAGAAAAAACCGAACGTGAAGGCGGCAAACAAAAGGCGCTGATTGACGACCTGCCGCTGTTTTCTGCCGCTCCGCCGCCCCCTCCGCCTACCCCCAAGGAGTCACCGGTCACAGATATACTGGACAACGTTTTGCCCGATGAGCTGAGCCCACGTGAGGCGCTGGATCTGATCTATAAATTGAAAGAGGCGGCCAGATCCTGACCGCCTCAAAAATTCTTGGTTTTAAAGCCGCTTAGCTTGCAGGTGTCGACGACACACCCACTTGCGCCGGTCGCAGGAGGCGGTCGTGCAGCATGAAACCTTCAGCCGAGACCTGAATGATGTCGCCGGCACGGGTGCCCGGAACTGGCGCTTCGAACATTGCCTCATGCACGTTCGGATCAAAACGATCACCAACCTCGGGTGTGATCACCTGAATTCCGTGTTTCTGGAACACATCCTTCAAGGCCCGCATGGTCAGTTCAACGCCTTCCAGCAGACCGGCAGCAACCTCTTTCTGCTCATCAGTCGCCGCCTCAAGCGCGCGTTTCATGTTGTCGTAAACCGGCAGCATATCGCGGGCCAGTTTCGATCCACCGTATTGCTCGGCATCCCGACGGGCCTTGTCGCCACGCTTACGCGCGTTTTCGGCATCCGCCAGCGCGCGCATGAACTTGTCCTTATAGTCGTCGCGTTCAGCACGCAGCTCGTCCAGTTCCAGCGCATCGTCGCTGAACTCGGCGATTTCGTCGGCCAACTCTTCCGCTTCAGCCATTGCGATATCATCCAGGAAATCTTCGTCTTTGGGCTCTGCCATCTCTTACCCTCTAGCTCCGGTCGGATATAAGCTTGCCGACCAGTTGCGCCGTATAATCCACGATCGGCACGATCCGTCCATAATTTAGACGCGTGGGTCCGATGACCCCGACCGCACCAATTATCTTTCGATCAGCGTTCATATATGGAGACACCACCAAAGAGGAACCCGAAAGTGAGAAAAGTTTGTTCTCAGAACCAATAAAAATGCGAACACCCTCGCCTTCTTCGGCCAATTCAAGGAATTCAGCGATGTCACGTTTGCGTTCCAGATCATCAAACAAGGTACGGATTCGGTCCAGTTCCTCGGCCTGACCCGGTTCATTCAGCAGATTCGCCCTCCCACGCACAATCAGGCGGGCCGAGTCGCCTCCATCCCCGTCCCAAGCCGCCATACCGCTTTCAACCATCGCACGCGCCAGTACATCAATCTCTTGTTTGCGCGCATCGATCTGAGTTTGCATCTGACGGCGCACTTCGCTGAGCGTGCGCCCCTCGATCAAAGCGTTTAGAAAATTCGCGGCTTCTCGCATTGAGCTCGGCGTTTGTCCGGGCGGTGGCGTGAACAGGCGGTTTTCAACATGACCATCGGCAAAAACCAACACAACCAATGCCCGGTCATGGGCCAGTGAAACAAACTCGATATGCTTGATCTCAGACTCATGCTTGGGGGTCAGAACCAGCGATGCGCCATGTGTCACGTGTGACAAAGCCGAACCTACTCGGTCCAGCATTCCACCCACATTGCCCGCGTTAGAGCCTAATGTTTCGTCCAGTTTCTGGCGGTCATCGTCACCCAGATCACCGACCTCAAGCAACCCATCGACAAACATCCGCAGACCTTGCTGCGTAGGAACCCGGCCCGCGCTGACATGCGGGCTGTCAAGCAGGCCCAAAAACTCCAGATCCTGCATTACATTGCGCACGGTGGCGGCGCTGACCTTTTCCGACAGGGTGCGGGTCAGGGTGCGGCTGCCAACGGGCTCACCGCTGTCCAGATAGCTTTCGACGATCAGCCGGAACACTTCACGTGACCGGTCATTCATCTCATTTAGAATTTTGCTCGCTTCGCTCATCAGCGGTCCCCTGCTGGGCCGTCATTAAATCGCAGGCATATGAAAGGTCAATCGGGGTTGCATCCTAAGCCAAGGGGGCGTTATCCCCAACCCAGCAAACAAAGGATTTTCCATGCGACCCTCAGGACGAGATTTAAGCGAAATGCGCGCCGTTTCAATCGAAACGGGGTTCACCAAACATGCCGAAGGTTCCTGCCTGATTAAAATGGGCGATACCCATGTGCTGTGCACCGCCACGATCGAGGATCGCGTGCCGCCTTTCATTAAGGGTACGGGTCTGGGCTGGGTCACCGCTGAATACGGTATGCTACCTCGCGCAACCAACACTCGGATGCGGCGCGAGGCGGCATCAGGCAAGCAAGGTGGCCGCACAGTCGAAATCCAGCGCCTGATTGGCCGTGCCCTGCGCGCGGGTGTGGATCGCGTTGCCTTAGGCGAACGTCAGATCACCGTCGACTGTGATGTGATCCAGGCCGATGGCGGAACCCGCTGCGCTTCGATCACTGGCGGTTGGGTTGCTCTGCGTTTGGCGGTGAACAAGCTGATGAAGGCTGGCGATGTGATCTCGGACCCTTTAATAGACCCTGTTGCAGCCGTATCTTGTGGTATCTATGCGGGCCAGCCCGTGCTGGATCTGGACTATCCGGAAGACAGCGAAGCGGGCGTGGATGGCAATTTCATCATGACCGGCTCGGGTAAACTGATCGAAGTGCAGATGAGCGCCGAAGGGTCGGTCTTCAGCCGCGCGCAGATGGACCAACTGATGGACCTGGCTGAAAAAGGCGTTAGCGAACTAGCTGCTGCCCAGAAAGCCGCGACGGCATGACCCGCAAGTTCGACGGCGACAGGCTGCTGGTAGCCACGCATAACAAAGGCAAACTCGAAGAGATGAAACATCTCCTCGAACCCTTTGGTGTGACCGTGGTTGGCGCGGGTGAGATGAACCTACCCGAACCGGAAGAGACCGAAGACACGTTCGTCGGTAACGCCCGGATCAAGGCCCATGCCGCTGCCAAGGCCACTGGCTTGCCTGCCCTGTCGGATGATTCCGGAATTACCATTGATGCGCTGGATGGCGCTCCGGGCGTTTACACTGCGGATTGGGCCGAAACCGGTGATGGCCGCGATTTTCTGATGGCCATGACCCGCGCGCACAATGAGTTGGAAGCGAAAAGTGCCGCCCACCCGCGTACTGCCCAGTTTCGGTGCACTTTGGTGCTGGCTTGGCCCGACGGGCATGACGAGGTATTCGAAGGTATCGCCCCCGGTCATCTGGTCTGGCCTATCCGTGGCAAAGACGGGTTCGGCTATGATCCGATGTTTGTCCCTGACGGCTACGACATTACCTTTGCCGAGATGGATCGCTGGGAAAAGAACAAGATCAGCCATCGCGGCCGCGCGGTGGAGATGTTCGTGAAAGGCTGTTTTGGCGGATGATTGGCGCAACGGGGGCTTTGGCCTTTACGTGCATTGGCCTTTTTGCGAGGCCAAGTGCCCTTATTGCGACTTCAACAGCCATGTTTCACGTAATATTAATCAAAAACAATGGCTTAACGCGTATTTAGGTGAACTGCGTCGCTCGGCTGCCGAAACACCTGACCGGGTTTTGAACACGATCTTTTTTGGCGGCGGCACGCCGTCCCTGATGGACCCCGACACGGTTGACGCCATCATTGATCAAGCCCGCGCCCTATGGCGTCCGGCCAATGACATGGAAATCACGCTAGAAGCTAACCCCGGCTCGGTCGAAGCGGGCCGCTTTGCTGCTTATCGGGACGCTGGGGTGAATCGCATCTCGATGGGGGTTCAGGCGCTCAATGATGAAGATCTGCGCCGATTGGGCCGCATTCACACTGTGGCCGAGGCCCGTTCCGCCTTTGATATCGCCCGGAATTGCTTTGATAGAGTCAGTTTTGACCTGATCTACGCCCGACAACACCAAACCCTCGAAGACTGGCGATCTGAACTGACTGAAGCCCTGACGATGGCCGTCGATCACCTGTCGCTGTATCAACTGACTATCGAGGACGGCACCGCCTTTGGTGACCGATACGCCATTGGAAAGCTGCGTGGCTTGCCCGAAGATGACAGTGCAGCCGACATGTATCTGGCCACTCAGGATATTTGTGAGGCGCACGGTTTGCCTGCCTATGAGGTTTCAAACCACGCACGACCCGGGGCCGAATCCCAGCACAACTTGATCTATTGGCGTTATGGTGACTATGTCGGCATCGGACCTGGGGCCCATGGGCGGATCACGCTAAATGGTCGGAAAATGGCGACAGAGACCTATCTTTCCCCCAACGCCTGGCTGACCGCCGTCAGCAAAGGCAGCGGAGAAAAAGAGCGGTCGCATCTTTCAACACAAGACCAAGCCAACGAATACCTTATGATGGGTTTAAGAGTTAAAGATGGTCTAAATATTGACAGATACAACGCCTTAGCAGACCATTCGTTATCGCAGGAAATGCTGTCTGATCTGAATGAACTCGGAATGATCGAACAGACAGACGGTCGGCTGATTGCCACCAAAGACGGGCGTGCCGTTCTAAATGCGGTGATCCGGGAACTTCTGGGATAGATGATGCAGTACGTTTGGGCCACTTTGGGTTTGATTTGCGTTGGCTTCGCCATGGTTGGCGTCGTCCTACCTTTGTTACCGACAGTTCCTTTCTTATTGTTGGCCGCGTTTTTCTTTGCCCGTTCTTCCTCTCGCCTGCACAACTGGCTCATTTCACACCGTACCTTCGGCCCCTTGATCGTAGACTGGCAATCTTCTGGCGCTATTCGTCCAGGCGCAAAAAAGGCGGCAACCATTTCGGTCGCCGCCGTGTTTGGATTGTCGGTTCTATTAACTCTACCCTCTCATGTCCTGATCATTCAGGCTGTGGTTTTGAGCGCTGTGATGTTGTTTATCTGGTCCCGGCCTAACGGCTAAGTTTGGCGCAAAGATCGTCCAACTGATCCAGATTTTCATAGGTCAGCACTACTTGCCCGGTTTCGGTTCCCGCCTTGTGGTTAATTGCCACCTTCATCGCCAAAATTGCCGACAGATCCTTTTCCAACGCCCGTGTATCCGCGTCTTTGCCCTCATCCAGATTTCGAGACCGGGGGGCAGATTTCGCTGGATCTGCTTGCTGTTTTTTCACCAATGCTTCGGTCGCGCGAACCGAAAGCCCGTCCCGCACCACGATTTTAGCCAGTTCTGATGGGTTTTCCGCTGTAATCAACGCCCGGGCGTGGCCAGCAGATAGTTTACCTTCGATAACCAGCGTTTGAACATCCATCGGCAAGGACAACAACCGCAACAGGTTCGCAATGTGACTGCGACTTTTACCCAAGGCTTCGGCCAGTTTCTCCTGCGTATGACCGAACTTATCCATCAACTGCTTATAGCCGGCCGCTTCTTCGACAGCATTCAGGTCGGCTCGTTGAATATTCTCGATGATGGCGACTTCCAACACCTCTGTGTCGTCGAATTCGCGCACAATGACCGGAATATCGTGCAACTGCGCCATCTGAGCCGCGCGCCATCGGCGTTCACCGGCAACGATTTCATATCCACCACCGCTGATTTCCCGAACAATCAATGGCTGGATAATACCCTTTTCTTTGACCGAGGCTGCAAGCTCATCCAACTGATCCGCTGAGAACGTCCGGCGTGGCTGGTTGGGATTGGCCCGCAACTTCTCGATCGGAACTTTCATATCCGGTCGTCGCGGTTCAGTTGGCGCCAGACCTTCGACTTCCTGCGTCACGTCCGCCATCAGCGCAGAAAGGCCCCGGCCTAAACCTCGAGGTTTTGATTTTTTGACAGCCACTGATCCCTCCTCACTGCCGCTTAGGCGGCGACATTTTTATTCTTATGAATGACTTCGCGCGCCAGATGCCGATATGCCATCGCACCCAACGACCCCGAATCATATTGCAGAACCGGCAAAGCGTATGATGGCGCCTCACTGACCCGTACATTTCTAGGTATCTTGGTCTTAAATACCATCTCACCCAGATTGTCACGCGCATCCTTTTCGACCTGGCGGGACAAGTTGTTGCGGTTGTCATACATTGTCAACACAACACCTTCGATTCTTAGGTCCGGATTCGCGGTTTGACGAACCTCTCGGATCGTCAGCATTAACTGCGAAAGCCCCTCTAGCGCAAAGAACTCACTTTGAAGTGGGACCAAAACAGAATGTGCAGCCACCATGGCGTTCACGGTCAACAGATTCAGGGATGGTGGGCAGTCTATCAGAACAAAATCCAGTCCAAACCTATCGATCGAGGTCTGACGCAGCGCATCATGTAACAAATAGCTGCGTTTTTCGTTGGAAATAAGCTCGATATCAGCTGAACTCAGATCAACTGTCGCGGGTATAACTAGCAGGCCTTCAATTTCTGTTTCCTGAACCACGGCTTCAAGCGGGGCGTCATCCAGAATTAAATCGTAGGTTGTCCAGTCTCTGTCTTCGACACCTAGGCCAGTTGACGCATTCCCCTGCGGATCCAGATCAACCACCAAAACTCTGCTTCCTGCTTCGGCCAAACCGGCGGCAAGATTGATCGCAGTTGTCGTTTTTCCTACCCCGCCCTTTTGATTGGCTACCGCAATTATCCGGGGCCCTGAGGGACGAGACAGATCAACCACGCGATACTCCTTTGATCCTTAGAATAACAGCTTGGGGCTCAGTTAAACTTGTAATCGGCTCGCAGTCGAAATTCCATTCCTTGCGTGCGTCATTTAGCTCTTTTTTCCAGCTTACGCCTTTCGGCAACAGCGCTGTACCGGATTTTCCTAAATGCCTGTCGCAAAAGGACAATAACGTGGGCAGGTCTGCAAGAGCGCGGGCCGACAAAATATCAGCGTTCAACGGTTCAACCGCTTCGATTCTCTTTGAAACAACAGCGCAATTTGCCCCACATTCCCGCGCAACACTGCGCAGAAAGGCAGATTTACGTTGATCGCTTTCAACTAAGGTAAACTTGGCTTCGGGTGCTTGCTCAATCGCCATGATCGCACAAACCATACCTGGAAAACCTCCACCGCTGCCCAAATCCACCCAACTCTCGAACTCTTCCGAACATCGGTACACCTGCACGGAATCAAGAATGTGCCGTGACCAGATGTCATCCAAACTGTTGCGAGACACCAAATTTATCTTAGGATTCCAACGCCGAACCAATTCTACATAGATTTCTAGTCGCTCGAATGTTTCACGTGAAACACTCAGGCCATCGAAAACCTCATGGTTCATGCTTTTCGTACCTTTTGTCCACGTCGCAACTTGGCTAGCAGCAAAGTCAAGGCGGCTGGTGTCACGCCCTCTACCCGACCAGCTTGAGCGACATTGTTCGGTCTTGCCTGAGACAGTTTCTGTTTCATCTCAGAGGACAAGCCTTCCAACGAGGAATAGTCAAAATCCCTTGGTATTTCGTACGATTCGTCGCGTTTCATGGCTTCAACATCTTTTTTCTGCCGCGCTATGTAGTTTGCATAAAGTGCGTCCCGTTCAACCTGGCATCGGATGTCGTTTTCAACATCATCCAATCCAGAAATTAGCGGTAGCAAATCGTCGAAAGCAACATCAGGAAATGCCAGTAACGCCATGCCATCCCGGCGGTTTCCATCTTGGTTTACATTAATCCCAACAGCGCGCACTTCTTTTGGTGTATATGTTCTATCTGTTAGTCTTGACTTAGCGACGGAAAGCTTCTCCATTTTTTCACTAAATCTCGCTGTTCTCTCCTCGCCAACACATCCCAGGTCAATTCCTGTGGGTGTCAATCGCTGGTCTGCGTTATCAGCGCGCAGAGATAACCGAAATTCCGCCCGTGAGGTAAACATCCGATAGGGTTCTGCAACCCCACGTGTTGTTAGGTCATCAATCATAACGCCGATATAGCTGTCAGCACGTGTGAAATGGAGGGGATCCTGGTTTAGGACAGCCAATGCAGCGTTCAAGCCGGCGACAAGACCTTGGGCAGCCGCTTCTTCGTATCCTGTAGTACCGTTTATTTGCCCCGCAAGAAATAGCCCAGGTGTGCTAGGCAGCGCCAATGAAGACGTCAAAACACGAGGATCAACGTAGTCATATTCAATCGCATAGCCGGGCTGCAAGATTTCGGCATTCTCCAGGCCTTTGATCGATCGAACATAATCTATCTGTACATCCTGCGGTAACGATGTCGAAATTCCATTAGGATAAATTGTGTGATCGTTAATCCCTTCAGGTTCCAGGAAAATCTGATGAGACTCCTTGTCAGCGAAACGAACGATCTTATCCTCTATCGAAGGACAATACCTGGGCCCTACCCCGTCAATGTGACCGCCATACATCGCGGACCGTGACAGATTCTTTTCGATAATCTCATGTGTACGCGCGTTTGTGTGCGTGATCCCACAAGAAATTTGTGGTGCAATTGCCGACGACGACAAAAACGAGAATAGTGTTGGAGTTTCATCTCCATCCTGGCGTTCTAGATCTGACCAATCAATCGTCCGCCCGTCCAACCTGGGTGGTGTGCCTGTTTTTAGGCGACCCAGCGGAAGGTCAAAACTGTCCAACCGCTCCGCCAATTTTACAGAAGGTCGATCTCCCATCCGTCCCCCAGGACGGGAGGCATCTCCGATATGAATAACTCCGCGCAAGAATGTTCCCGATGTAAGGATCACGGCCTTGGCGTGAATCTCCGATTCATCAGCCAATCGTATTCCAACGACGCGTGTCCCATCCATAAGGAAATCTACAACTTCCCCGACAACAACGGTTAGACGCTCCTGCGCCTCCGTCTCTCTTTGCATGGCCGCGCGATAAAGTGCTCGGTCTGCCTGAGTCCTCGGGCCCTGCACTGCCGGGCCTTTGCGGCGGTTCAGCAAGCGAAACTGAATACCCGCCTGATCAGCAACCCGGCCCATGACACCGTCCAGCGCGTCAATCTCGCGGACCAAATGTCCTTTCCCAAGACCTCCAATTGCTGGATTACAGGACATCACACCAATATCGGAGGCAGAAAGCGTGACCAATGCCGTCTCGACTCCCATGCGCGCAGCTGCATGTGCGGCTTCGGTTCCAGCATGTCCAGCACCAATCACTACGACATCGAACTTTGAATGTTTCACGTGAAACACTCCTTACTTACCCAGGCAGAAACTCGAGAATATCTCATCCAACAGGTCTTCGACCCCAATTCTGCCAACCAAAGTTTCAAGTGCGCGGATTGCGGTCCGCAATTCTTCTGCCGCGATATCATACAAGTCTGGCCCTGATTCCAGAACCGTCATTGCCGCAGCCAGTGCAGCCCCGGAGTCATTCAGAGCCACCCGATGGCGTTCACGTGTTGCAATACCATGACTAGTGGATCGAACACCTAAAACACGCGATATGTGGGAAATAAGTTGATCAATTCCATGACCAGTTTTCCCGGAAATCCCACCTTTGTCGTCGCCGCGCAAATCTGATTTCGGCAAAAGTTGAATATCGCCCTCAATCATGGGAACTCCGAGCTCTGTCGGATCTTCTGTCAGAAATACCCGCAAATCTGCTGCGTCCGCTCGTTTACGGGCTAACTCGATCCCAAGATTTTCGACGTGATCCTCGGTTTCGCGCAACCCAGCGGTATCCAGCAAAGTCACAGGAAGGCCGTCTAGATCCATGCGAACTTCAATCACGTCACGGGTCGTACCGGCATATTCCGACGTAATCGCTGCCTCACGTCCGGCCAGGGCATTTAACAATGTTGATTTGCCTGCGTTTGGAAGGCCGACAATAGCAACTTCAAATCCGGCTCGGATGCGTTCGGCGATCTTCACACCCTCGGCTTCGCGTTGCAGGTCCTGCATGACGCCGGTCACCAATGTGCGAACTTCGGGGGTAACGTCGGTTGGTACCTCTTCATCCGCGAAATCAATTACGGCCTCCAGCAAGGACGCCGCCCGTATCAAATCACGGCGCCAGCGTTCGGCCAATCCACCCAATTCACCGGCCAAAATGGTTTGAGCTTGTTTGCGCTGCGCCTCGGTTTCTGCATCGATCAGATCGGCCAAACCTTCGACCTGTGTCAGATCCATCTTCCCGTTTTCTAACGCGCGGCGCGTGAATTCCCCGGGCTCCGCAAGCCGTAATCCAGTCGAGTCCGACAGGTTGCGCATCACTGCGTTGACTGAAGCAGTGCTGCCATGAATCTGCAATTCGGCCACGTCTTCGCCAGTAAAACTCGCCGGTCCCTGGAATGTCAGAACCAACCCTTCATCCAGCCGAGAACCATCGGCCGCATGCAAGGATCGAACCCGCATGCCACGGGCTGGCAGCGGGCTGTCTGTCAATGCTGCAGCGGCTGAATGCGCCAGAGGACCAGAGAGGCGGATGACCGCCACCCCTGCTTTGCCCTGCGCGCTGGCCAAGGCGAATATCGTATCCATTCGAAGGCCTCGCGTGAATTAAGACCTGTATCAGGTGTTCATCGAGTCGAAAAACTCACCGTTTGTCTTGGTCTGTTTCAGCTTGGACAGCAAGAACTCGATCGCATCGGTGGTACCCATCGGGTTGAGGATACGGCGCAAGACAAAGGTCTTCGCCAGATCACCCTTGTCGACCAGCAGGTCCTCTTTCCGGGTACCGGATTTGAGGATGTCGATCGCCGGGAAGACGCGTTTGTCAGCAATCTTGCGATCCAGAACGATTTCCGAGTTACCGGTGCCCTTAAATTCTTCGAAGATCACTTCGTCCATCCGGCTGCCGGTATCGATCAGCGCGGTGGCGATGATGGTCAGCGAACCGCCCTCTTCGATGTTCCGCGCGGCACCAAAGAAACGCTTGGGACGTTGCAGAGCATTCGCATCGACACCACCGGTCAGAACTTTACCCGAAGACGGCACCACGGTGTTGAACGCTCTACCAAGTCTTGTGATCGAGTCGAGAAGAATAACAACATCTCGTTTATGCTCGACCAAACGCTTAGCCTTTTCGATGACCATCTCCGACACGGCTACGTGACGCGTTGCCGGTTCGTCGAAAGTCGAGGAGACAACCTCACCCTTCACCGAGCGTTGCATGTCGGTCACCTCTTCCGGGCGTTCGTCGATCAGAAGAACGATCAGGTAGCACTCGGGATGGTTCTGTTCGATCGAATGCGCGATGTTCTGCAGGATCACGGTTTTACCAGTCCGCGGCGGGGCCACGATCAGCGACCGCTGACCTTTCCCTATGGGCGAAACCAGGTCGATCACCCGGGCCGATTTGTCCTTGATGGTCGGATCTTCGATTTCCATCTTCAGACGCTCATCGGGGTACAGAGGCGTCAGGTTATCGAACAGAATCTTATGCTTGGCTTTCTCAGGATCTTCAAAGTTGATCTTGGTGACCTTGGTCAGCGCAAAATACCGCTCGTTCTCATCTGGCGCCTTGATCTCTCCTTCGACGGTGTCCCCGGTTCGCAACGAATGCAGGCGGATCATGTCGGGTGAGACATAGATGTCGTCAGGGCCCGGCAGATAGTTCGCCTCGGGCGAGCGCAGAAAGCCAAAGCCGTCCTGCAGAACTTCAAGCACGCCGTCGCCACCCACGGTCCAGCCTTCGTCTGCGCGCTCGCGCAGAATCTGGAACATCATCTCGCCTTTACGCATGGTCGAGGCGTTTTCGATCTCCAGCTCTTCGGCCATCGCCAGAAGGTCTTTGGGGCTTTTGGCTTTCAGGTCGGCCAGATTCAGGGCGTCAGTTGTCATGATATATACCTTCACCGCTGGCATCGCGGCACGAAGTTGAATTTCAGTACGGAAGATACGCCGCCCGGACGGGCGTGTTGATCACTACATATGCGCGACAGCCATCGGAGTCAAACAGGGCTTCAGAACTTCAGAATGACCGCCAGAACGATGGCAACCATCAAAATGGTGGGAACCTCGTTCATCATGCGGTACTGGCGCCCAGTGAGCTTATTTTGCCCCTCTAAGAAATCTTTACGCCGAGCCATCAGCCAATGATGGAACCAGGTCATGCCAACCACAGCCGCGCCCTTGACCCAGGGCCAGGTGAAATCCCAGCCGACGATACCTGGTGTGAACACCATAATCAGGCCACAGACCCATGCCACGATCATCGCAGGGCGCATAATCACGCGCAGCAGTTTCTCTTCCATTTCAAAGAAGATGGTTTCAGCACCATCGACGGCTTGAGCCTTTTCTACGTGATACACGAACAGCCTGGGCAAATAGAACAATCCGGCCATCCATGAGATCACGGCCATAATGTGTAAAGACTTCACCCACGGGTAAATCGTGAAAAGAAGATCGGTCATTCTGGCTCCGGGCGTTGCTCGGAACTCTCCCTAATAAAAAAATAAGAAAAGAAAAAGGAAGATGGTTTTGTAGGGTGAACAAAATCCGTGGATTTCTTTTTTACACATGTGTTTTCCCCAGGTGGGTATTTTTCCTAGTTTTCGTTCTGATTCTGTTAGTTTCAAAAATAATATAATAAAATCAGTATATTAAAATGATCCTGAAAAATATGATCTGGGGATAAGTTTCTGAGTATCTGTGGAGTTCCGGCTTATCCCGTCTTTCCGACTTATCCTTGTCCCGGATGGACAGCGTTCGAGCGACTCAGGGAAGATTTACGCGAAATTCCCGGGGTTGCGTGTCAATCGGAAAACCATACAAACCATTCAAGAACGCTCAACGATTTGCACACGGGGTTGTCCACATGTCTGTCCCCATCATTCTGGCCTCAGGGTCATCCATTCGCGCGCAGTTGCTGGAAAACGCAGGCGTGCCGTTTTCCGTTCAGGTCGCGCGCGTGGATGAGGATACCATGAAACGCGCGCTGCAGGCCGAGGATGCCTCGCCCCGCGACATTGCTGATGCGCTGGCCGAAATGAAGGCGCGCAAAGTCAGCGACAAGAACCCGGGGGCGATGGTTCTGGGCTGCGATCAGGTGTTGGATTTCGAAGGGCAGTTGCTGTCCAAGCCGGAATCACCCCAGGACGCGCTGGCGCAGCTCAAGGCGATGCGGGGCAAGCGGCATATGCTATTATCGGCGGCAGTGATCTATCAGGATGGGGAACCGATCTGGCGTCACGTGGGTCAGGTGCGCTTGCGGATGCGGATGAGCTCGGACGCATATCTGCGCGACTATATTGACCGCAACTGGGACAGTATCCGGCACGCGGTGGGGGCTTATAAGCTGGAAGAAGAAGGCGTGCGCCTGTTCGCCACCATTGACGGCGACTATTTTAATGTCTTGGGTATGCCCTTGTTGCAACTGCTCAATTATCTGGCTGTCAAAGGGGTGATCGACCAATGACACATAACCGAATTCCGCTGGCCGGGGTAATCGGACACCCGATTGCGCATTCCAAATCACCGCAGCTGCATGGTCATTGGCTTCAGAAATATGGGCTGGCAGGGCATTACGTTCCCATGGACGTATCTCCCGAGGATTTGGAAACACTACTGCGTACTTTGCCCAAAGCCGGGTTTGTTGGGGCCAATGTGACTGTTCCACATAAAGAGGCCGCGCTGCGTATTGCGGATCATGTTTCCGAGCGCGCTTCGGTTATCGGTGCGGCGAACACATTGGTGTTCAACGACGACGGCACGATTCAAGCCGACAACACCGATGGTTATGGGTTTATGGAGAATTTGCGCAGTGGCGCGCCTGATTGGGTTCCGTCGGATGGTCCGGCGGTGATTTTTGGCGCAGGCGGCGCGGCACGGGCGGTGTTGCAGGGCTTGTTGGACGCGGGCGTGCCCCAGATTTTGCTGACCAACCGTACACGCGCCCGGGCGGATCAATTGAAGAACGAATTCGGCGACCGCATCACCGTGGTTGATTGGGTGCGGGCGGGCAATGTCATCGATGAGGCCGAGCTGGTGGTCAACACAACCTCGCTGGGAATGCAGGGGCAGCCAGAATTGCGGGTGCCGCTGGATGGTCTGCAGCCGGGCACCGTGTTGACTGATCTGGTTTATGCACCGCTGCAAACAAACCTATTACATGCGGCGGAAGAGGCAGGCTGCACCACAGTCGATGGCTTGGGCATGTTGCTGCATCAGGCTGTGCCCGGATTTGAAAGATGGTTCGGCATCCGCCCCGAGGTGACGGACGATCTGCGTGCGGCGGTTCTGGGATGAGTTTTGCGCTTGGCCTGACCGGTTCGATTGGGATGGGCAAAAGCACCACGGCGCAGATGTTCGTCGAGGAGGGCTGTGCGCTGTGGGATGCAGATGCGGCCGTACATAGACTCTATTCAAGGGAAGGAGCAGCTATTGCACCGATACGTGCCGCCTTTCCGGATGCTGTTATTGATGGGTCTGTCAGCCGTGAAGTCCTGAAACAAATTATCGCGCAGAACCCGGCGACATTGAAACAAATCGAAGCCATCGTTCATCCGTTGGTCGCCGCAGATCGGTTTGTTTTTCGGGATCAAGAGACCGCTGATATTTTGGTGTTCGACATCCCTCTGCTGTTTGAAACCGGCGGTGAGGCGGCAATGGATGCCGTCGCCTGCGTCTCGATCCCGGCAGAGGAGCAAAAGCGCCGCGTGATGGCGCGGGGCACCATGACCGAAGCACAGTTTGAACAGATCCGCGCCAAGCAGATGCCAAATGATGAAAAATGCGCGCGGTCGGATTATGTGATCGTGACTGACACTCTGGACCACGCTCGCGCGCAGGTGCAGGATGTGGTCAGGCAAATACGGGCGGGAATGGCAGATGCGTGAGATTGTACTCGATACCGAAACCACGGGCTTCGATCCCGAAAGCGGCGACCGAATTGTCGAGATCGGCGCGGTTGAGCTGTGGAACCACGTTGCAACCGGCGAAACCTATCACGTCTATATCAACCCTGAACGGTCCATGCCGGAAGAGGCGTTCGGTGTGCATGGTATTGGCCCTGACCTATTGGAAAACCCGCGCCCGCCGGAAAAGGGTGAGGTTACGCTGAAGGACAAGCCGGTTTTTGCCAAGGTTGGTCAGGGGTTTCTCGATTTTATCCAGGATTCGAAACTGGTGATCCACAACGCGTCCTTCGATATGAAATTTCTGAACGCGGAACTCAGATGGTTGGGGCTGCCGCAGATTCCGATGGATCAGGCGTTGGATACATTGGCGATTGCGCGCAAACGGTTTCCAGGTTCTCCCGCATCACTGGATGCGTTGTGCCGCCGCTTCAATATCGACAACACGAACCGGGTACTGCACGGCGCTTTGCTTGACTCGGAAATTCTGGCTGAGGTCTACCTTGAGCTGATCGGTGGACGCCAACCGGATTTCGGTCTGTCTGCTACTGCGTCTTCAGCTGCAGGCGGCCAGGATGACTGGCGTCCGACGGCACGCCCGACACCATTGGCGTCCAAGATCACCGAAGAAGAACGCGCGGCGCATGAGGCATTTGTAGAGAAACTGGGCGAAAACGCCCTGTGGACCCGCGCCTGAGGCAATCCCGGCGCGGGTCAAACCGATCAGGCTTCGGTTTTCTGTGCCTCGGCCTGACGACGCAGCAACTCGTTGCGGTACAGAGTCACAAAGTCGATATTGTCCAGGTTCACCGGTGGATAGCCACCGTCGCGAGTGACATCGCTGACAATCCGGCGCAGGAACGGGAACAGCATGCGCGGGCATTCGATCATCAGGAACGGGTGCAGCTGATCCTGGGCGATGCCTTCGATGTGGAACAGGCCGCAATAGTCGATCTCGCACAGGAACAGGACGTCCTCCAGACCTTTGGCTTTCGACTTGAGGTTCAGCTTGATCGCCACTTCGTACTGATGTTCAGCCGCGCGCTTTTTTGCGTCCAGGTTCACCTGAACCGCAATTTCGGGCTGAACGTCACCGGACACGCCTTTTTGCGCCATCACGTTCTCAAAGGACAAATCGCGAATGTACTGCCCTAGCACACGCATTTGAACCTGGGGGGCGGCTTGGGCTGCCGTGTTTTCCGCAGCGTTTTCTTCGGCCATGGATCTACTCCAAAAATGAAATTCGACACTGCTTAGCAAGTTGGACGCGGCACCTCAATGCTGGTGCGGGCCTTCAACCCATTTCGATGGCTTTGAAGGGTCCTGGCGGGGCCGAACCTCGGAGAATTCGCCGTCGATCACGTCGTCTTGGTCAAAGGGTGCCGGACCGGATTGGAATTGCGCCCCGGTACCCATCTGGAATTGGGTGATCGTCACTTTGGATTTCAGATACCGGAACACTGCCACCCGAATGCCCGGAACAAGCAGTGCAAAGCCGACCGCATCGGTGAAAAACCCCGGTGTCAGCAGCAGAACGCCGGACAGCAGGATCATCGCACCATGGGCCAGCGGCTCGGTCGGGTCGTCCAGTTCGGCAAAGGATCGCTGCAGATTTGCCAGCGCCATGCGACCTTGTGTCCTGACCAGCGCAGTGCCCAGAACGGCCGTCAGCACCACAATTGCAAGGGTGGGCCACAGGCCGATCAAGCCACCCACCTGAATGAACAGGGCAATCTCGATGATCGGAACCAATAAAAATGCCAAGAACAGGTACATTTGCGTTATCCTTTACCAGAGGTCGGGCAGTGGACTTGCCACGAACTGTCACCTACATAGTGGCATGAGGCCGCGTATACAAAGTCGCGGTCTGAAAAGAGGATGAAATGAACGAACCGATGATCCAGTTGCTGGTCCTTGCCGGAATAGCCGTTTTCCTGATCCTGCGCCTGAAAAGTGTGCTGGGCACGCGTGAAGGTTTTGAGAAACCTCCTGTTCAGCAACAACCCGAAGGGCACAGTGCCCGCCGCGGGTTCGAGGTGATTGACGGTGGCCCGGATCACGACATCACAGACCATGTCGCTGAAGACAGCGAACAGGCGCAAACTCTGACCGCGATGAAGCGGGTCGAGCCCAGCTTTTCCGTAAGCGAGTTTGTGCAAGGTGCGCGCGGGGCCTATGAGATGATCGTCATGGGGTTCGAAAAGGGTAATCTGGACGAAATCCAACCCTTCCTGTCCGAAGAGGTGTTTGACACTTTCGTTTCCGTCGTTGCAGATCGTGAAGACCAAGGTCTGACTATCGAGGCCGAGTTCATCGGAGTGCGCGAAACAACGCTGGCCGATGTGAAGTTTGACAAGGATACCAATCAGGCCGAAATCACCATGAAATTTGTTGGTGAGTTGACCTCGGTCGTGCGGGATCGCGGCGGCGATATCATCGAAGGAAATCCGAATACCGTCAAACGCCAAAAGGACAGCTGGACCTTTGCTCGTGTCATGGGCGCGGACGATCCGAACTGGCTGCTTGTTGCCACGGACGCATGATTGCCGCACTCCGGTCGCTCTTACTGGTGGGCGCGATGACCACCGCAAGCGCCGCCGGAGCTGAGGCGACGCGCTCGATCTTGTCGTTTGACGACCTGGAAGGCTGGGCTGCTGATGATCACGGGGCGGCCCTTTCGGTTTTTCTGAACACCTGCGGCGATCTGGACGATCCCGATTGGCGGGCTCTATGCAGCGTGGCCCGAACCTATGAGGGGGACGCAGCGCGGGCTTTTTTTGAACTGTTCTTCCGTCCAGTTCTGGTTGAAGACGGCAAGGACGCGTTGTTCACCGGCTATTTTGAACCTGAGCTAGATGGATCGCGCAACCGGACTGACCGGTTCAAATACCCAATCTACAAAATGCCACCCGAAGCGCGTGCCGAAGGACCATGGCTAAGCCGCCGGGACATCTTGACCGGGGATGCCATGACCGGCCGGGGGCTCGAAATTGCCTGGGTCGATGACCCGGTCGAGCTGTTCTTTTTGCAGATCCAGGGCTCGGGCCGTATTCGGCTGCCTGATGGCGGTGCGCTAAGGGTGGGCTATGGCGGCGCGAACGGGCACCCCTATCGTTCCATCGGAGCCGAACTGATCCGCCAAGGCGCGTTGGCTGCGCACGAAGTCAGCGCCCAGATGATCCGCGCCTGGGTCCGCAAGAACCCCGAGGCCGGGGCGGAGTTGCTGTTTCACAACCCTTCTTACGTTTTCTTTCGCGAGGTCACCCGCGTCGCACCTGAATTTGGGCCACTGGGTGCGATGAATCGATCCGTCACCACCATGCGCAGTATTGCCGCTGATCCGAACTATACACCGCTGGGATCCCCGGTCTGGGTTGAAAAAGACGGCAAGGAGCCGATGCGCCGGTTGATGATCGCGCAGGATACGGGCGCTGCAATCAAGGGAGCACAGCGGGCGGATATCTTCTTTGGAACCGGGGATGCCGCAGGACAGGCTGCGGGTCGTTTGAAGGACCCGGGACGGATGGTGATCCTGTTGCCGATCCAGCGCGCCTATGCTCTGATCCCGGATGAATTCTGATGACCCGGCGCAAACTGACCGAAGACGAGATAGAGCTGTGGCGCAAGGTCGCCAAACAGGCCGAACGCCTGCACCCCGAACTTCCTCAATCGGTGCATCCGACCACCCTACCCAAGCCCAAGCCGACCAAAACACCAAAAATGCGCTTGGACGGGTTCGAGATCGGCCAGACTGCACCCACCAAATCTACGCGTCATGCACTGAAACCCTCTGTCACAGACAGCCTGCGTGCCAGCCCGGTGCAGATGGATACCAAGGCCTTTGGCCGAATGAAGCGCGGCAAGCTAAAGCCCGAAGGTCGGCTCGACCTGCACGGTATGCGGATCGACACGGCGCATCCGGCGTTGGTGCGGTTCGTGCTGACGGCGCAGGCACAGGGCAAGCGGCTAGTGTTGGTGATTACCGGCAAGGGCAAGGATCGCGACGAGCCCGGCCCGATCCCGACGCCGCGCGGAATATTGCGCAACCAGGTTCCGCACTGGCTTTCTATTCCACCGCTGGCACAGGCCGTGTTGCAGGTGACACCCGCCCATATCAGCCACGGCGGTGACGGCGCCTATTACGTGTATCTGCGTCGCGGTCGTTAGAACCCGGCTTTCGCCCGGTGAATGCCGGTCCAGACGAGCACACAGACCAATCCGAAGAAACTTGCGATCCACATAAATTGGGTGCCAAGCGTGACGTGGAAGTCGATCAGCGCTCCGGTCAGGGCCGGGCCGATAGCTGATCCCAGTACCATGACTGCCGTTGCCATTGCCTTAATCGCGCCAATATGGCGGGTGCCGTAAAACTCGGCCCAAAAAGCGCTGGGCAAGGTGTTATGCGCGCCAACAGTCAGGGCCAGAAAGATCAGTCCGATCAGAGCCCCGGAGATGGTGTCGGTGACTGAGAGTATGGCAAAGCCCAACCCCATCGGCAGCTGATAATACGGCATGATCCGCGCGGTGCCCCATTTATCCAGCGCCCAGCCCGCCGCGAACATCGACAGGATCGAAACGCCGGTGAATACCGGAAACAGTGCCACCAGCTGAATGTGCGGCCAATCCCTAACCTGTGCCAGATGCACCTGGTGAAAGAAAAACGCGGTGATGAAGGCAGAAGGGGCAAGGATCGAAGGGGCCATAAACCAGAACAGCGGATGGCACAGCGCCTCACGCCGCGTCCAGTGATGATCTTGCATGCCAGTGGCGGTGTGATCCCCCGAAAGGCTTTGCGGTGTGCGTTCCTGACGTAACAGCCGCATCAGCACTGGAATACCCAGCACCGTCACGCCTGCGGCCACCACCCACAGCAAACGCCAGTCGAAAACCGCCATCGCGGCAACGAACACCACCGGTAACAACGCCTCTCCGACCGCGTATCCCAGCGAGGCGATGGACAGCGCCTTGCCTCGCGTGGTGGTGAACCAGCGCGCCATGGCCACTTGCGCCAGATGAGTGCTCATCCCCTGTCCGAAAAGACGAAGCAGAAAGATCACGACGGGCAGCAGGAACAACGCGGTGTTCAGGGCCATCGCAAGTGTCGCAAGCGTCAAACCCGCCAGCACCACCGGCCCCAGAACCCGAACCCGAAAGATGTCGGTCAGCCCCCCGGCCCAGATCATAACGATCGCTGCAGCCGTGGTGCCCAGCGAATAAAGCCCACCCCATGCCCCATGGCTCAGCCCATAGTCCGCGCGGATTTCACCTGCAAAGACCGAGATGAAAAAGGTTTGCCCAAAGCTGGACAGAAAAGTCAGCAGTACCCCGGCGCCCAGCCAAGTGGCGTTTGGAACAAGAAAGCTACGCAGTCGCAACTGCGTCACGGGGTCGAGACCTGAGCCTGTCCCGTTTCCGTCAACACGATCCCGGTCGCGCCGTCGGGGTTGCGCTCGCTGGGCGGCACCAGAATGTCGAGGCCTGGGCGGTCCTCAGATCCAAATGTATTGCTGACACGCCGAACTGAATTGAGGATCGCCAGCAAAGCCGGAGAGGTGGCCGCCACGAAGTGCGAAGATTCGGCATCACTGTTGAAGGCGGTCGTGTCGATCACGCTGATCGGGAATTCCTCAAGCGTTTTGATTGAGCTGATATTGCCCAGCCGCTCGCCCTCGTCCGTGCCGCGCAGGCGGGCGGATATGTTCAGAATCTTGTCCTTTTGCGAAACCATGACAATGAACGGATCAGGCGGATTATCGATCCGTTCCATCTGTGACCTGAACAAATCCACATCCAGATCGGGGGAAATTAAAACCACGCCTTCAATGTTTCTGTTGGACCAGCCCGGCTCCTGCAGTTCGGCCTGTCGCATCATTTCCATTGTAAGAGCGCTGCCCATGGAATGCGCCACTAGCAGTACACGGTTAACGCCCATGGACTTCAATTCGCGAATGGTTTGTTCCAGCCCGTCACGGGCGAACAGCATGCTGTCCAGATCGTATGCATATCCAATACCAGTCGCGCGACTGGGCCAGGAATAAACCAGGATAGAGCCGGGAATGCCGATGTCATGCGACAGCTGCGCGGCACGGAAAATGGTTTCCGTCTGGGTCGAGTTATAGCCGTGCACGAAGATCGTGACATCGTCTTGACCCCGCAGATGCTCGCGCAATCCCTGAGGCCCGTCTAGCTCGGTCACATCCGCAAGAACGAATTCCTTTTGCGGATTCGGATTTGCATATGAAAATTTCAGAGTGCCCGGTGTGTGCGTCGGCGGAATGGAAACCGTGGTTTCCAGAAACTGCAGTTTTTTGCTGCGTCGGAAGCCATAGGACCCGTCTGCCTCACGGGCCCGAGCGGTGCTAGCAAATACGGTTTTCGGTGTGCCGACCGAGGCAGCCGAGGGCACTATTTCAGAGACCGTCCTGTCAACACAGGCACCCAGCGAAAGAGACACAAACAGAATGATCAGATAGCGCATCAACAAGGGTCCTTGGGGCCTTTTGCGCTAAGCTATCGAATTCTGGCCCCACGTCCAGCGACATGGGGCAGGATTAGTGGCGAAATCCGGCTGAATGCGTTACAGAACGTAACGGCTCAGATCCGTAGACTTGGTCAACTCGCCCAGATTGTCGCTGACAAAATCAGCGTTGACGGTGATTTCGGAGCCCGCCTTGTCAGGTGCGGTGAATGAGAGTTCTTCGAACACCCGCTCCATCACCGTATACAGTCGCCGCGCGCCGATGTTTTCGACGCTTTGGTTTACATCTGCCGCGATCTTGGCCAGCGCGGCGATACCGTCTTCGGTAAAGCTGACGGTGACCTCTTCGGTACCCATCAGCGCGGTGTATTGGCGGGTCAGGGCGTTGTCGGTTTCGGTCAGGATACGGACAAAATCCTCTTCCGTCAGGGCGCGCAATTCCACGCGGATCGGCAGACGACCCTGCAGTTCCGGCAGCAAGTCTGACGGTTTGGCGATGTGGAACGCACCCGAGGCGATGAACAGGATATGGTCGGTTTTCACGGCACCGTACTTGGTCGACACCGTGGTGCCCTCGATCAGCGGCAGCAGGTCGCGCTGTACCCCTTCGCGGCTGACATCGCCACCGCGCGCGTCCGAGCGGGCGCAGACCTTGTCGATTTCATCCAGGAACACGATGCCGTTCTGTTCCACCGATTCCAAAGCAACCCGATTGACGGTTTCGTCATCCAGCAGTTTGTCGGCCTCTTCCCCGATCAGCGCGTCATAGCTTTCGGCTACGGTCATGCGCTTTTTAACGGTTCGTCCACCAAAGGCCTTGCCGAAGATATCGCCCAGATTCATCATCCCCATCTGGCCACCGGGCTGGCCGGGAATGTCGAACATTGGCATCGGATTCGAGGTGTCGGACAGTTCAAGCTCAATCACCGTATCGTCCAATTCCCCCGCTTTCAGTTTCTTGCGGAACATCTCGCGGGTACCTTCGCGGGCATCGGTGCCGGCGATGGCTTCGATCACGCGGTCTTCGGCGGCTTGATGAGCCTTGGCCTTGACGTCTTCGCGCATGTATTCGCGGGTCTGAATGATGGCGGCATCGGCCAGATCACGCACGATCTGTTCCACGTCGCGCCCGACATAGCCGACCTCGGTAAACTTGGTGGCTTCGACTTTGATGAAAGGTGCGCGCGCCAGCTTCGCCAGACGGCGGCTGATCTCGGTCTTGCCGACACCGGTGGGGCCGATCATCAGGATGTTCTTGGGATAGACCTCATCCCGGATGTCATCGGTCAGCTGCTTGCGCCGCCAGCGGTTGCGCAGCGCCACGGCCACGGCGCGCTTGGCGTCTTTCTGCCCGATGATGAAGCGGTCCAGTTCCGAGACGATTTCGCGCGGGGTCAGGTCGGTCATGTCTAATCTATCCGTCTGTTTCGCAGCGGAACCTAATCATACCGTAAGAAAACACAAGCCGATCACGCAAAGATCACACCAACTCACGAGCGGCACACGGAAATTCGTGGTGATGTGAATCGCCATTCGAGCGGGGCCTGCGGCATAACCTTCGACGACGGGCACCCCAGCCCGCGTCACTTTAGGGAGATACCTCATCATGATGACTCGTCGTTCGCTTTTTGTGAAAGCTGCAGCCACCGGCGCGGCCCTGACCCTGGCCGGCACAACCACAGCCCTGGCCGGCGGTGCCAAAAAGAAAGGCACGTTCGAGGGGCGTTCGAACCACATCACCAGCGGTTCGGTAAAGCTGGTCAAGGAAGGCGACCGTTACATTGTCGAACTAGGAGAGGATTTCTCGCTGGACGGTGGCCCCGATCCGCGCGTCGCTTTCGGCAAGGACGGCACCTACGCCCCCGACAGCAAACTGGGCGCACTGCTTCACCTGACCGGCAAGCAATCCTACGCCGTTCCGCCGACCATGGATGTGTCGGGCTATAACGAAGTGTACATCTGGTGCGAGGTTGCCGGTGTACCGCTAGGCGTTGCAACGCTGAAGTAACCGGCAAAGTCGGAGGTTGGGTTACCCGGCCTCTGACACGCTGTTAGGTAACAGGGCATCTGTCTGCTACACTCCCCCCAAGGTATTGGAACTGGGGGCGTTTTTATGACCAAGATTGCCAAGATCACCTTGTTGTTCGTGGTGTTTGTGGACCTGATCGGGCAAGGGCTGGTTTTTCCCATCATCAACTCATTGATCATGGAGACCAAATCTGGGTTCCTGCCAGACAGCACCCCTGTGGGTCGACGTCATTTCTACTATGGGCTGGTGATTGGATGTTTCTTCCTCTCCTGGTTTCTTGGCGTTGTCTACGTCTCAAAGGTTTCGGATTCAATTGGACGCAAAAACGCTTTGCTGGTCTGTCTGGGCGGGGCGCTTATTGGTTATGCGCTGACCATAGCGGCCTTGTATCTGAACAGCCTGCTGTTGCTGATTGTTGGCCGGTCGATCACGGGTTTCACCGCCGGAAATCAGCCGATCGCGCAAGCGGCTATGATTGATGGCAGCACCGATGCTGCCGACCGGGATCGCAATATGGGCTATATCGTTACCGGGGTCAGTTTTGGTCTTGTGGGCGGCCCGATCATCGGCGCGGTTCTGTCTGACGCGGCTTTATTCGGCAGCTTTGCCACGCTGAAAACCCCATTCTACGGCGCATTTGTTCTTGTGCTGATTGCGATCTTCTTGGTGCTGTTCTTCTTCAAGGACACCCGTACCGAGCGTACGGCTTTTGTGTTCCGCCCCCGCGACGTGACTGACAGCCTGATTGCCGTGCGGGAACACCCAATGGTTCTGAAAATTCTGCCTGTCTACGCGCTGTTCATGATCGCCAACGTTACATTCTATGTCTTTGTTGATAACTTCCTGACCAGCGCGTGGGGCTATGGTGTCATCGGTGGCAGCATGGCGATGGTGGTGATCGGCTTTGCGCTGGCGTTTTCAAGCACCTTCCTGGTGAAACCCGCGCAGGAAAGATTCAGCAAGCACCAGATCATCTACACTTCGCTGGTGGTAATGGTGATCTGCGGTTTCGGCTTTGCGTTCAGCCCCAGTGGTGTGCTGAGTTACGTGCCAGTTTTCTTCTTCTATTTCTTCTTCGGCGTCTCATACCCAACCCTGCTTGGTCTGTTTTCGTCGGCTGTCGCCGAGACCGACCAGGGCTGGGTCATGGGTGTTACAACTGCCGTCTTCTGTCTGGCTGGCGGGGTCATGTCGCTGATTGGCGGCGGATTGATGAGTTTTGACATCCGCCTGCCCTATTACATCGTCATCGCGACGGCCCTGATGGGCCTGATCGGGATGCACATGCGCTGGAAGGGAAAAGAGATCAAGGCGCTGTTAGCTTGAAATTGTCTCAACCGTCAGATTGCCGTTGGTATAGACGCAGATATCGGCGGCAATCGACATTGCCTCGCGCGCCACATCCTCGGCGGGTTTGTCGCTGTCCATCATGGCGCGAGCTGCGGCGAGGGCAAAATTACCACCTGATCCGATGGCGGCCACGTTGTGTTCGGGTTCCAACACGTCCCCTGCCCCGGTGATCACCAGCAGATCCTTGCCGTCCGTGACGATCAGCATCGCCTCGAGCTTTTGCAGGTACTTATCTGTGCGCCAGTCTTTCGCCAACTCGACCGAAGCGCGGGCAAGTTGGCCGGGTGTGGCCTCAAGCTTGACTTCCAGACGCTCGAGCAGGGTGAAGGCATCGGCGGTCGATCCAGCGAACCCGGCGACAACTTCGAACCCGCCGGGTGACAGGCGGCGCACCTTGCGGGCTGTGCCCTTGATCACGGTCTGGCCCAGGCTGACCTGTCCGTCACCGGCAATCACCACTTGGCCACCCTTTTTGACGCCAATGATGGTTGTGCCGTGCCACCCGGGAAAATCGCTATCCGCCATAAATGCCTCCGTATTCAACTGCCGTCCTATATGGGCCGGACCAGCGCGCAGCGCAACAGTGCACAAACCGCCTAAAAGATATGCAGGAATCGCAATGCGGGGTTACCGGACTAGCAATTGTGAGTCTCAGCCTGACGTCCTACATGAGCCCTACAACCGACAACGGGTCGGCTGTTTCACATATAAGGACTGCGCAAATGGCAACTACTGCAAAAATTCATGCGCCGCTCGGAGCAGCTACCATCCTGCACGTAGTGGACGCGTTCTACGGAACCTTTGACAAAGCAATCGCGTGGAATGAATCCCGCAAGACACGCAAGGCCCTGTCGGACCTGAGCGACGCACAGCTGGACGATATCGGCCTGTGCCGCGCGGACATCAAAAACGTCTGATCCGCGCCCAGTGCGAAAAAGAATGTAAGCCGCTCAGTTGGGCGGCTTTTTCTTTGTCAGGAGAGTTTATACTGTCCGGATAGATCGGGTAGGAAAGCCTCAATTGCGGCGGTTGCTACAACATGCCTTGTCCCGGCTTTGGCGTCGTCGATATCCAATCCACCTTTGACAGCGTGCACTTCGGCCCTTCCGCGGGGAAGATCGGCGGCAACCAGATCACAATCCACGCGGTCCGGGTCCTGCACACCAATCGTGACGCGCACGCGCATTTCGGTATGATCCAAACCTAGTTTCGAGAACAGTGTGATCGAAGAATGATGCAGCGCATCTTGCACCGCCCGGCGCGCCGCCTTGGTGTAATCTTGCCCGTACAGGTCGTTGCCGGTTCCCATTTCCAGAATGATGCGCTTTTCGGTCATGTCGCGGGCTCCATGTCAAAGGAAACGATGATGGCAGCATTGGCTATGACGGTCCGGCCCTCGGTATGCGGTTTTTCGATATCCAGCCCACCCTGCGTGACGGTGATATTGGGCTGACCATAGGGGAAAATGGCGGTCAGCGCGTCCCGGTCCACCTTGTCCGGCTGTTGTACCCCGACTTCGGCGTCGATGATCATCGCCTCTTTCGGAAACCCGAACAGCTCGGCCATGTTGACCGAATTGTGCCACAGCGCATCTTTGATCGCCCGCAGCGCGGCCTCGGTATAATCCTCGCGTCGCAAAGACGTTCCCATGCCAAATTCCACAAGAACCCGTGTTTTGGGCATGTCACCTCCTGTTTTTCAGTTCAAGGACACCGTGCACGACAGACGGCGGATTGGAAGAACCAAATTTACAAGTTGTATCCGGCCAATGGTCAGAAATCGCAAACCCGGATATTGAGCAAGGCAATTTTCTAATTCCAGCGATATCGACTAACATCCAACGTATTAAACTGGGTGTTCGGAAAAAGGATTGTTGCGATGAAGTCCTTTCAACTTTTGTCAGGGATGGTGCTGTTTGGTTTGGCTGTGACACAGGCATCAGCCGAAGAAATTGAAAGCAAAAATAAGTTTCTGGAACTGGTGGTCGGCAAGAAGCTTGTCCAGGGAGAAACCTGGGTGAAAATACTTAAGGACGGGGTGGTCGAGGGCAAAGGCCCCGAAGCCGGCAACATCAGCGGGTCATGGGAATGGAAGGGCAAATACTATTGCCGGGATATTGTGATTGACGATGTACCCCTGCCCCGTGACTGTCAGATCGTTTCAATCGAAGGTGACAGCGTCACCTTTACACATAAGGATGGCAGCGGGATTTCGATAAGCTGGACGATCGAGTGATACCTTGCAGTTAGCTAGCTGCAATTCAATCCATGAACAGACGCAAAAAAATGGGTACCCCGCTTGAGGCACCCATTGTGTCTGAATTCGGTGGAAGATCAGATGGACTCGTCGATCCAGCTTTGCAGCGCCGCTTTCGGTGCCGCGCCAGCGCGGTTCGAAACAACCTGACCGTCCTTGAAGATGAACAGCGCAGGAATGCCGCGTACGCCCATGGCGGCAGCCGCATTCGGGTTGCTGTCTACATCCACCTTGGCGATTTTCACCTTGTCGCCATATTCAGCGGCCAGCTCTTCCAGAGCGGGGCCGATCTGCTTACAGGGGCCACACCATTCGGCCCAGAAATCGACAACAACGGGGATGTCGGAATTCTTGACTTCGGCGTCAAAGGTATCGTCGGTTACGGCTACGGTCGACATATTCTGTCTCCTGAATGGGGTAAACTCGGGAACAGAACGTAGGGTCGGCACCGCCCAAGGTCAAGATATCTGGGTGCGGGCCAGCGCATCCGTCACAAGATCGTGTGGCAACCACATCAGATCGGCTGTGCGCGTCCACAGGATCGCCGTGCGGATTTCCCGATCCGGGTAGATTTGCGCCAGTGCTTGGGCATAGGTCCCCATTTGCCGCAACAGACCTTCAGGGCAGGTCTTTGGGCTGTCGGGGACCGTGGCATTTGATTTGAAATCAATCACCTGCACTTCGGTCTCGGTTACGATCAGACGATCAATCACCCCATGCATGCGCCGACCGTTCAACTCAGCGGTCACCGGCACTTCGGACAAGGTGTCATCGGCGAACACGAATTTCAGATGATCTGCCGCCAGAACGGCCTGCGCCTCGCCCAGCAATTCCCGCCGTGCAGGTTCCTGCATATCGGGCAGAACCCGGGCGCAGAGCTGCTGCCACTTCTCCGGTCCGACGGAGGGCAGGTGTTCCAACAACAGGTGCAGCCGTGTGCCGCGCAGCTTGGCGGCCTCTTCGTCCTGACCGGTATCTCCGGGTAGTGCTTTGGCTCCGCCCAGATCGGACGGGCTGAGCGTTTCGGGCGCTGGTTCCGGCGTGACTGCCGGAGATAGGAATTGACTAGGCAGCTGTGTCGCGGCGACTTGTGACTCCGCGTGTTCGGCAACTGGCAGCGCGTTCCAATCCGCATGCGACAGGCGCAGGGTTTCCGAACCGGGCAGCTGCGTGGCCCCCGCTCGCGCCATTGCGGCCTCGACCATTTGATACCAGCTGGTGCCATCTTTGCCGACATCCCCAGCAGCACCGACGATCAACCACTTTTCTGCTCGTGTTAGAGCCACATATAGCAGTCGAAGCCGCTCATTCTCTTCCCGCGCCCGCGCTTCAGCCCGCGCCTTTGCGATCAAGGCCGGCGAGGAATCCGCTGGCACTTTCCACAGTGGTGTGCCCTTAGCTACCATGATCTCTGCGTCGCGTGGTGCCTGCCGTTTACCGGTATCCGGCAGGATCACGATGGGGGCCTCAAGCCCTTTGGAGCCATGTACCGTCATCACGCGGATCATGTTTCCGACACCGCTCATCTGTCGTTTGATTTCCAGGTCGTCGGTCTGCATCCAGACCAAAAACCCGGTCAAGCTGGGAATATCGGTACGCTCATAAGCCAACGCTTGGGATAGCAGCGCGTTGATGCCATCCTCGGCCTCGGCCCCCAATCGACCCAGTAGTTTCCGCCGCCCGTCATGACGGGTCAGGATGCGTTCGATAAGGTCATAAGGGCGCAGAAAGTCGATCTGGCCGCGTAGATCGTTGAGGATGCCCAGCGTTTCGGGGAATTCCTCGGCCCGTTGACGCAATGCGGCCCACAGGAATTGTTCCTGCCGCTTGTGCGCCAGATCGAACAGCTGCTGTTCGCTCCACCCGAACAATGGCGATTTCAGCACGGTTGCCAGCGACAGGCTGTCTTCGGGTGTGGCCAGAAAGCTTAGCAGTGCGGCCAGGTCCTTGACAGCCAGTTCCGCGCCCACCTTCAGGCGGTCAGCCCCGGCAATAGGCAAGCCTTCGGTTTTGCAGGCGCGGATGATCTCGGCAAAAAGGTCCGAACGGCGCTGGACGAGGATCAGAAAATCCCCCGGCTGCACCTTGCGCCGCACGAAGGTGCCGGGCGTGTCACCATCTTCTGGGATCGTCTCGCCGGTTTCGATCATGTCTTTGATCGACCGGGCTACCTTCTCGGCCAGAATGACGGTGTGATGCCGGGCGCCCGGTCGATCGACCGGATCGGTCCAGTCGTCATCGTTGTCTTCGTCGACCTTTTCAATCACCGGCCATAGGTCAACCCGCCCCGGCAAGTCGGCCTTGAAGGCACGGTGCAGGCTGTCCTTGTGGAAACCAGCTTCGGCGCGGTTTTCGAACAGGATATCGACCAAAGACAGGATCGCGCTGGAGGACCGGAAAGAGTATTCCAGCGTCGAATCCCATAGTTTTGAGCCTGATTCATTCAATCTGCGGCCGAATTCCTGCTGCATCCGGTCAAAGGCCTGCGGGTCAGCGCCCTGAAAAGAATAGATCGACTGTTTCTTGTCGCCAACCACAAATATCGTCCGCTCGACTCCGGACCGGGCCCCTTCCCCGCTGGTGAATTCCTGAGCCAGCTTTTCAACCACGTCCCATTGGTCGGGGCTGGTGTCCTGCGCTTCGTCCACTAGAATATGGTCGATGCCGCCATCCAGGCGGTACAGCACCCATTCGGCCACCGCCGGATCGTTCAACACTTGCCGAGCCCGTAGGATCAGGTCGTCAAAATCCAACCAACCCCGCAGCTGTTTACGGCGTTCGTATTCCGGCAAAAAGGCCGCGGCAAAGCGGTGCAGGACATGCGTTTTGCGTGCCGCAACCAGCGCCAGTCGGTGTTCGCGTGCGGCCTCGATCCGCAGCATGAGGGCTTCCAGCTGCGGCATATTACCAACCAAGGCGCCTTCGCGCAGGGCTTTGGTGGGGAAACTGTTGATCTTGGCGGTAAAGGGTTCTTTGGCGGACTTGCCCGTCAGAAACACACTTTCCAACAGGGGCAAGCTGCTAATCCGTGCCTCAGCAAACGTCGCCAGTTTGGCCGCAGCCTTAGCGTTGTTGCCGCCGCTTTCAACCAGCGCAGGCAGGATCGCGCGGATCAGCTCGACCTCCCCACCCATAAATACGCGGTCCTGCAGGGCGATTTCGTCAAACCCGTCGGGCAGCTCGAAACGGTGAAGCAAATCGGTCCACGTCATCGGTTGTGCGAACAGGTTGCGTTTATGCGTGACGGCGGCGGTTAGGTTGTCAAAGCCGGTATCGGTGACGAACCGAGCGACATCCTCAATTAGCGTGGCCTGTGGACCTTCGGCAAAATCCTCGACAATCTCTTCGCGCAACAGGGCGGCGGCGCGGTCCTCCATTTCCGAGAATTGTGGGCTGACCCCGGCCTCCAACGGAAAACGCCGTAATAGCGAGGCGCAGAATGAGTGGATCGTTTGGATTTTCAACCCACCCGGCGTTTCGATGGCGCGGGCAAACAGGGTACGCGCCTGCGCTAACTTGTCAGGGTCGATCACGCCGGGTACGCCCAGATCGGTCAGTTGCGACAGCAACCTGTCATCCCCCAGCATCGCCCATTCACCCAACCGTTTGAACAACCGGTTCTGCATCTCGCTGGCGGCAGCTTTGGTGTAGGTCAGGCAGAGTATATGTTGCGGCTGAACACCACCCAGTAGCAAACGCGCCACCCGGTCGGTCAATACCCGCGTTTTGCCCGAACCCGCATTGGCCGCTAACCAGGTTGAGGCATCCGGACGCGCCGCCTGCACCTGCCGCTCGGTTGCATCGTTGTGGGCGTTCATGTCAGGTCCTTGGGCGTTGTTTCATCGGTGCGGTCCCATTCTCCGAACCGGGCCAGATGGTCATAGTCGCCAACGTCCGTGTCTTTGTGCAGCATACGGCGGGCGGTGAATCCTTGATCAGGCTCTAAATAAGAGCAAATAAGCATTTTCAGTTCAGCCAGAACCTTGTCCGGCGGTTCCTTGACCAGCGGGGCCGCGACCTCTTTGTAGGTGCCGCCCATGCCAATAAAGACAGCCTCGGCCACTGGCAGCGGATCAATCCCCTCGATGGCACCTTGTTCGGCCATGGCAGCCTCGATCAATAGCTGTTTGTCGAACTTGGCCTGCTGGCTTTCGGTCGGAGGTGTACCGGTTTTGTAATCCACAATCCGCAACGCGCCATGACTGTTGTGGTCGATCCGGTCGGCCCGCCCTGCGATCGTGAAATCCAGCGGAGACAGCACAAGCTTCATTGCCGCTTCAAAAGCCACCGGTCCGCCATCGCCTCGCCGAGCAATTTCAGCGGTCAGAAAGTCATCGGCGATCCGCTCAAGCCGCGCCAGCCACAGTTTTCGGGCGGTGGGCCACGCGACATGCTGATCCAACAGGGTTTCGGCGCGTGTCAGGAAGTGCTCGCGGGTCAGCAAGGCAGCATCAAGCACGCTGTCCTTGACGAAATGTTCGAGGATTTCGTGGATAACGATCCCGCGCAGCAAAGCGTCTGGTGCCTGAACCAAAGGGTCCAGCGGTCGCAGGCGTAAGACATGTTTGGCATAGATTGCATAGGGATCACGGATCAGGCGTTTTATCTCGGTCACGCTTAGTTGACGCGGGCGCGCGGCGACCGGTGGGCGCGGTGACGGGCGCGCGGCCGGTTCGATCCGCGGCGCGATCTCAAGTTGTTCTGACCAACCAAGCCATTGCCGTCCACGGGCGCGCATGGCGGAAAGGGCCTCAGGACCACCCTGCCCCGGCAAACCCTGCAACAGGTTCGTCATCCGGTTCAGCCAACGCGACGGCACGGTTTCGGCGTCATCAGATCGGGTTGCGCGAGTCAGCCAGACCTCGGGCGCGCCGATGGCTTGTTGAAAATCATGCGCCGACAACCCAATCCGGCGTTCGGGCAGCAACAGCCCCGCCTTATCGCGCATCTGTCGGTTCAACCAAGGGTCTGGTGCTGCGGCCTC
The DNA here is from genome assembly GCF_056538005.1 of Ruegeria sp. BI11. Taxonomy (NCBI): domain Bacteria; kingdom Pseudomonadati; phylum Pseudomonadota; class Alphaproteobacteria; order Rhodobacterales; family Roseobacteraceae; genus Ruegeria; species Ruegeria sp. BI11. Next base: position 18,757 of record NZ_JBQFSM010000004.1, on the reverse strand, counting down.
GGGCCAACTGCCTTCGTTCAGACCACCCAGGATCAACAGATCAGCGCCCTGCACCCGTGCTTCGAGCGTTCCCCAGATCATGATATGTGGATGCGGTGCGTCACGGTCGCGGACCTCTTCACCCGCCAACAGTGCACCCAGCAGATCGGCGAAATCATGGGCCGTCATTGGGCCGCCATGTTCGGCCTCATTCTCAAGCGCGGTCAGAACCGACAACGCCTTTTGCCCCGCGTTTTTGTCCCACAACGTGCCCGTATCGCCTTGACTGCCAGCCGAAATCGCCTCGGCCAGATTGCGCAGTCGGGTCACCCAATCGGACAGTGGCAATTCACCTGTCAGGTGTTGGTCGCAGAACTGCGTCACAAGCCACTGCATCCAGTCCTCAGGCACCTCTTTGCGGATGGCAAAGGCGGTCAGGCTGGCACTGTCCGGAAACGGAGGGCCGTGACGCCGCAAATCCAGTTCCAGATCGCGGGTATGCAGCAGATGCGCGCCACGTTCGCCGCCATCGTGACACAGCGGATGTTTCAGCAGGGTCAGCAGTGCCTCACCATCAAGCCGCCGGGCGAACAGCCCTGCTACATGGCGCAGGAACCGGCCCGGAGGCGACAGTTGCAAGGGCAGACCCGCACTGTCGTCAGGCAGGATGTTCCACCGATCCAGCGCGGCGCTAACCTGACGGGTCAGCATCCGATCGGGTGTGATGAGCGCGGCGGTCTGGCCGGTTTCAGCCGCTTCGCGCAGACGCAATGCGATGGCCAAAGCCTCAGCGCGGGGAGATTGCGCTTCGACCAGGGTGAGGTCTTTGGTGGCACCGTCCAGATCGGACAACCGGGGGCCTTCGGACATCCATGAATCAGTGATTGGCGCTGGGCGTAAAGCAAGTGAAATCAGTCGGTTACGGGTAGGGGATGGGGCAGGATTGTCGGTCCACTGTTTGATCTGCCCCGGCTGTAACTCAAGCCGGGTCATCAGCTTGCGGAACCGGTATTGCGGATGGTCTTCCGAGGTTAGCGCGTCGTCCAGACCCTGCCAGACGTGGTCTGGCTGGTCGAAATCGAATCCCGGCAGGATCAGCGCCCCTTGCGGCAGGCGGGCCACGGCCTCCATTAGCATCAGTGTTGTACCGCGCGAACCGGTTGAGCCAGCAAGGATCACGGGATGCTGCGGGGGCGTAACCTGCCAGCGATCAATCAGGTTTTCCACCACACGTCGCTGCCGTGCCTGCGCGTCCAACGCATCTGGGCCAGAATCGATGAAATGGTCGGCAATCCCGATAAAATCCTGTGCCCGCGCCCAGTGACCGGACATGTCGCTGACGTCCAGTTGCCGGATTGTGTCAGGTGAAACGCCTTCGCCTTGCATCTCATCAATCAGCGCCGCCAGACTGTCGGACAGGTCGAAAAGCGAGGATCGTGCAGCCAGATCAGGCTGTTGTTCCAACAGCTTGGCAATCAGCTGGGTCAATTCGAGCTTGCGCCGCAATGCGGGGATGGCGGGCGGGATTTGCGCCAGATCGACGCTTTCGCCCAGATCAGTCACCAGCGACAGGCACGGCAGTAGGCAGGCGGGACCCTGATCGAACAACTCGCGCACGCGGCGGGCCATGCGGCGCGTGTTGACGACCAACTGAACTCGGGCCAGAGCCTCGGGCGGATTTTCAGCAGCACGCTGGCGCACGCCTTCTACCAAGGCCTTCGGGAAATCCGCACCCGGAGGCACGGCAAAGACACGAGGCGCGCCGCTGGGTTCAAACATCGGCAATCAACCTTTCGGCCAGTGCGATCCCTTCGGGGCGACCCACGTCACACCAGCGGCCGGGATAGGTGACCGCGAACAAGCGGCCCTGTTTGTGCATCTGATCCCAGAGTAGGTTCAGTGAGAACGCCTGTTCTGTAAAATTCGCCAGCCCGTCGGTCTTGACGATCTGCGCCCCGCCATAAACCAATCCGGGGCCGCGAGTGATCCGGCCCTCGGCATCTACGGTGAAATCGCCCGGTCCGGTATGCCCGATTGTCTGGGCGATGGGAACGCACATCAGCAGCGCGTCCATCCGGTCTGGATCCCACGCATTGCGGAGCATGGTCAACGGGTTTGGTCCGGACCAAATTGCATCCGAATTCAGAGTAAAGACCGGGCCTGGCCCCAACAGAGGCAAAGCAGCGCGCAAACCGCCGCCTGTTTCCAGAATCTCGGGCTCTTCACGGGACATCAGCACACCTTTGGGGGTCAGATGCATCGCAAGCTGATCGGGCAGATAATGCAAGTTGGCGACCACTCGGCCAGCAGGCAGATCGTTTGTCATATCCAGCGCGTGGTCGATCAACGGGCGGCCCGCAACCTTGATCAGGGGTTTGGGCTGGTCTTTGGTCAACGCGCCCATACGGGTGCCAAACCCGGCGGCAAACAGCATTACGGCATCGGGGTGTCGGGTCATGCTTGTCTTAACCTGTCTAGGTTTTCCGGGGTTGGGGCGGGCAGGGCTCCACGCAGCAGATCAGCTACGGTGACCAATGCAGGATGGTCCAGATCACGCATCAGATGGGCCCAGGTGGCCGGAATCAGATCAATATACTGAGGTTTACCGTATTCCGTCGCCAAACGGGCAAACACACCCAGAATGCGCAGGTTCCTTTGGGCGCCCAACACGGCATAAGCACTTCGAAAATCATGATCATTTACCGCGGTTGCGGCGATGTATCGGTTTACCATCCGCATCTCGGTGCCTGTTGCGACATCGCGGCGTACGTCCTGCAGCAGCGACACAAGGTCATAGGCCGGATGGCCCAGCATCGCGGTTTGGAAATCCAGCAACCCCACCCGTTTCACCCCTTCGCGGTCCGGCAGCCAGATCATGTTTTCCGCATGGTAATCGCGTTGAATAACAACTTTGCGGCCTGAGGTTTCGCGATGCAGAATGTCTGCAAAACGGTTTTCAAACCGCACCCGCGCGTCTGCGTCATGTTCCCCCAACACCGCCTGGGCGTATTTAGTGAAGGACAGCGCCGCTAGCTCGGTCATCATGGTCGGATCATAAGAGGGCAGAGACAGGGTGGGTGCCCTGTGCAGTTCGATCAGCACGTCAGTTGCGGCCTCATACAGCTCTCGCTCCATCTGAGGGTTTTGCTTGAGTATGCGGGCGAACAGATCATCACCCAGGTCCTCCAGCAACAGAAAGCCGAATTCTGTGTCCTCTGCATAGATTTCAGGCGCGCTGAGGCCGATTTCCCGCAGGTAGTTGGCCATGCGAACAAAAGCCTCGACCGGTTCGGCCTTGCCCGGAGGGGAATCCATGAAAACCGCCGTGCGGCCAGTGTCGGGATCGCTCAATCGTTCGTACCGGCGGTTCGAAGCATCCCCAGCCAGCGGCGCACGCGTTGCGTTGGACCATGGTGTTTGTGCAATCAGCGCTTCGGCCAGCACAGCCCGGTTCGTCATGTGGCATTCTCCAGCTTTTTGTGCCATTTCGGATCTGACCACGAGAGGGTTAGATGACGTTTTTCCAGTTTGTTAGGGTCTGGTTTCAAATGTAGAGTCAAGGCGGTTGTGGGCGTCAACGGGCCCAGCTTTTCCGGCCATTCAATAAAGCAGATGGCGGTGTCAAAAGCATCAGATAGGCCCAGCTCCTCAATCTCCTCCACTGCGGTTAGCCGGTACAGGTCGCAGTGCCAGATTTCACCGGCTGGGGTGTCATAGGCCTGCACCAGCGTGAAGGTGGGTGAGGGCACATCCTCGGGGACAACCATCAGCGATTGGATCAGACTGCGGGCAAAATGGGTCTTACCACTACCTATCTCACCCTCAAGCAACAGGATGTCGCCGGGACGCAATTCCGCGCCCAGCCTTGCGGCCAGATCGGCGGTTTCTTCGGGTGAATTAAGGGTAATGGAACCGGCCTGCAACGTCATAGCGCCACAATGGCCTTACGCCCGGGCGGCTGCAACCCGGTTCAAGCGCTGATATGACGGATCGGCAGGGTTGCTGGTGCATCCTCGACCGAGAACCGCACAATCGTTGCGCCGTTCTGCATGGGGCTAACGGTGCAAGACAAATGGGTGCCATTGCGCAGCCGCATGCCACTTGACCATTCGGCGCGGTTGTCACGCATTTCCACAAAATCGCGAATCTCGCCAAGGATCGGTGAGGCGACGCTTTGTTCCTGCCAGCTGCGTGTCACGTCCAGCACGGAATCCGGCTCGAACCCAGCTTCGCCGGTATCACCCCAGAGCTGCTGATAGGCGCGGTTGGTGAAGGCCAGCGTTCCATCATCCCCAAATACCGCGATGGCATCGGCCAACTTGTCCAGAACCGATTGCATCAGATCCATTTCCGAACGGAACCGCCGGGTCAGGGTAATCTCGGCCGTGATATCCTCGAACAGAAAGGCCACAGCGCCGTCGGGATGCGGCCGCCCGCTGACCGAATAGACTGACCCCGAGGGCAGCGACCAGGTTTCTTGGTAATTCCCGTCCTCGGCCGCTTCGAGCAGGTCGTTCATCTGATTGCGCCAGCCACGGTAATTCTTGGGCTCCGGCATCATGTGTTGATCGCGCAGCCGGTCGAAAAAGCTGGACAGGCTGGGGCGGCAGCTCAGGAAATCCGGGGGTAGGGTGGTCAGGTCGATCAAGGCCGGGTTGAAAAGCGCCAGTTGTCGGTTACGGTCAAAAATGGCCAGACCAATGGACAGCTGCGCAAAGGTTTTCGTCATGGTCTGAACGAATTTGCGTTGGGCGGTTTCCGCGGCAACGATTGCATTGATATCGACGGCATAGCACAGGTGCCCCTCGGGGTGATTCACCAGCGTCAGGTCGAACCATAGCTTGTTGCCGCTGTCTTCGGACGAGATCGAGATGCGGCTTTTTGCACCCAGCCGTGCGTCCTCTCCGGTGCCAGGGAACATCGGTGCAGTCAGATCGGTATCTTGACCGCGAACTTTGCGCACCAGCGACACATAGGCAGCGTTGCACCAGCGCACGTTGTTTTGCAGATCCAGCAGCCACACCGGATAGGGCGCCTGTTCCATTGCCAGCCGGATCGGATCCTGCGCGTCACGTTGCACCGGGGCAGGGCGGTCGGCACTGTCGCGCAGTTGCACCCGAACGATCCCATCGATCCATTCGCACAGAACGTCGCGTTCAATGGTGCAATCGATGGCGGGAATGACCAACGTGCCCTCGCGTCGGATAAGGTCAGGTGTCTCGGGAAAGGTTGGAAAATCTCGTTGCAGCAGGCGGCGCAGATCGGGCCAGTCGCGGACCGCCTGAAACCCCTCCAGAGCAATGTCGGAATGGCTGATCAAACGGTCACCATCGAACAGAAAGACAACATCGAACAGAGACGCGGGCGAGGATAAGCCAAAATTATCGCCCCGTTGGCGACGGCGGGGCAACAGCCATTGCACCGCCAGGCTGGCGGATACTAGGCTAATTGCGGCCAGAATGATCCAGTCGACCATGCTCTCCTCGGTACTGATATCATGAGGAGGCACTATGCGTGTTAATGGTTAACGGGGTCTTAACTCAGACTTGGATGCGCTGGTTCGCGCCTGAGGGGACGGGCGTGTCTCCGGTCTGCGCATCCACCAGATTGCGCGGCCAGGAAACTCGCACAATCGCACCCCGCCGGTCACGGTTGTCGCTCAGGTTTTGATAGGGGTCTGACCCGTTGGCAAATTTCAGTTCTGCGCCGCTGCGTTCCAGCAGGGTTTTGGCAATGAACAACCCCAGCCCCATTCCTTCATATTCCGGACGAGTCCGCTGATCTGTCTCGGCTCGTCGGCGGCGCATAAAGGGATCGCCAATCCGCCCGATCATATGCGATGGGTATCCGCGCCCGTCATCCATGATGTTGATGGTAATCTGATCGGTGGTCCATTCGGCCTCGACCCAGACATTGGCACGGGCGAAATCCACTGCGTTCTGGATCAGATTGCGCAGGCCGTGAATGATTTCGGGCTTGCGGAGGATCGAGGGCTGTTGCACATCGCCGTCCCCGGCCGGACCTTCGTCAAAATGCACAACCTTGCCCCGGTGAATATGCGGCTCGGCGGCTTCATGCACGACGGTGGACAGGGGGGCCTGCCGCAAGTGCAGATCGTCTTTGCCCGCCCGGCCCATATCGCGCAGGATATCGCGGCAGCGGTTGGCCTGTTCGCGGATCAGGGCGGCGTCTTCTTTCAGATCGGGGCGATCATCCAGTTCCTCGATCAGCTCTGAGCTGGTTAGTTTGATCGTGGCCAGCGGCGTGCCCAGTTCATGCGCGGCGGCGGCGACGACCCCGCCCAGATCGGTCAGCTTCTGTTCACGCGCAAGGGCCATGTGAGTGGCAGCAAGTGCCTCGGACATAGACCGGACTTCGGAGCTGACGCGGTGGGAATAGGCCCCGATGAACACAATTGCGATAACGATCGCGGCCCAGTTTCCGAACAGCAACATATCAGGGATCAGCAAAGTCTGGCCCTGAACTGTACGCAGCGGCAGGTGAAACTCGGCCAGCAAGGACGCTACAAGGATCGCAACCCCCCCCACAATCAGGGTCGATCGCGTGCTCATCACATTAGCCGAGATCGTCACCGGCCCTAGCAGCAGCAAGGCAAATGGGTTGTTCAAGCCGCCGGTCAGATACAATAGAATGGCCAGCTGCAGCAGGTCGAACAGCACCATCAGAAAGTTTTCAAACTCGGTCAGGCGCTTGTTCTGTGGGAACAGCAGAATGGCCGTCATGTTACCCATGACCGAAACACCGATGGCCAGGTAACACAGCGCCAATTCCAACTGCACGTCAAAATACTGCTGCGCCACTGTGATGGCTGTGAACTGGCCGATAATAGCCACCCAGCGCAACAGGATCAGCGTGCGCAGCCGAATCCAACTGCTGCTTTCCTGACCGCGCCACAATGTGATGTTGGAATTCGCCATTGGTCTATTTTGTCCTGTTGCATCGGCTGTGCATCTTGATAGGTGTCCCGGCCGAAACGATCAACAACCCCTCTCATTTCAGGATTGATGTCATGACCCGCCTTTATGCCATCCTTGCAACCGTAGTTCTGGCCGTCGGTTTGGGCGCCATGTGGCTGCTGACATTGGGCGGTCGGTCGGATGACCAGTTCGCGCAATGCCGCTCGGCGCAGATCGCGGGCGGTTCAGCTGCCATTGGCGGCCCGTTCGAGTTGGTCAACGGCAAGGGTGAGACGATCACCGACAAAGACGTGATCACCGAACCGACGCTGGTTTATTTCGGCTACACCTTTTGCCCCGATGTCTGCCCCTTTGACATGTCGCGCAATGCCGAGGCCGTGGATATTTTGGCCGAGCGCGGCCAGTCGGTGACGCCACTGTTCATCTCGATCGACCCGGATCGCGACACCCCTGAAGTGATGGCGGACTACGCGTTTAACCTTGGCGGTAAGACCATCGCGCTGACCGGGTCGGCCGAGCAGGTGAAGGCCGCCAGCCAGGCCTACAAGACCTATTATAAGGCTCAGGACAAAAGCGACGAATACTATCTGGTCGATCATTCCACCTTTACCTACCTGATGACACCCGAGCACGGATTCCTGGAATTCTTCAACCGCGACGATACGGCTGAACAGATGGCCGATAAGGTCGGGTGCTTCTTGGATCAGATATAGGGCGCACTGTCGATTTGACCTTTGGAATGGCGCTGCTATTACTCATGTTTAAGCCAAAGACGTGAATTTGCGGAAAGAACAGAATATGGCGGACAGCTCTGACCTCGATATCGGCCCCGATAAATCCCTGCTTCTGGTGGATGATGACGAGCCGTTTCTGAGGCGGCTGGCCAAAGCCATGGAGAAGCGTGGCTTTGAAGTTGAAACCGCTGGCTCTGTCGCTGCAGGCCGCGCCATTTCAACCGCCCGTCCCCCCGCCTATGCCGTTGTCGACCTGCGGCTTGAGGATGGTAACGGTCTGGATGTGGTCGAGGTTCTGCGCGAAAAGCGCCCCGACAGCCGGGTTGTGGTTCTGACCGGATACGGCGCGATTGCCACCGCCGTGGCTGCCGTCAAGATCGGCGCGACCGACTACCTGTCAAAGCCCGCCGACGCCACCGACATTACCAGTGCGCTGCTGGCTAAAGGAGACGAACTGCCGCCACCACCGGAAAACCCCATGAGCGCGGACCGCGTTCGTTGGGAGCATATCCAGCGGGTTTATGAGCTGTGTGACCGCAACGTCTCCGAGACCGCCCGTCGGCTTAACATGCACCGCCGGACGTTGCAGCGGATTTTGGCGAAACGCAGCCCGCGGTAGCTCTCTTTCTGGCCGATTAAAGCGGGTTTTAACGCACTCTAGCAGTGGAATAATAGTCTAGCGCACTGTCCCGATGGTACATCAGGATTTCTGGTACCAGTTCCCTAGGCTGTTTACTGAAGCGAAATTCAGTTGTTTTCGTGTTAAATAACAAGAAATTATGATATGTGAATGCCGTCCAATCGCGGAGAATGGAATGAACAATCTTTCGACGGCATTTCGGCGGGCCCTGTCAAACTACGCTAATTTCAACGGGCGAGCTTCGCGTCCGACATTTTGGTGGTGGGTATTGGCCGTAATTCTCGTTCTTGTGGTGACGCGGATAATTGATGGGACCCTAATCGCACCGATGCTTGGATTTGGTGCGTTCGAGCCGAGCGCCGGCCAGCCGCTGTCAGTTCTGGTGTCGCTTGGGCTTTTGCTTCCCAATCTTGCGATCGGAGCCAGACGTTTGCACGACATTGGACGAACCGGTTGGTGGCTGTTGATTGGCTTCATTCCAATAATCGGAACCTTAGTCCTAATATACTTCTACATTCAGCCAAGTCAGGCTGGTTCGAACGATTTTGGAGACACGGACATCTTCCCCTAACCCGCTGGATCAAAGACGTGGCTTAGGACTACAGCTTCCGCAGCAATTCATCATGTCGGGCCGTATACGCTCGCCTTACCTCAACTGGCGGTCTAAGCTTGATCTCTAACCCTTCCATCACCGCCTTATCCGGGCGACCAAAGAATTTGGTCGCCTCGGTTTCAGAAAAGCCCGCGATCTGTGTCGCCTCCATCCAGGCGCTGATCTTGTCAGCCTTCTTAATCTGACGTTTCACCGTTTTCGGCACCGCAGCAGGCAATCCGAAGCGGATGTGGATCGCTGCCGCCAGACGGTCATCCAAAGCACCATAATCGGGGCCAACGGCGGATTTGACCGGCGAGATCATATCTCCGATCACATATTCCGGCGCATCGTGTAACAAAGCTGCGAGCCGCCATTTCACCGGCGCTTTGGGCGCAATCCGGCCAAAAAGCTCTTCGACCAGCAGGGAATGTTCGGCCACGGAATAGGCAAAATCACCCGCCGTTTGGCCGTTCCAACGGGCCACAAAGGCCAGCCCGTGCGCAATATCTTCGATTTCGATGTCGACAGGGGTCGGGTCCAGCAGATCCAGTCTGCGCCCCGACAGCATCCTCTGCCATGCTCGTGCTTGTGTTGCCATTATGCCATGCCCTGTGAAGTCGCACACGTAAGTTTCGCGTTTTTGTGTTATGATGTACCTGTCGAGATCACCAGCTGCCAACTTTTTCTTGACCAGTCGTGCTTTGAAGGGGTGCGTGGTGATACCGACATTAGTGCTGAGGGGGGCGCATGCTCCTCCTGGTGTGCCCCTCTCGGAACGTAACTCGTATCGAAAGGAGCTAGCTATGTTTAAGCGACTGTTTGGAATTACCCTGGCCTTTGGAATGGCCGCCACTGCCCCCCCTGCATTTGCCCAAGGTTGTGCGCAACGCGAGCATGTGATCGCCAAGCTGCAGGACAGCTATTCAGAAGAGCTGGTCTTTGGCGGATTGCAGAAAACGCGCGGTGCACAGGCGATCATGGAGGTTTGGACCTCGAAGGAAACCGGAAGCTATACGGTTCTGGTGACCCAGGCGAACGGCATTAGTTGTATTGTCGCCGTTGGCACCGATTTTTTTGAAGCGATCCCGAAGATTGCACTAAAGGGTGAGCCCAGCTAATTTTTGCTGCCAAATAATCTGTTTTCGGCCATCTGCGTTGCTACCTGCCCCAAGGGATGCTAGGGGGCAGCCCGGACCTGTTTACCGGAATGGAGCATATGATGGCCGGGGACTATATCGTTAAAGACATTGCATTGGCCGGATTTGGCCGCAAAGAGCTAGACATCGCCGAAACCGAGATGCCGGGCCTGATGGCCCTGCGCGCGGAATACGGTGAGAGCAAGCCCCTGAAAGGTGCGCGGATCGTGGGTTCGCTGCACATGACCATCCAGACAGCTGTGTTGATCGAAACGCTAGTTGCATTGGGCGCCGATGTGCGCTGGGCGTCGTGCAACATCTTCTCGACCCAAGACCACGCGGCGGCGGCGATTGCCGAGGCTGGCATCCCGGTCTTCGCCATCAAGGGCCAGACACTGGAAGAGCATTGGGATTATCTGGACAAGTCCTTCCTGTTCGAAGACGGCCCGAACATGATCCTGGACGATGGCGGCGATGCTACGCTGTACATTCTGTTGGGTGCCCGCGCCGAAGCGGGTGAGGACATCATTCCTGTTCCGGGTTCGGAAGAGGAAGAGGTGATCAAGAAACAGATCGCCAAGCGCATGGCAGCAAGCCCCGGCTGGTTCACCAAGATGCGCGACCAGATCCAAGGCGTGTCCGAGGAAACCACCACCGGTGTGAATCGTCTGTATCAGCTGGTGAAAGACGGCCACCTGCCGTTCCCGGCGATCAATGTGAATGACTCGGTCACCAAGTCGAAATTCGACAACAAATACGGCTGTAAAGAATCTCTGGTCGACGGTATCCGCCGCGCCACCGACACCATGATGGCCGGTAAGGTTGCCGTGGTTTGCGGTTATGGCGACGTGGGCAAAGGATCGGCAGCGTCTCTGCGCGGTGCGGGTGCCCGTGTGAAGGTGACCGAAGTGGACCCGATCTGCGCGCTGCAAGCGGCGATGGACGGGTTTGAAGTCACCCTGCTGGAAGACGAAGTTGCAAGCGCGGACATCTTCATCACCACCACCGGCAACAAGGACGTGATCCGCATCGAGCATATGCGCGAGATGAAGGACATGGCCATCGTTGGCAACATCGGTCACTTCGACAACGAAATTCAGGTCGCCAACCTGAAGAACCACAAGTGGACCAACATCAAGGAACAGGTAGATATGATCGAACTGCCCTCGGGCAACCGTATCATCCTGCTGTCCGAAGGCCGCCTGCTGAACCTCGGCAACGCCACCGGGCATCCTTCGTTCGTGATGTCGGCTTCGTTCACCAATCAGGTTCTGGCGCAAATCGAACTGTTCACAAAAGGGGATCAGTACGAAAACAAGGTCTACATCTTGCCCAAGCATCTGGATGAGAAAGTGGCCCGCCTGCATCTGGACCGCATCGGCGTGAAACTGACCAAGATGGATAATGAACAAGCGGCCTATATCGGTGTTGCGCCGGAAGGCCCCTATAAGCCCGAGCATTACCGCTACTGATCGCGGATCTGGTATGACCAAACGCACGGGACGCCGCCGGATTTCTTATCTGGCGGCGTCCTTCTTTTCGATCATCGTATTTCTATTTCTTGTTGGTTCCGGTGGGTACTTGCTGTTGTCCCATCCACAATCGCCTGTTCCCGCACATTGGAATCCGTTGCGGGGCCTGACGGTCACCGCTCTGGTCACTCCGGTCACAAAATACCAATTGAACTGGGCGCTGGCGGATGAGGCGCAATGTCGGGCGGTTCTGTCCGACGCGGGCGTGGAGTTCGCACCGATGGAGGATCTGGTCGTTGATCAGAATTGCGGGATTGCCGGTCGGGGCGCGTTGTCGCAACTGACCTCAGCCAGGGTTGCGGCTGTTGAGACACGGTGCACCACCGCCCTGCGTCTAGCGATGTGGGAATACCATGTGGTGCAGCCATCAGCGCAGGAGCTTCTGGGCACCAAGGTCCGAAAGTTGCGCCATCTGGGCAGCTATAACTGTCGCCGCATGCGCACGGCCCAAGGCGAAAACAGCGGGTGGAGCAGCCATGCCACCGCGGATTCAATCGACATTGTCGGGGTGGAACTGGCGGATGGACGGACACTCAGCCTGTTGCAGGATTGGGCGTCTTCGAGCCCCGAGGCCGAATTTCTGCGCCGGATCGGACGCGGCGCATGTGATTGGTTCCGTGTAGTACTTGGACCTGATTTCAACCGCTTACATGCCGATCATTTTCACCTTCAGGGACCCGGCTGGGGCAATTGCCGATAGTCGCGCCCGCCGGCTCAGCGTAGGGAGGGGATGAAATCACCGCGGCCCTGAGGCGTGAAATCTAGTACATTCCACAATGGCCACGCTGCATCCACATGCCGGGGATGCCATTCGCTGGGTTCAAAAAACAGCTCGGAACTCCAGAAATGACGAATACCGTCCGCGAGGCGCTGAAAGACATTCAGGATGGGAAGCTGGTCACCACCCTCCGTCTCGGCCAGATAGTCACTCTGGTAGCGTGTCCCCAGTGCGGAATAGAGCGGGAGTGCATTCCAGCCCATCTTGTCCTTGAGAGCCAAGAGCTTTTCGGGCGTATTCTGCGCCACCACTGCAACCGATGCCTTCTGCGTCAGATGATGGACCTGACTGTTCAGCCCGTCCAGAAAGGCCGAACACATCGGGCAGGGACGCTCCGCATCCGGTCCGTACATCAGCGAATAGATGATCAGCGTGTCCTTGTCTCCAAACAACGACGACATTGGCGCGGCCTGGCCTGCCAGATCTCGGAACGTGTAATCGTCAGGGATTTTACCACCAGCAGGTAGAGCACGGCGTAAGGCGGCGACCTCTTCAACCTTGGCTCTCAGGTCCCGCTCGGCGGAAAGAAGTGCGTTGCGCGCGGATCGGTATTCGGTGGTTTCATTGGGCAGGGAAACGGGCATGAGGACCTCCGGGAATCATAATTAACAAAAAGGTTAAATACTAAATCCACGAAAATCAATTCGCGGCGTTCCGCAAAGTTCGGCCTAGGGGGAAACCTTGTGATTTTTCCCTTTTGGGAAATCTCGTTGCAAGGCTAGTCTCTCGGGCATCGGTGAAACGTGCCGTGACAACGGATTAAGGAGATTGGGACATGGGTAAACGCGACGAGCTGATCGCCAAATACGCAGATGATCTGAAAAACAAATGCGGAATGGACCCCGACATGGACCTGCTGACCAAGGTCACCATCGGTTGTGGTCCGGCGATCTATGACGCCGACGCGTCAACTGTGGCTGCCACGCAGGAAGGTGAGCTTGAGACAGTCAAGAATAACTTCCTCATCAAGAAACTGGGCCTGTCCGATGGGCCAGATCTGATGAAGGGTATCAACAAAGCGCTGGAAACTTATGGCATGTCCGAGCGCAACAAATACCGTGCTGTGGTGTATTACATGCTGACCAAACATTTCGGCAAAGAGTCCGTCTACGGCTGAACCCTTGGTCAATGGGCGTCCGGCAGTCCGTTAGCGGGCGTTTTCAATTTTAAGCACTTGGCGTTTGTGCTGACTGCCGGAATTCGACTAGTATCAGAGTGTGACCAGGACGGTCAGAGCCAAAGATTTCCAAACGCGTGTGGTGAGTAGGGAGCACGCGGGGGTAGGGAAGGTTCTGTACCGTCGGAACCTTCCCGAATTTTCACTGGAACTCTTCAATAATTCGGGCAACAAACCGTTCCACTGGATCTGGTCGGCTTTTCTTGCCACCCCCTTTTCCAGCCAGGTAAACCTCAATATGACCAGGCCGCGTTTTTGAACCTGCCTTCGTAAAATCTCGAGAGATTCCACCAAGCGCCTTTGCTGTCAGATCAGCAATTTCCGCGTCTTTTGCGTGATAATACCGAACCTGAGTCGCCTTAATGGAAAAATTAACCCGCGCAGTTGCAACCACGTCGGTCTGATCTGAGGTCAAAACCTCAAGTACGTTAATGCTGGTCTCATTTGATACGCCCACGGGTACAAAAAGAGACACCTCAGTTTCTTTGGTCCTGTCTTGAACAGGCCAGTTGTCAGTCAATTCAGGGGGTGTTGGCGCCGAACCATGCGTGATCGCAAAGGCATACACGACGTCCGGCATGGATTTTAGTGGCGTCTTTGCTTGGTCTGAATTTTGCAGCACTGGTGGTGACAACGCGTCGGTGATGGCAATCACCTGGGGCGGTGTGTAACCCAACGGCTTAATTGGGTCCCTTTCTGCTAGCCCAAGCTTCGGTTGTGCTGCGGCGTCCTTGAGTTTCAATTTGCCAATATGTGTAATCGGCTCTGCGGTATCCGGTTCCAGATTGGGTAAAGGCACATAGTCTTCTCTCGGTTCGATTCTCGCGGAGATTTCAGGCTTTGTTTCAATGGGTAAGCTGGCCTGAATTACGGCGTCGGGGTTTCGCCATCCCGCCAAAACACTGGTTGTGGCCCAGTGCAGGAAAGCACCACAAAGCATTGCGCCAGCAATAACCGGATACATGCGATTCAGATGCCGTCGCCGGGGATGCGTTGTTGGGTGTTTTGACTGGGTGCTTTTAAACACAACCTGTTCGAATTTCGACTCGCCAGGTTCCGCTAGGGCTTCGCTCTGCGGTGTTTCATGGCAGTTACCTGACGGTGTTTTTGGCTCACGCGATTTCTGGGCTTCGGCCAGCGCAGCGGCGCGCTGCTCTCGTGCAATCTCGAGGCGCGTTTCCCAGTTTTTCGAACTCAGCTCAGCAGCAACGTCTTCTATATTCCCATCGCTGCCTTCAACGTCAGACATGGGTTCGTGCTTTCGAATTGATCAACCAAAGATCGAGCAACACCAAAAGACAGGCGATCACTAAATCTGCGACCGCCGTTGCCCCCACTAGGTGCAGCGCATAAAATATACCATTTTATTGGTGTCTTGAGAAGGTTTGCGCCTGTATGCGCTGAATCGGTCAATCCGGCTGGGTTGCCCCCAGGGCACAAATGGTCCGCCATTCCTCTTCAGTCACAGGTTGAACGGACAGGCGAGAGTTTTTTACCAGCACCATCTCGCCAAGACGTTCATCCGCCTTGATTTGGTCCAATGTAACCGGAGTTGTGAAGGGACGGATGGCCTTGATGTCGACGCATTCCCAGCGTTCATCATCGGTGGTGCTGTCGGGATGCGCCTCGGCGCAGACCTCGACAATGCCGACGATCGCTTTGTCCTTTTGCGAATGATAAAAGAACCCACGATCACCGACAGCCATCTGGCGCATGAAATTGCGCGCCTGATAATTGCGTACGCCGTCCCATTCTTCGCCTGCATCCCCTTTGGCAACCTGCTGGTCCCAGCTCCAGGTGGAAGGTTCGGATTTGAACAGCCAATACGCCATCAGCCGATGACCTTCTTCCACACGATCAGCTCGACGGATTGAAATAGCCCCGCCTTGGCATAAGGGTCGTTATCCGCCCAGGCCTGTGCCGCAGCCATATCTTCGACCTCAAGAATGATCAGCGAGCCGATCATCGCATCGCCATCCAGCAGAGGACCGGCCTGGGAGACAACGCCGGTTTCCTCGATATAGGCCAGGTGGTCGGCGCGGTTGTCCAGCCGGGTTTGCAGGGCACCGTCCTTGTCCTTGGCGATCAGGGCTATGAGCATATTATTCCTCCTTGAGGGGTCGATTGAGCAGGGTTTGGATGGCTTGGGGCACACTATAAGTACCATGGCTTAGGTCGGCCACCGTGGCGCTGATGGGCATGTCCAGCCCCTCGGCCAGGGCGATCTCGGCCATGGCCCGTGCGGTAGCGACGCCTTCGACCGTAGTGCGGCTGTCGAACGGGCGATTTTGACCCAAACACAGGCCAAAACGGTAATTTCGGGACAATTCGGACGAGCAGGTCAGCACCAGATCCCCCAGCCCGGACAGGCCCATCAAGGTATCAGGGCGCGCGCCCCGCATCAAAGCGAACCGCTGCATCTCGGCAAATCCACGGGTCATCAGGGCAGCGCGAGCGCTGTCGCCCAGCCCGGCGCCGATTGCTGCACCGCAGCCGATGGCCATGACGTTCTTCAAGGCACCGCCCAGTTCCGCGCCGATAACATCTGTGGTGCGATAGAGACGCAAGTTGGCAGTGGTCAGTTCGGTCTGCAGCGTTTCGCTCAGATCGGCATCCGCACAGGCCAGCGTCAGCGCCGTGGGCAGCCCGCGCGCGATGTCATCGGCGAAACTGGGGCCGGTCAGCAGAGCCGGGCGCGCATCCGGGATGGTCTGGTGGATCACCGAGATAGGACCAAGACCCGAGGAAAGCTCGATCCCTTTACAGCAGGCCACAAGCGTCTTTCCGGTCAGAACTTGGGCGTGCTCCTCAAGAGCGGTCCGCAGTTTCTGCATAGGCACCGCTAGCAACAGCACATCAGAGGTCGCAGCGTCCGGTATATCGGCTGTCACCAATATCTCATCCGGGAGGGTCACAATTGGCAGGCGTGTAGCGTTTTCGCGGGTGTTTTGCATGTCGCGTGCTTGCTCTGCGTTGCGCGACCACAAGGTCACCGGGCCGTTCCCGGCCAGTGAGATTGCCAGTGCGGTGCCGAATGCACCTGAACCGAGAATCGCGACGCTCATGCTTTGGCCCCTTTCTTGCCGCTGCCCAGCATTGCAGGGCTGGTCTGATCCAACGGCCAGCGGGGTCGGGCTGTCAGGTCCAACCCATCCCTGGCACCAGTACGAAACCGCTCGATCCCGGCATAGGCGATCATGGCGGCATTATCGGTGCATAAATTCAGTGGTGGAGCTGTAAAGCGCGCGCCTTTTTCAGCACAAACAGCCTCTAACGTGGCACGAATGGCAGAATTTGCCGCCACGCCACCCGCAACTGCGATCACAGGTTCTACAGGATTTTCGTCCAGATATCGATCCATCGCGCGGCGGGTTTTTTCTGCCAACGTATCGACGATGGCCTGCTGAAACCCGGCGCACAGATCGGCGCGGTCCTGACGGGTCAGCCCACCCTTTTCAGCCACGATCTGATCCCGCATTCGCATCAGCGCAGTCTTCAACCCCGAGAAAGACAGATCGCACCCTGGCCGGTCCAAAAGAGGGCGCGGAAAGCGGAACCGTTTGGGATCACCCGAACGAGCCTCAACCTCAACCGATGGACCACCGGGTTGCGGAAGGCCCAGCAAGCGAGCAGTTTTGTCGAACGCCTCGCCGGGAGCGTCGTCGATGGTGCCGCCCAGCCGGGTGAACTGTTCCGGCCCGTGCGCGATCAGGTACTGACAGTGACCTCCTGAAACCAACAACATCAGGTAGGGAAAGGCGATCCCGTCAGTCAGACGCGGTGTCAACGCGTGCCCGGCCAGATGGTTCACTCCAATCAACGGCAGGCCGGTAGACGCGCTCAGCCCTTTTGCGCACATGACGCCGGACATGACGCCGCCAATCAGGCCCGGCCCGGCGGTGACGGCGATGGCGTCCATATCAGATAGCGTCAGACCGGCGGCGTCCAATGCCTGAACGACGCAGATATCCAGTTTTTCCGCATGCGCTCGGGCGGCGATCTCGGGCACTACGCCGCCAAAAGCGCTGTGCAACTCGGTCTGGCCATGCACGATCGAGGACAGCACCTCGGCCCCCGAACCCTCGGTCTGGCGCACGACGGCGGCAGCCGTGTCATCACAGCTGCTTTCCAATCCGAGGACGGTAAGTGTTTGCACCATTGGTCTGATCCGTTACACCATGATTGCCAAGCGGGGTATCACCCTGCGCGGATGCAAACAATCCCAAGGCGGAAGGCGCCGACCGTTGTATTTGTTGATGACCCGCCCGCGCGCCGCCTCAGAACGGTTTGTCGCGCAGTTGTCGGCCCGCACCAGATCTCGGGTCAAAGTCATCTATTCCCCGATACTGGAAATCAAACCCCTGCCGATCAATGTCGACGTCGGTGGGGTGCGGGGGCTGATTTTCACCTCTGCAAATGGGGTGAATGCTGCCATGTCTCTGGGATTATCGCGCGACATGCCCGCCTTTTGCGTCGGCCCCGCCACCACCGGCACGGCCCAAATTGCCGGATGGAATGCGCAGATGGTTGGCGCAACGGCGGAAGAGCTGGTGGCTAATCTGCTGAAACACAGGCCCAACAGCCCGCTGCTGCATTTGCGTGGTGAACACAGCCGGGGCAATATCGCCAATCGCCTGACCGAGTCCGGGCTGACCGTGCGCGAACAGGCCGTCTATCAGCAACACTTGTTACCACTAACACCAGAGGCCTCCGCCGCCGCCAGTGGCAAAGAACCGATTATCGCGCCGTTATTTTCCCCCCGAACGGCGCGACAATTTGCCGATATCTGGACTGGTTCAGCGCCGTTGTGGCTGGCCTCGATCAGCGAAGCGACCGCGGAACCCCTTTATTCCTTGGACCACGCGCGTCTAAAGATCGCCAAAGCGCCGACCCAGAAGAAAATGAGGAAAGCAGTTAAAACACTTGTGAAACATGCGATGCGGGTTGAGGGTGGCGGGACCACCGATTAACTTAGAGTGGTCTGTTATTCATGCGATTTTGGATTCGATAAGGGGAATGTTGCGGTGGCTCGTAAGAAGAAAACCGATCAAAAGCCGGTGGAAGACCCCAAGTCGGACGAAGTGGTTGAATCCACAATTGCGGGGGAAGAAGCTCCTGTTGACGTGGCTGAGCCAGTAGAAGAGGCCTTTTCCGAAGCCGAAGCCGAAGCCGAAGCCGAAGCCGAAGCCGAAGCCGAAGCCGAAGCCGAAGCCGAAGCCGAAGCCGAAGCCGAAGCCGAAGCCGAAGC